>NZ_WEZF01000007.1 GCF_009177065.1 Tautonia marina
ATCCGATCGGCTAGACCTCCAGCAACCTCCCGCGTCGGCCCGTTCCCCCTCCCTCGGGCCGACACCATTCCCTCCCCGACGCCGCTCCGCGCCCTCTGGCGGAGCGGCGTCGTTCGTTTGCGCCGCGACCCGACGGGCAATCTGCCCCCGATCCCCTGGCAGTCCGGGTCAAGGGCGACCAACAGCCTCGGGCCTCGGGCCGACGATCTCGACGCGTACGCTGTCCTCTCTCTCGTGCCCCGGCCCAATCCTCAAATTCCTCAAACCGTGTGACTGAACCTCCCCATTTTCCCGATCCTTTCAGACGGGGATGCTCTGCGCCCCTCCCCCCGATCTTTGGCAATTCGCCCCCATCCCCTCGTCATTCAGCAAGTGTCTCTGTCTCTGTAATCGACACTCCTGAACGCAATATCGCGTCTTGTGAGCAGCACACCCTGATCCCGAAACGAATTCCCGAAACCGCAACACAACTTCTTTCAGGGAAGTGCTTTACCCCAAAAAATGCCCCGCGCACCGAGGCGCACCACACCCCGTTTTGGAGGCGCACCCGAGCCCACCACCGCGTCCGTCGCACCTTAGGAGTTCACCGTCACCGTCACCCCATCTCATTCCGACGCCGATTTCCCGAAACGAACCAGCCACAATTTCCCAAAACCCGTTTCACACCAATGATTTTCGTCTCTTATTCGGGTGCGCACCGGGGCGCACCACGCCCCGTTTTCGAGGCGCACCGGCGCGCACAACACGTCATCCCTCCCCCGGTGTGACCGGGGCCGAACGACCGGGACACCCCCTCGACCGATTTCCCGAAACGAACCAGGCTATTTTGACGGAACTTCCATGTCCACAACAGGATTCCGTCATCGCAACCTCGCGCACCAGGGCGCACCGACGCCTGTCTTCGCAGCGCACCGGGGCGCACCGGCTTCTCAACGAAGCGGCGCGATCACCCCTCCGCGTCGAACTGTCGGACCGCCTCGAAGACGCCGACGGCAACCGAAACCGACAGGTTCAGGCTCCTTGCCTCGCCCCGGATCGGAATGCGGACGGCCCGATCGGGCCGATCCTCAACCAGTCGGGCGGGCAGGCCGCGGCTCTCGGGGCCATAGACCAGGGCGTCGCCGGGCTGGTAGCGGGCCTGCGTGTAGGGAGTCGAGGCCCTCGTGCTAAACGACCAGAAGCGGTCGTGCCCGATTGCCTCGGCCACCTCGTCGAGGCTGTCGACGACCCGATAGCGGAGGTGTTCCCAGTAGTCCAACCCGGCCCGCTTGATGCGGCGATCGTCGATCAGGAAGCCGAGCGGCCGGATCAGCCAGAGCATCGCCCCGGCCGCCACGCAGGTCCGGCCGACCGCCCCGACATTGGCTGCGATCTCCGGCTGATACAGCACCACATGAAGCCGGGCGGGAGGCGCGTCCCCTGCCTCTCCCCGATCGGCGGCGGACAGGTTCGTCATGATGCGCTCGGGTCCGCCTCGACCAGGTCCGGCCGTCGCTGGCGCTCGCGGCGGAGCGAGAGGGCGATCCCCTGAAGGATCGCCCACCAGGCCACGCCGATCATCAGGAAACTCCACTCCATCATCGGCACCATTGCCAGCCCCACAAAGTACATCAAGACGGCCGGAATCAAAAACCGGATGCCACACAGCCAGGCGGTCGTGGCAAATCCGAACGTCGCCAGCCCGGCCCAGACAAGAAAGTACCAGCGGAACCCCAGGCCGGTCATGCCGTTGAGTGTCACGGCATTGAAGCCAATGATCAGGGACGTGGCCCAGACCCGCGTCAGAATTCCAATCAACGGAGACGTCTTCGTCCACCCCTTGCCGAGCATCGCGTTGAACAACGCCAGCACCAGAAGCAGCTCCGCCGGCCAGAGGGTCAGGTGAGGCCACTTGGCGTTCAAGGCCATCGCCGCCCACTGATGGACCGCGAAGAAGACCAGGTGAATCCAACCCAGCGTCATCAGAACCCGATCCCAACCATCTCGGAGCGCCACCCGAAGCAGATCGGTCCGAAGCTCGGCCTGATAGTCCGACAGGTTCTCCAGCGGCAGCGGTGCGTGAGCCATCAGCGAATCATGGGATTGAACGAGGAAGACAGGTCGCCACAAACGCTTCCCCTCAGCCGTCGGCGGAGGACCACCTGGCCGAAGGGAGAACCGAATGAACCCTTTTGTTTATCCTATCATACGGGACCATCGATGACCTCCCCATCTTTCCCAATCGTGCGCCTTGCGAGCAAGGTCGTAGGGGACCGGGCGATCCTCGGATCGGTCGGCGTCCGATTCGAAGCGAAGGGCCTCGGAAACCGCCTGAAGCCAAGTCCACCTGCCACGGGTGAAGGACACGACCATGCCGATTGACGGGTTGATCCGGCTGGGTCGATTTGTCGACTTCGCCCTTCGGGTGATTCTGGCCGCGCCGGTTGCGATCGTCCGAAGACCCGGCGAGGTGCTCCGCCAGTTCGAGCGCGTGGCCTGGGGCAGTCTCTCCCTGGTTTCGGTGGCGGGCCTGAGTATTGGCCTGGTCTCGTGGCTCCAGACCCGCCGCCTGCTGGTCCGGTACGGGGTCGAGGCGACCTTACCAAGTGTCCTGGCCGCGGCCGTGCTGGTCGAGACCGGCCCGATGCTTGCGTCGATCCTCGTGGCCGCCCGGCTCGGGGCGGGTCTGGCGGCCGAGCTCAGTTCGAAGGTCTTGACCGAGGAAGTCGATGCGGCCGAGGTCCTCGGTGCCTCGGCCATCCCGAGCCTGGTGGCCCCTCGGGTCGTCGCCTGTGCCCTGGCGGTGCCGCTCTTGACGATCGTGCTCGACACGGCCGCCCTGCTCGGCGGCCTGGCGGCCGAGCTGACCGGCGGCTCCCTCTCGGCGCAGGCTTATGCCGAGCGCTGCCTCGATTATCTCAGGCTGGCCGACGTGGTTCCCGGCACGCTGAAAACGGTCATCTTCGGCCTGATCGTGGGCCTGGTCGGCTGCTGGGTCGGCCTGCGGTCGGAGCGCTCGACCGAGGCGATCGGCAGCGCCGCCACCCGAGGAGTGGTCGCGTCGGTCCTGCTCATCTTCGGAGCCAATGTGCTGCTCGTTCCCTTGATCCAGTGGGGGACGGCGGCGGTCGGGTGGGTCGGGTAACCGACGGGAATTCAGGACTCCTCTTGACCGATCGGGGCGGTTTGGGTCGTACAATAGAATTCACACAGGCGAATCGACGCGGGCGACGGGGACTCCGCACCACCCTTCCCCGATCGGATCGAGCACCAAGGAACGTCTGCCATGCATCGAGAAATCGGCCCGCTGCGGGCCCTGGTCAACGGGGTGTTCTGCCTGGGCATTCTGGGGCTGGCCGGATTCGGCGCGGTCCAGGTGGCCGGGAAGAACTGGCAGGTGCAAGACACCTATCAGCTCTCCGCCGCGTTCGATTCGATCAGCGGGCTAGAGCCTGGAGGCCGGGTCTTCGTGCAGGGGGTCGATGCCGGGGTGGTCGAGGCGATCGTCCCACCCTCAACCCCAGGCGATCCGGTTCGGCTGACCCTGCGGATCGATGCCCGGCTTCGCCCCTTGATCCGGACCGATGCCGAGGCGAGGATCGTCACCCAGGGGGTCGTCGGCGCCCGGGTCGTCGAGATTCACCCCGGAAGCGCGGAGGCCAACGTCCTGCCCGACGGCGGTCTGATTGCCAGCGTTCGCCCCATGGAACTGGCCGACCTGATGCAGAAGGCGTCGCAGGCGCTCGAACGGCTTGATCACGTGGCCGGTTCGGCCGAGGAAGGTCTGGCCGAGGTTAACGCCATCGCCTCGGCCATTCGAGGCGGTGAAGGCACCCTCGGCCGGCTCCTGACCGACGACGAACCCGTCAACCGGCTGGTCCGCCTGACTGACCGCGGCGAACAGACCCTTTCCGACATACAAGACAATCTAGATGCATTAAAGAATACCTGGCCCATCTCGCGCTATTTCTCCCGACGCGGTTACGACGACCGAGACCTGGCACTTTACCGACCCAACGCCAGCCGAAAATCGATGACGATTTCCGAATCCGACCTGTTCAATCCGGGTCGAGCCGTCTTAACCAAGGCCGGGCGGGATCAGCTGAACAGTGTGGCCGAGTGGACCAAGGAACATCTGACGAAGACGACCGAGGTGGT
The DNA here is from genome assembly GCF_009177065.1 of Tautonia marina. Lineage (NCBI taxonomy): Bacteria > Pseudomonadati > Planctomycetota > Planctomycetia > Isosphaerales > Isosphaeraceae > Tautonia > Tautonia marina. The sequence goes on from NZ_WEZF01000007.1 coordinate 4,138, forward strand.
GATCGCTTCGTTTACCGATAACTCGCTGGACGACCTGATGGCCGAGCGTCTGACCCAGCAACAGGCCGAGGCGATCCGCGAGTATCTGGTCGAGAACCACGGGATCAACTCGGCCGGCTGGTTTCGATCGAGGACGGTGGCCGCGGTCGGGTTCGGCCGGCACCGGCCTCGGATGGTGTCGGCCGAGCCTCAGGGAACGTCTCCCGATCGCCGGGTCGAGATTATCCTGTTCACCCCACAGGCATCATCGTGATCGGTTGGCCGCTGGTCAGGGCTGAACAACGATCGGCGGGCCAAGGGCGGGAGCATAGTAGCCGACCGGCACCCCCGACGGAGGCGTGACCCCTCCCCGAGCGATGGGGAAGGTACTGTAGCGGCCCGGAGCGGCGTAATCGCCCGGATCGGCCGATCCGGGCCGCCAGAGCGAGGCCCCAAAGGATCCAGGAAGCAGCACATACGGATCATACCCATATCCGTATCCGACCCCACCGAACGGCGTGGCGAAATTCGAGTGCGTGCGGGGAACCCCGTAGCTTGGCACCCCCCAGGCCATGCCGTAGTAGCCCGGAGGATCGTAGATCGGGGCGGCCATCGGAGCGCCGGTCAGATCCACGGATTGAGCCGGGCTGACCTGGACCGCTCCCAGTGCGATCACGGTTCCGAGCAAGGCCGAGACCATCAATTGCCTCATCTCAATGGTGCTCCAGGTGAAAGTCGGGAGAGGCACGATCCTAAGTGACACGGACCTCGGAACGAATCAAGCCGCTCCGATCATCTGACCTCCCAGGAAGGGAAGACCGACCGCCAGGCGCTCGGTGAGGAGTGCCTGGCGGCTGAACCACCTAACCATACCTCACTTCGGGCAGGTCGGGCAGTTTGCGCCGGGAATCGCCCCAGTGGTCGGCACGCCGAGGGGTGTCGAGGGCTGGATGATCCGGTATCCCGGGCCGCGGTTTCCGAAGAAGGGCCGCCGGACCTGAGTGGTCGGGACGCTGGGCGGCTGGCGATAGATCTGGGGAGCAAAGGCAACATTCCCGGCTCTTGAGGGGGCCGCGAACGGGTTGATCCGCCGCGCGGCCGTCTCAATGAGCCCCCCCGAAGCGACGCGACGCCCGTAGCGGGCCGCAGGAGTCGAGGCGACGGCATCGCCCGGCAGGACCTCGTAACCACCGACGTAGGATTGTGGGGTGGGATCGATCACCCTCCACCCCTGAGCCTCTGCCCTGCCCGCCATGACCAGCAGCACCGACAGACCGAGGGCCATCCTGAACCTTCGGGACATTACTCGCTCCTTTATGCTTCGGAACCGTGTTTGATCCAACCCGCCGCGATTCATCGTCCAGGCATTCGCAACCACGCCGAAATCAACCGACCGAATGTTTTGGGGCTCCCAAAAAATTGAATTGCGTCTCCCGTGAGGGTGGCGTAGACTTGAATTCGAGTGATTCGATCTGAGGAGAAAGGATTGATTGCCGTGGCTCGTGATCCGCGAAGGGCATTGACCAGTTTCACTGTTGCATGGAATGGGCGGCAGGGAAGGAGTCGGGGCGAAAATCGCTCTCCGGTCGTGCGGGCCGCACTGATTGCAATGGTTCTGGCGGTATCGGGATGCGGAGGACGGGCGGAATCCAGCAGCCGAGGCGCGGAACCTTTTACGGGATCAGGACCGATCCGGGTGGTTTGCTCGACCGGCATGGTGGGCGAAGTGGTCGAGCGGGTCGGGGGCGATCGGGTCGAGGTGACGGTCTTGATGGGGGCGGGGGTAGACCCTCATTTATACAAGCCGTCACCGGGAGACATCATTGCCCTGTCAGGTGCCGACATGATCGTGTTTTCCGGGTTGCACCTTGAAGGCAAGATGGGCGAGGTGTTCGCAAGGCTTGGGCGGAGCAAGCCCTCGGTCCCCCTGGCCGACGGGATCGCGTCGGGCGAGTTGCTCGAAACTAGCGGAGGGCAGGTGGACCCGCATGTCTGGTTCGACGTGAGGTTGTGGGCCGACGTGGTCAGCGTGGCCCGAGACGCCCTGGCCGGCTTCGACCCATCCTTTGCCTCGGAGTATGCTCGGAACGCCGAACGCTATCGAGACGAGTTGATCCGGCTCGACGAGGAGGTCCGGGAGAAGATCGTGGCGATTCCCGAATCGCAACGGTTGCTGGTCACGGCCCACGATGCCTTCGGCTATTTCGGGCGGGCCTACGGAATCGAGGTCGAAGCGATTCAGGGGATCAGTACCGAGAGTGAGGCCGGTGTGCATGAGATCAACGCGCTGGTGAATTTGCTGGTCGATCGAGGGGTGCCGGCGGTGTTCGTCGAGGCGAGCGTCAGCGATCGCAACGTTCGGGCACTGGTCGAGGGCTGTGCCGCGCGGGGCCATCGGGTCCGGATTGGGGGAGAGCTGTTTTCCGATTCGATGGGAGCGCCGGGTACTCCTGAAGGAACCTATGCGGGCATGGTCCGACACAACGTGTCAACAATCACGGAGGCGTTGCGATGAATTCCGCATCGTTCCTCGATCAGACCGACGCGGCCGAGGGTGCGACCACGACCTCGGACTCGGCCCCCCCTCCCCCGGTGCTGGACGTCCACGACGTGACGGTCGCCTATCAACGGAAGCCGGTCCTTTGGGATGTCGATCTGACGATCGAAGGGCCCTGTCTGGCCGGGATTGTCGGGCCGAATGGTGCAGGAAAGAGCACGCTGATCAAGGCGATTCTTGGTCTCGTGCCGATGGCGAGCGGTTCGGTGCAACTGCTTGGCAAGCGGGTGTCGGCCCAGCGGCGTCGGATCGGCTACGTGCCGCAGCGTGAAAGCGTGGACTGGGAGTTCCCGGTCACGGTGCTCGACGTGGTGTTGATGGGAACTTATGGGCAGCTCGGCTGGTTCCACAGACCGGGCAAGGCCGAACAGACCTGGGCGCAGGAGTGCCTGGACCGGGTCGGCCTGCTGCATCTGGCCGATCGTCAGATTGGGCAGCTCTCCGGGGGGCAGCAACAGCGGACCTTCCTGGCCCGAGCGCTGGCCCAGCGGGCGGAGGTCTACTTCATGGATGAGCCGATGGCCGGAGTTGATGCCGCGACCGAGGCTGTTATCTTCGATTTGCTCAGGGACCTTCGCGCCGCGGGGAAGACGGTCTTCGTCGTGCATCACGACCTGAGGACCGTCCCCGAATATTTTGACTACACCATTCTCTTAAATATGCGGCTGATTGCTCATGGACCAACCGCCGCGACCTTCACGACCGAGAACCTGCGCAAGACCTACGGCGGTCGGCTGGCGATTCTCGAAGCGGCGGGGGCGGCGGTCCAGGCCAGGGAACGAAGTCAGTGACGCAGCGCGAAGTGAGATCACCCGGCCTCGCGGCCGATCCAGTTGCGGGCGATCGCGGCAAGACGTGGGTGGCGCGCCGCCCGGTCGTGAAGCCAACGGGCCAGGTTCAGCGCTCGAGGGCCGATTTGCCGGTACGAGTCGAGGCGATGGGTCAGGTCGGCGATCTGCTGGGCGTAGCCGAAGATCTCGAAGTTGTCGGTCTGGTTGACGGGCACACTCAAGGGGGCGATCAGGTGGGCGTCTTCGTCTCGGACATAGACGCGATTGATTCCGTCAAAGAGCGTGAATTGGTAACGGGCGGCCGAGAGTGTCGGCTCCCAGCGCTCGGGGGCATACGATTCAACGATCAGAACCCGAGGACGCCAACGTTCCCAGTCGTGCCCAATCACGACTTCGTATTCATGCGACTCGACATCGATCTTGAGAAAATCGATTGTCTGACCAGCGGGAACGTGAGCCTCGCAGACCGCGGCGAGGGTGGTGGCGGGCAGTTCGATCTCACGGAGATCCTCGGGTCGGGCGCCGAACCATCCGGTGATCAAGTTTCGATCGACCGACGGATGCGCCGCCCCTTCCGCCGTGTAGAGGCGAAGCGTTCCTGCGCGATCCGAGATGGCCAGGTTCAGATTGATGTCGTTTGGCCGATCCTCACACAGGCGAGCGAAGGGGGCGGGGTCGGGCTCAATGTTGATCCCTCGCCAGCCAAGGTTCGAGAAATGCTTGGTGACCGAACCGTCGACCGGATCGTACGCACCGACATCGATGAAAAAGCCGGTCGATTGATCGGCAAAGGCGCGACGGAGCAGGACATCTTCAAAATTTCCGGCGTAGGAGATCATCCGCGACAGCATGCGGTACAACCCTCCTGGCAAGGATTGAGCGTGGGGAACGTCCTCTCAGCGCGCGGACGATCGCAAGGCTGTTGTCTAGCACGAGCCCCGGAAGGGGTCAATGCGAACCCCAGACGATGGGGGTGGGAGCGTTGCTCATGACTCCCTCGTTTCTGACGTACAACACGCTGATTGTCTTGCTCGGCACTGGCCTGCTGGGGGCGAATGCCGGGCTTGTGGGTAGCTTCGCCGTCTTGCGAAGGCGATCGTTGACGGGAGACGCCCTGGCGCATGCGGCCCTGCCGGGGTTGGCGCTGGCGTTTCTGGTGGTCGGGCAGCGGAACTTGCCGGCGATGCTGGCGGGGGCCCTGGTTTCGGGTCTGCTGGGCGTGGCGGTGATCTCGGGTTTGCGATCGAAAACGCGGGTGAAGGAAGACGCGGCGATCGGCATTGTCCTGAGCGTTTTCTTCGGCGCGGGGGTGGTGCTGAGCCGGATCGTCCAGAATACGCCGGGGGTCGGCAGCAAAGCGGGGCTCGATTCGTATATTCTGGGTAAGACGGCGGGGATCATCCGGCAAGACGTGTTCATTATTGGCGGTGTCTCGCTGGTCAGTCTGCTCCTGATTCTGCTGGCGTACAAGGAATTCAAGCTGACGGTGTTCGACCCCGACTTTGCTCGGGTGCAAGGCTGGCCGGTCTTGCGGCTTGATTTGCTCTTGATGGGTTTGATCGCCCTGGCGGTCGTCTTCGGCTTGCCGATGGTGGGTGTGGTCTTGATGGCGGCCTTGTTGATCTTGCCGGGGGCAGCGGCGCGGTTCTGGACCGACCGACTCGGCCCGTTGCTCGTGCTGGCCACGGTGTTCGGGCTGTCGATCGGGTTGATCGGCACGGCGCTGAGTGCTCGATATGCGGGGATGCCGGCCGGTCCGATCATCGTGCTGGTGGGGGCGGGGGTGTTTCTGCTCTCGGTGCTGGTCGCGCCCAAGCGAGGGGTACTCGGCCGGGCGGTGGCGGCCTGGAGGTTCCGGCGATCGCTCGATGATCGGGCGATGCTTCGCCGGCTGTACGATCTGGTCGAGCCCGACCTGCCGAGCGTTCGAGCAATCAACACCGCGGAAGAACTCAGTCGGAACGGCACGCACCGGCGACGACGCAGGGCGATTCTGGCTCGCCTGGTTCGCCAGGGGGCGCTTCGTGTGGAGCGTGATTCGGGGGGGATCCTGATGACCCTGACCGATGAGGGATTGCGACGGGCCAGGGTCGTGGCCCGAGATCAACGGCTCTGGGAGCAGTTCTTGCTGCACGCTCCGGAACTGGCGGGGACGATGGCTGACCTGTCTCAGGAAACGGTGGAGGTGCTGCCGGCCGATCTCATCGCCGAGCTGGAGCAAGGGCTTCGAGACACCGGCCGATTGCCCGAGCTTGAGCGGAGGGAGCCGGCACGATGAACGAGTCGTCTGAATCCTTGACACGTCCGGGGTGGATGTCGGGACGACGGGGGACCATCCTCCCACTGCTGGCCGTTTTGGTGCCGAGCGGATGGGCCCTGGCGGTGAGCGACGAGATCGGCCGCTGGACGATCGTGCTGGGTGTGCTGGCGAGTGTGCCGTGTGCGATTCTGGGCTGTTACCTCGTGCTCCGGCAGTTGAGCCTGCTGGGAGACGCGATCAGCCACGCGGTCTTGCCGGGGATTGCGCTGGGATTCTTGCTGAGCGGCCAGTTGATCGGCCCGGCGATTGTGATCGGGGCGATGGTGGTCGGCATCCTGACGGCGGTGTTGACCCAGTTGCTCAGTAGACTTGGCAAGGTGCCGGAAGATGCGAGCCTGGGAGTGGTCTTCACCTCCTTGTTTGCGGCGGGGGTGTTGCTGATCACCCAAGCGGCGAGCGATGTGGACCTCGACGCTGGCTGCGTCTTGTACGGGCTGATTGAGCTGGCCCCGCTGGAAAGTACGCCGATCGGCGGGATTGAGGTGCCCCGGTCGTTCTGGGCGCTCGGAATGGTCGCCCTGGTGACACTTGGGTTCGTGACCTTGCTGTGGAAAGAGCTGTTGCTCGTTTCGTTCGACGCCCCGCTGGCGACGGCGGTGGGGATCAACGCAACGGTGATCCATTACGCCTTGATGGCGATGGTGGCCGGGGCGACGGTGGCGGCGTTTGAGGCAGTCGGCTCGATTCTGGTCGTGGCAATGCTGATCGTACCGGCGGCCACGGCCCATCTCCTCAGCAATCGGCTGCCGAAGATGATGCTGGCGGCCTCGGGGGTGGCAGTGCTGGCCTCGGCGCTCGGGTATCGCGGAGCAGTGGCCTTGAATTCGAGCGTGGCGGGCATGATGGCGGTTGTGGCGGGCAGCTTGTTCGCGGTGGCCGTGATTCTTGCACCCAACCAGGGGATGCTGGCCCGAGTCATCACGCGGCTTCGGCTGTCGCTGCGGATCGCCCGAGAGGACACCCTTGCCCGGCTTTATCGGGCCGAGGAGCACGCGCCGGAGTCTCCCTCGCCGGCCGGGCCTGAGGCCCCCGCGGCGACCTCAATCGCGGATCGATGGGTCGAGGTCCTTGCCGTCGGGCAATTGCGGCGAGGGGAATTCGTCCGCGCTTCGGAGACGGGCGAGCTCACCCTGACCGATCGAGGACGGGCGGAGGCGAGCGAGCTGGTCCGCGCTCACCGGCTCTGGGAGTCGTATTTGAGCACGCACTTCGACCTGCCCCCCGACCATCTACACGACCCAGCCGAGCGCCTGGAGCACTTCATCGGCCCCGGCCTCCGCGCCGAGCTGGACGCCGCACTTGAGGCTCCCGCCGCCGATCCGCACGGCCGGATCATCCCCCCCGAGCAACCCTGAATCGCCTGATCCGGTCGAGCCGAAGCCCGAACGGCATCCAGGGCTGGGGGCGAAACCGAGAGAGCATCGTCCGCTCGCCACAACCCTACTCTGCGACGCAAACCTCCGAAACCCCAGAGCTTGCGCCACTTAACAACTGAAGACGTTTGGTTGCCGATGTCGTGGTCGGGGTCGTAAAATCGACGAGTTGATCGGCAAGTCTTCGCAGACTCGCGCGATGGGCACCCAGCGAGACTCAACGGGGGGGTCGAGATGCGACGCAACCGGACAGCGACGGGAGGAGCATGGGTCGCGGCCCTGGCAGCGGTCCTGGTCGGCTCGACCGGCGAGGCCCAGGCCGATCAGGTCAAGATCCGAGGGGGCGGAACGCTTCACGGTGCAGTCGTACCGATCGAGGATCGTCCAGGGTACGTCGAGATCTACACGGCGACCGCGTCTCGGCCGTATGTGTTTCGGCGCGATCAGATTGAGCAGATTGTTCCTGAAGCGTCTCCGATGGACGACTACCTGAAGCGCCGCCAGACGATTGAGGACAGCGCCGACGCCCATTTCGAGCTGGGGCTCTGGTGCGAGGAGCAAGGGCTGTCGGGTCCGGCCCTGGTGCATCATGGTCGAGCCGTCGAGCTGGACGAGCATCACGCCCTGGCCCAGAAGAAGCTCGGGCGGGTCTTTTTCGACGGACGCTGGATCACCTACGACGAGCGTCGGCAACTGCAAGGCCTGGTCAAGCATGGCGGCCGATGGGTCACTCCGGAAGCGAAGGAAGACCTGAACGAACAGCAGCGGATGACGCAGTCTCAGGAGGCCTGGGCCCGTCGAATCGACCTGCTGGTGAAGACGTTTTTGGAAGGAGCCCCCGCCGATCGGGCCGAGGCCGAGCAGCAGCTCCGGCAGATCAATGATCCGGATGCCGTGGTCCCTCTGGTCAACCGGCTTGGTCGGCAAGGGGTGGAGCTGAGGCTGATTCTGGCGCAGCTCCTGGGAACCATTCAGGACCCGATGGCCGACTCGGGCCTGGTGCATCTGCTGGTTCGGGAAGAGGATCGACAGGTCCGGCTGACGATGCTGAACGAGCTGGCCCGGCGCCAGGAGCCGACGGTCGTTCCGAAGTTGATTCGAGAACTGAGCAAGCCGGACCCCGACCGCGTGGGTCGAGCCGCCTGGGCCCTGGCGGGTCTGGGGGCCACCGAAGCGGTGCCGAAGCTAATTCCGGCCCTGGTGAGCGTGCAGAAACGGGTCGAGACTGTGCTGGTTCCGAGTGAGCCGGTCGGGGGAGGCATGGGGATGGGGGTGAACTTCGGCGCCTCGGGAGGTCCGGCCTTCGGCTTCGGCAGCGGCCCGAGCATCCCGGTGCTGACGGGGCCGGCCGTGGCTCCCGGGGCGATTGCCTTTGGCGCCCAGGCCGTCCCCATTTTCCAGTACCGCGGCCAGGGGACCGGCGTGGTTGTTGGGAATGTCGGTGGTGTGACCGCACCCGTGCCGGCCCCTCCGGTTCCTCGGCAAGTGGTTCGCCCGTACCAGCACCGCAACGTCGAGGTCCTGGCCGCCCTGGAGCGACTGACCGGCGAAAATCTGGGATACGATGTCTCAGCCTGGAACCGCTGGCTGCGGACCGAGTTCCGCCCTCCGGCCGAGGAGGAGCGGCCCGCTCGGCTCGTTCCCCAGCCCTGATCGGATCGGGATGGGGGACGGCTCCCAATCATCGCTCCTTTGGATCGTAGCGTCTGGCTTCGGTGGCGTTGGTGGATGCTCGCCGGTGATGAGCCGTCGCACGGACTTCCCACAAGGGACCGACTCATGCGCCGACCTGAATGATGACTGATTCATCGATTTCGCACGGTGATCGCCCGGATCGTCCCCATGTCGTAATCCTCGGGGCGGGGTTTGCCGGTCTGGCAGCCATGAAGGTGCTTGGCGGCAAGGCGGTGGACGTGACGGTCATCGACCGGACCAACCACCACCTGTTTCAGCCGTTGCTCTATCAGGTGGCCACGGCGGCCTTGAATCCGGCGGACATCGCCATGCCGATCCGTCGGATTGTGAGACGATCGAAGAACATTCGCGTCCTTATGGGAGAGGTCCAGTCGATCGATCCGGAGCGTCGGGTCGTGCGGCTGGATCACGGCGAAATTCCCTACGATTTCCTGATCGTCGCAACCGGCGCAGGGCATTCGTACTTCGGTCACGACGAGTGGGAAAAGGATGCCCCTGGGCTCAAGAGCATCGAGGATGCGCTGGAAATCCGTCGCCGGGTGCTCTCGGCGTTTGAGGTGGCCGAGCGGGAATCGGACCCGAACCGTCGCCAAGCTGCGCTGACCTTTGCCATCATCGGGGCGGGGCCAACGGGGGTGGAGCTGGCGGGGACGCTCTCGGAGGTCGCCCGGAAAACGCTCGCCCGAGACTTTCGGCGGATCGATCCGACTCAGGCCCGCATCCTCTTGCTGGAGGGAGGGCCTCGGGTGCTGGCGGCCTACCCGGAAGAACTGTCTGAATCGGCCCGCAAGCAACTGGAACAGCTCGGGGTCGAGGTTCGACTCAACAGCAGGGTCACGCACATCGATCCCGAAGGAGTGAACATTGGTGACGAGCGGATCGAGGCCCGCACGGTGATCTGGGCCGCAGGGGTGGCCGCCTCTCCCCTGGCAACGGGCCTCGGAGCGCCGTTGGATAAGGCGGGGCGGGTGAAGGTCGAACCAGACCTGACGATTCCCGGCCATGCCGAGGTGTTTGTGGTCGGCGACCTGATGGCCAAATTCCAGGATGGCGAGATGGTTCCCGGAGTCGCCCCGGCCGCCATGCAAGCGGGGCGATATGCTGCAAAAAGTCTTCTTCAACAGATCGCGGGAAAACCCCGGAAACCGTTCCATTATGTCGATAAAGGGTTACTGGCAACGATCGGGCGCGCCTCGGCGGTGGCCGATCTGCGGGGCTTGACGTTTTCCGGATTACCGGCCTGGCTCCTCTGGCTTTTTGTGCATCTTTTCTTTCTGATCGGGTTCCGGAACCGCTTGCTCGTGATGATTCAGTGGGCCTATTCGTATCTGACCTACGACCGAGGAGCCCGGCTGATCACCACGACCTGGCATGGTCTGACCCAGATGCGACCCGAGACGAACGGCTCCGAGTCTCACCGGTCGTCCTGAGCGATCGCCTCGGATTCCGAAGCGCAATCAAGTGATGGTTCTCCATATCGGACGTGACACGCATGGACGGTGACCACCAACGCCTGATCCGACAGATCCGCCAGCGGCTCGAATCGCTGGCCCGAGCGGGAATTGACCGGGCTGCGCTGGGACCGCTTCCCGAGATGCTGCCCGTAGCGGTCGCCCCGGCCGTGCCTCGGATCGCCCGAGCCGAGACGGCCCAAGCTCCGGTCGACAATCGTCCGGAGCCGAAGGAGTCCGAACCGGTACCGACCGCCACCCCCCTGCCTCGGCGTCGGCCGGCGGCCCCGACACCACCCTCTCCCATTCCCGCAACGCTCGGTTCGCTCTTTGACGAACCAGGGATCACCGAGCCGGTTGTTCCGCCCGAGGAACGACCGGAGGCCCTTCGCGTGCTGGCCGCGGAGATCGCCGAGTGCTCTCGGTGCGAGGTCCTCTGCGCCAATCGGACCCACACGGTTCCCGGCGAGGGGAACGCCTCGGCTCGCCTGATGTTCGTGGGGGAAGGGCCAGGTCAGACCGAGGATGAAACCGGCCGTCCCTTTGTCGGGAAAGCGGGGAAGCTACTCGACGACATGATTACCAAGGGCATGGGTCTGAGGCGAGCGGATGTGTTCATCGCCAATATCGTGAAGTGCCGACCGCCCAACAATCGCGATCCCGAGCCGGAGGAAGTGCGCAACTGCATCGGTTACCTGGAACGGCAAATCGCCATTATTCGCCCCGAGTTTCTGTGTCTGCTCGGAAAGCCGGCCGCCCAGACCTTGCTGAACACGTCGATGCCCATGGGCCGTCTTCGGGGCAAATGGCAGCGCTACAAGGGGATTCCGACGATCGCCACCTGGCATCCGGCCTACTTGCTGCGCAACCCCTCGGCCAAGAAAGACACGTGGGAAGACCTGCAAATGCTCATGAAAGCAATGGGAATCCCGATCCAGAAACGAGGGGGGGGAGGCTGATCATCCGTTCGTGATCACTCACGATCAAGGAAGGCAGCTCCCCTGCCCCGCCTCAACCAACGGGTCAACCCGCCTGGACGGGGGCGAGCTGACTCAAGGCGTCCTGAACCTGCTTCATCTTGATCGGTTTGACGAGCACGATCAAACGGTCGTCCTTGGGAAGTCGGGAGGCAAGGTGTCCTTGCCGGGGGCCGAGCAAGACCAGGGCGTGGAGTTCGTGGCCGTCTTCGTGGGCCTTTTCGTGCATGTCGATGAAGGCATCGAGGGCGTTGGTCCCGAGGCCGTCGATGTCGAAGATCACCACATCAACCGGCGCCTCTCGGTAACGCTCGGCGGCGAGCTCGGCATCGCCGACGATCAGGACCCGGTAGCCCATGCGGGAGAGCGTCTTGCGGAAGGCGTCCTGGATCGAATCCTGCGCTTCGACGCAGAGGACGCGACGTTGTTTGATCGCAGGAACCTCGTAGGGGGCATCGTCGTGGGTCGGTTCCGCGGCCACGCCCAGCTCGAAGTCCTCGTCATCCGGCAGGGGTTCATCGGGGGTGGGTGTGGCTCCGGCTTCGAGGGCCGCCTCATCTTCCTTGCGACGACGCATAAAGAGACGTTCAATGTCGAAGTCTTCCTCGGCCTCGACGGCGGCCTTGGGCGGGGCCTGACCGGTCATTTCGAGGTAATAGGCTTCGAGATCGGAAACGACCTCCTTCATGTTCTGGTACCGCTTGGTGAGGTCCATCTTCATCATCTTCTCGATGATGCGGCAGAGCTCCGGATCGGGAGCGTGGTCCATCTCGCTGATCGGTTTGATGGCACCGAAACTGCGCTTGAGCATCTTGGCGAGAAAGTCGTCGGCCTCGACCTCGGGCAAGGGAAGCCGACCCGTGATCATCTGATAATACACGCACCCAAGGAAGTAGATGTCGGAGCGCGGGTCCCCTTTCTGACTTCCGCAGGTGCGTTCGAGGGCCGAGTAATCGACGGTGCGCTGGCCGTGAGCCTGGGCCATTTTGCGCTCGTCCCCCTCAATGGTCGCCAGACCGAAGTCGACGAGCTTGGCCTGACCGCTGGAGCTGATGAGGATATTGGTCGGCTTGAGGTCGCGGTGGGTCACTCCCTTGCTCAACGAGTGCTGCAGCCCGTGGGCCAAGCCAAGCATCAGGGGCATGGCCTCGGCCGGCTCAAGGCGGTGACGAAAGCGGAGGAAATCGCGAAGGTTGGAACCTTCGACGAATTCCATGATCATGTAATAGCGATTATCTTGTGCGCCGTAATCATAGATGCGAACAATATTCGGGTGGACCAGCTTCATGCCGGCCTCGGCTTCGTGGTTGAAGCGCTCGACGGCTTCGGGGTCCTGAGTAAAGCGCTGGCGAAGGACCTTGATGGCGACCGGTTCGCCGGAGCCTTGTTTTCGCCCACGATAGACGCGGGCGAAGGTTCCTTCGGCCAGGTGAAAGAGGACCTCGTGGCCCCCGTAGTAGAAGCCGGTCGCCTCTCCCTTGAGCAGTTTATCGACCTGCCAACTGGTGAGAAACTGTTTCCGCATCAAGGCACGGCGGATCGACTCAACCGAACCGTCTTGCGCGTCGATCCGGGCCTCGTTGGCTTGATCCCGAGAGATCAGCCCGAGCAGGGTCGCCCGCTCGAGCAGCATTTCCGAGTCGAAATCGGACATCGCGCAACATCCTGAATGGACACAGGCTATCGGTGGCCCCGGACCGGCCCAACGGTCTCAGAGCGAAGGACTTGAGCGCCGATGCAATCGAGTCTGACCAATCCAGGTCGGCGACGCAACCGACTCCCCCGCCACCTCGGCGGCTCCGGGTGGGCGATCGAACCATGCCCTGCGATCCACCGAAGCCCCCCAATCACTCCAACGCGGCATGCTGGCAAGGGCCAGATGGCCCAGAGATTACGTCGCTGCGGGCCGCGTGTGACAGGGATGCCGGGACCGCTCGGAAGCAAGCGCCCCAGCCGCGACCAGGGCGATCGCGGGAACCACCGGAGCACGCATTCTGAGATCGGTCCAGTAAAGACTATGAACCAGGGCCAGCGAGAGCAACGCCATCGGGGCCGCGATGCGCGGCCATTGCCACGTCGATCGACGAACCAGGCCGAGGACGAGCACCCCCCAGAGCGGGATCGTCCAGGCGGCCGTCAGCCACCGGAGCCCCCGGGAATAGACGGCCGAGGAGGGAGCCACCGCCCAGAATCGGCCAACCCGTTCGAGGGTCGCCCGCGCCGCCTCGGTCGGACGATCGATCATGACCCGCACCGCCTGGAGGCGAAACCAGCGATCGGCCTGCGGTTCCGGCATTCCTTCGGCCCGTTGGTTGACCTCGGCAAACCAACGAGCCTGATTCGGTCCCGTCCAGACGGGCATCGGCCCTTTGAGCACGTCATCGTAATAGGCAGAATTGTTCGCCAAAAAAAGCGTATAGCCACCGTGGGTGGTCGTCCAGACGGGGGAACCCAGGACAACGGCGTTGCGAATGGCCCAGGGAGCCATTGTCAGGGTTAGGGCCGCCAGCATGACCACGCCTCGGACCGCTCGACGCAGCCATCGGCCCGGCGAGAGGAAGACAACTGCCGTCACAATCAGGAGCGCGGCGGGGAGCAAGCTGGGACGGCAGAGGGCGGCGAGCCCGGCAAGCAGGCCGGTTCGCAAGGCCTCGCCGATCGTTGGCACGGGACCGACCGATGCCAGCACGGCCGCGACCAGGGCCGACGCCATCGGCTCGGTCATCACGCCGCGGGCCTGGGACACGAGGACCGGATCGCAGGCCACGACAATCATGGCCAGGGCCGTCGCTCGGTCGGGTAATCCCCAGCGGCGAGCCGCCAGGCCGGTCAAGCCAATGGCCACCGCACCGGAGGCCAGGTGCAGGGTGACCACCCAGGCCGTCGCCGGCAGGCCGAGGAGGGTGACTCCCGGAGCCAGAGCCAGGGGATAAAGCGGAGGTCGGTAGGCGGTCGGTCGGTCGGCAACGCGGAAACCCTGACCATCGGCCAGCGACCGAGCGAGCACCAGATAGTTGTCGGGATCGCTCGGGGGTTCGTGTCGGAACGGCAGCATCAACGCGGCTCGGAATGCCAGGCCGATGAGCAAGATCAGCAAGGCCACAACGCGAAAACCTCGCCGTCCATCAGAACCGAGCATCCAAGCCGACCGACTCACCGGAAGACCCCATCACGAGCCATCGACGCAAAGGCGAAGCCGATCCCCACGATCAGACCGGCCACGTGCGCCGTGTTGGCGATCGGCCCAAGCAAATTGAAGGCACAGATCACCAGCCAGGCCAGCAAGAGGATGACGGTTTGCGGGTGCAGTTGGAGGCCTGAGTCCGGATCGTACTTCCCGCGCATCCAGGCGTAGCCGAACAGAGCGTACAGCACGCCCGACATTCCGACAAAGGGAGCATTCGGCCCCCGAGCCGAAGGGACCGTGAACAGGTCGGGCAGGAAGAACTGCGCCATGTCGGACAGCACCGCCGCGACGAGCAGGAGAGATACGTACTCTCCCATTCGCCTGCGGCGCTCGACGGCCCCCCCAAGAAGCACGAGCATATACATGTTAAAGAACAGGTGGATCAGGTTGCCGTGCAACAACGTCGGGGTCACGAGACGCCAGATCTGACCTTCGGCGATGGGGGCGAGCCCTCGGTTGGCGAGCTGCCGGTCTTCGGTCACAGACCATTCGGAAAAGTAAAGTGCGTTCGACAAGGGAGAGAGAGAATTCCCCCGATACACGAGCCAGTTGAACAGAAAGAGGGCGACGCAGAGGGTGACCAGGCCCCGGGTCACGGGTCCCATCGAAGCGGGATTTTGAAGCCGGTTTCGGAGATCGACGGTCCTGCGTTGGTAGTCGCGTTCTTCTTTTTCCCGACGGCGGCGAACGGTTTCGGCCTCGCGGCGAGCGTCGAGATAACGGGGAGCGTTCGGATTTTCCTGGAACTGACGAAGCTCGTCGCGGGCCAGGTCAAGCTGGTCTTCGCGATGGATCCAGACCGCGCAGCCGTCGGCCCCTCCGATGATGCGAGAGGTGATGCCCAACGTCAGCAGGTAATCCGCGAAGCGAAGGGCCTGCTCTTCGGGCAGCGAACCGATCTGGCGCATGAGTAACCGTCCTAACGTCACCTCGGGCTTGAGACTGCACCTATGGTAACGAAAACCTCGGTCGGGGCCAAATCATCGCGCGGAAAGGGACCTCAAGATGGGTTCCCTCCGTGGCCTCGACGATCGGGCTTTGCTAAGGTAGGAACCTCGAAGACGAACCCATCCCGATTCCCCCACGATGGCGAGCAATCGAAGACCAATGCCCGACCGGCCCCGCATCTTCATGATGACCCACATGCACGAAGACGGCATGAACCTGCTGCACGAGGCCGGTGATGTCGTCATGACCTCGTCGCTCGAACCCGAAATCCTGCACCGCGAGGTCGCCGGTGCCGACGCGATCGTCACACGAACTTACGGTCGGATCGATGCGGCCTTGATGGACGCCGCCGGCCCGCAACTGAAGGTGGTCGGACGGCACGGCGTCGGCGTTGATCACGTGGACGTGCCCGCCGCGACCGAGCGGGGAATCCTCGTCGTTTCGACCCCGGGCGCGAACAAGGAGGCCGTTGCCGAACACGTTTTCGCGTTCATGATCGGCCTGTCGAAACATTTTCCTCAGCAGATGATCGCCCTTGAGGAAGGGCGGTTCATGGACCGCACAAAGCTGATGGGCCGCGACATCCAGGGAAAGACGCTCAGCATTGTCGGCTTCGGCAACGTGGGTCGAGTCGTGGGCCGGATCGCCCGAACGGCCTTCTCGATGCGAGTGCTTTACAACGACATCGTGCCCGCACCGGCCGAGGTCGAGGCCGAGGCGGGTGCCACCCGCGTCGATTTCGAGACGGCGCTCCGCGAAGGGGATTATGTCACGATGCACGTTCCCCTCGACGACAGCACTCGCGGGATGATCGATCGCCGGGCGCTGACTCTGATGAAGCCCGATGCGATCTTGCTCAACACGTGTCGCGGTCCCGTCGTCGATGAGGAGGCGGTGGCCGTAGCACTCGACGAGGGCCGACTCTGGGGCTACGGAGCCGATGTTTTCGCCGAGGAGCCCCCGCCGGATGACCATCCGCTGATCGGTCGGCCCGACGTGATGCTCACGCCTCACAGTGCGGCGCAAACGATCGAGAGCCTGAAAAACATGGCCACCTGGGTTGCCGAGGATGTGGTCCGGGTGCTCCGTGGCGATGCTCCGTTGCGACCTTACAATGACCCCACCACCGTCGCGGCCAACCGGGCGAAACGGACCGGCGCGTCGGCGTGAGGTCATCCATCGGTCCAGGTGTTCCCGTTACTGGCCCCCCGCAAAGGGCACCGAGACCGGTTGCCCTTGCACGGTGGCATTGATCGTCCCGAAGAACGGGTCGAAGACATAATCGCCAGGAGAGGAGGCGAAGCGGGCCTCGCCACCTCCGGGAGTCAGGGTGATTGTGGTGGATTCGCCACCGGGAAGCGCCAGCTCGACGGAAACATCGCTCGGGGCCGGAGTGAGCGGGTCGTAGGTTTCCGTATTCTGATAGAAATAGGCCACAACGCGGGCCTGGGGGCCGACCTGTTCGGTCGTGACCTCCACGGCTCCGCCGTCAGGAAGTGAGACGAGCGGGCCGTCGTGTTGACCGAAGATCGGGTTGTCTTCCGGGGCAATCGAGACCTCGCCAGGTCCACCGCAACCGGCAAGGCAGCACGCGACCACGCCGAGGGTCAGCACGCGCGATCGAATCGAATTCTGAGCGGGCATGAGGGTGTTCATCTCAAGAGAGCGTCCTGGGGGCACCGGCAACGACGCCCGGGCAGGCGGAACCCGCCCCGGGCGTCGAGAAGGTAGATCGGGTGGAAGTTCTGGGGCAACCGAGCGGCTCAATACTGGTCGGCGCTGATGACCTCGCCACCGTTGCGCGTGCCCAATGCTCTCCAGGTGAAGACATTAACGGTGCTCTTGACGAACTTGACCGAGCCGTCGCCGAGCAGAACGTTCACCCCGCCCGGGTGATCGCTGCGGGCCGAGACGATGGCGTGTTCGCCGGGAACATCGGCAATGGCACTGGCCATGCCGCAGTCCTGCCCGTTCCAGTTCGGCGGGGCGACGTGGTTATAGAGCGATCCGGAGTAGGCAGCGGTCGGCCATCCGTTCACATAGTCGCTGCCATCGAGGAACCGCCCCATAGAATTGAAGTGGAAACGGTCAGGCACGCGGACATAACCCCCGCAGGCCTGGAAATGGAGGTCGCGATCCGCCTCGGAAACCGGGGTGGTCTGCCGCTGAGGAGACGTGATGATGTCGGCGGGAGTGGGAGGGTTGGAGGAAAGATCGGTTCCGCTCCCCTTAATGCGTTCGGAGAAGACGGCGGTGTTGCTCAGGCCATCCGTGAAGTCGGCCACGCGAAGTGAAGGGCCATAGGTGAAGGCCCCGTTGCCGGGGGCGGTTCGTACGGCATTGTTATCCCAGGTCGCCGCTCCTCCGTGGGTCAGTGAACCGCCGAAGTTGTAGCGATAGTTGTTCTCACCGACGACTCGACCGGTGTTTGCGTCGGAGGGGCAGATGTAGACATTGAAGGCAATCGAGTACGCGGTGAAATTGGCGTTTGAGACGACTCCGCCAGTCGTCAGGCGGTTCGAGGTCGCCACCGAGAAGTTCATGGCGCTGTAGGCGTTGACCTGCTCCATGAAGTTCAGGATGTGCGTGTGGACCGAGATGTTGCCGGTCCAGTTGCCCGGCACCGAGCCATAGCTGGTGTACCGACCCGTCACGGGGTTCCCGGCCGAGTCGGTCCGATCCGGCTGGAGCCGACCGGGAGGAAAGGCGTTATGACTACTTTCGTAGTTGGCCAGTCCGAGCCCGATTTGCTTCAGGTTGTTCGTGCATTGGGCGCGTCGGGCGGCCTCTCGGGCCGACTGCACGGCCGGGAGGAGCAATGCAATGAGGACGCCGATGATGGCGATGACCACGAGCAATTCGATGAGGGTGAATCCGCGACGATGGCCGGAACAATCGCTGGGGGACATCTATCCTGGAACCTCGAAGGGTTGAGCAGGGGCGAAAATTCGAAAGGGACTCCGGGCGCACAACGCCCGGGGCAAGGAAAGGAAGGAGGCTCGAGCGATCATCCTCGACCGTCTTGAGCCGCAAGCATTGTAAACGTCGAATCCAGGAGAGGTGATGAAAATTATGTGAATTCACACCATCCTCGGTCAATGTCCCTTCTCGATCATCTTGGAGAAAGGGGTGCGCTTGCCCCGGTCCTACAATCGTTCGGTCAAAGGACACCGGTTCGGCAGACGGCGAATCTTCGTGCGAAGAGGTACGGCAGTGGCTGGCATCGAGGAACTGTTGCAACCGAACCCGAGAGTCCGGATCGTTCGATCGGGAGAACCGGCGCCTTCCGGCTCGTGCGTACTCTACTGGATGCAGCGATCGCAACGAGCGGAGGACAACCCAGCCCTGGATCTGGCCATCGCGTTGGGAAACGCCCTGAATCTTCCCGTTCTGGCGGCCTTCGGCTTGACGGCCAACTATCCGGGAGCGCAGCGAAGGCAGTATCGGTTCTTGCTCGACGCCATGCCGGAGATTGAACGAGGACTGAGGGCTCGTGGCGTTCCGTTCGTCTTGAGGCTTGGCTCGCCCGATGAGGTGATCGCCTCGCTTTGCCGGGAGGTGGAACCGGCCTTCCTGGTCGGAGACGAGAATCCGGTCCGGATCGGCCGCCAATGGCGGGACCGCGTGGCCGAACAGGTTGACCTGCCGTTTCGATGTGTCGATGGCGATGTGGTCGTTCCATCCTCGCTGTTTTCGAAACAGGAATACGCCGCGCGGACGATTCGACCGAAGATCCATCGGGTCTGGGACACGTACCTCCAGCCCTTCGGGCCATCAAGGGTCGCGGAAACCTCGTGGCGGGGCCGGAGATTACCCAAGGGTGAAACGATCGACGCCGACGCCTTGCTCAAGGCGATCAAGGTCAAGGGGGTCGGTGAGGTGCCGGGATATCGCGGTGGACCGAGCGAGGCCAGCAAGCGATTGGAACGCTTCGTCAGCGATCGCTTGCCGCACTATGCGACTGCTCGGAACGAGCCGACCCCCTACATGACCAGCGAACTGTCGGCTCACCTGCACTTCGGCCACATTAGCCCCATCACCTGTGCCCTGGCGGCGAAGGAGAGCGACGCCGGGCAGGAGCACATCGACGCCTACCTGGAAGAATTGATCGTCCGCCGCGAGCTGGCAATCAACTACGTCACGCACAATCCGAACTACGACCGGCTGGAGGGCTGCCCGGATTGGGCGCTCAAGACCCTGGCCAAGCACGCCGACGACCCTCGACCGCACCGCTACTCGGCCGAGGAGTTGGAAGCGGGAGAGACACACGACCCGCTCTGGAACGCCGCGCAACGCGAGATGGTGCTCACCGGACGCATGCACAACTACCTTCGGATGTACTGGGCCAAGAAAATTCTCGAATGGAGCCCCGACGCAGAAACCGCGTTCGACATCGCCCTTGACCTGAACGATCGCTACGAGATGGACGGCCGCGATCCGAACGGCTATGTCGGGGTTTCCTGGGCGATCGGCGGCTTGCACGACCGCCCCTGGCCCGAGCGGCCGATCTTCGGCACCGTTCGCTTCATGAGTTATGAAAGCACGCGCAAGAAGTTTGATTCCAAAGGGTACATCCGGCGCGTGCAGTCGCTGGACGCTCGATCGGGCGAGTCGGTCGAATCCGGATGACACGCCCCGCCCAGTGCCGATTCCACTCCGATCAATCTTCGGGCCAGAGCGCCTTGATCGCCTCGACCGTGCGCTCAACCAGTTCGTCGCCCCCCTTCGGGCCGACCTTGCTGCTCTGAACGATCGCACTATATCCGCCACCTTGGACAGCGAACGCGGTGGGCAGGTAGGATCCCGGCCCTGCGAGCTGAATGACGAAGGTCTGCAAGGACGGACTGCGGGCCTTCATTCGGATGCCGTACTCGGTGAACAGCTCGAACGGGTTTGTGGCGATCGCAACGTCGCCGACCCGAATGACGTGCAGCTCCATCTCGTAAGGCGGGACGGAACCGGACTGTTGTTGCTCGTAACGATCGAGCACCGCCTGGTGCCAGAGCATCCGGCGCTTCTGGGCTGGGTCGGCGGAGAGCGACTCGACCTCTCGGGTGGCCTCGGCAACTTCCTCGTCCGTCACCAGTCGAACCGGCAGCTCAATGGTTTTGACCGTGTGGACCAGCGGGAGATCGGTGACGATCTCTTGCCGGGCCCCTTCGTACGCCTCGTCCCAGGCGTGAACGATGCGGCGGGCGATCTCGTCGAGGCGATCGAGACCGCGAAGCCTCCGCATCCGTTCCTCGGCGTCTTTACGTATCATCAGGTGAGGCGACTGATCGCCGGCCGCCCCAATCCACCCGAGAATGGCCAGGTTCTCTCCGTGACGCTCGCGAAGTTGTTGACGAACCGAATGCCAGAAGTCGGCGTTCACGGCCGATCGGCTCTCGACCTCCTGAGCAGGGCAGGCGACGTTGATGGCGGTTGCGATCAGCGATTCATCCTTGTCCCAGAAGAAAAGGACCTCGACGCCGTGGTCTTCGTAGCCTTCGATTCCAACAAAATCATCCTGATTCGTGCGACCATACATCACCGACCGACCATCGGCGTAAACCGAACGGCGATTCTGGGCAACGACGGCGTGACCCAGTCCCCAACCAACCCCGGCAGGCTGACGGGACTCCCAGGCCTCGGTCGACGCCTCGACAATCCGATCGACGAGGAAGGCGACATACTCGGTCGGCGAGACGATCGTGTCGTCGTCGGGCAACTCGTAACGGTCTTCCGCCATCACCGGGGCCGTATGGGTATGGGTGGCGCTCAGGACAAGCTTCATCGGGTCGAAATCCGGGAGCCGATCCGCCAGGTGTTCGCGGACCTGCTCGATGATTCCTTCCCGGATGGCGACCAACTCGCAGGAGACAAGGATTGCCTGGTCGATCACCTGGTCCCCGTCACGCGATTCCAAAGCCAGAGCAGTGGCGGTGACGGGGGTTTCCACGTTCCGAGCGATCCGGGTGGTCATCTGCCCCGAGAGGGGGACCGGGCGATCGGGCGTGATACTGATCGTGGTCGCGCCGACCCGAAGTTCCGCCGCGAACCCCTCGCGAGCAAGGCCGGTCATCAGCCCGGCCGCCAGCAGGGCCGGAATCACCACGATCCAGGTTCGAATAGTTCGACGAGTTGCGCGTCGCATGAGAACGTTCCCCTGGGTGCCAGATGCGAACGGGCGGCCGAGGCAGACACCTCGACTCGCCCGATAACCTCAGGAGCACCAGTATCAAGGAACGCACCAGGGAGTCGCAAGGATGAAGCCAACCCCGGTTTTTCCCAGCATGAGGCGGCCTCAGGGCAAGGTGGAATAGATCACGATGTTCGCCGCAATCCGCATGGCGCTTTCATGAGTGTAGCCCTTGCAGTCGAGCCCTTGCTGGCGTTCGAGGGCGCAGCCGATGTCGTAAGGGGAGTAAATGATCGCCCAGTGACCGTCGATCTTGACCCCTTCCAGACGAGGTCGGTCCTGACCACCCCCGGCGGCCTTCGTGTACTGCACGTCGGAGAGGTCGAAGCCAACCCGGGTGGTGTAGAGGTCGTCGTCCGGGGGAATGACCTCAAGCTCCTTGCCGGGAAGCAACGCTTCGACAAATCGGCGGAAGGCGGTGTCGAAGGCTGGGCTGCCGCAGGCAGCGTCGGCGAAAAAGGTGCCGCCTCCAGGGTCGAGATGGGCACGCAGCGCCTCGATATCCGACTCCGACATGTTGAACGCGGCATTGCCATGGACATAAACCAGGGGGAAATTGATCAAATTCGGATCGGACGGTAGCAAATCGCGGTGATTGATCACCACGTCATAGCCGACCCGCTCGCGCAGGATCGTCGTGAGATTCGGGATCGACAACGGAGCGACGTTCCAGCCACCGGCATGCCGAAGCTTGGCGATCTGCAACGCTCCCCGCTGAGGGAGTTCCAGATCGAAGTCGATGACCTCTCGCGGAACGAGCTTATCGGGCGGTGGCTCGCGACCGGTAGCATAGTCAATCACATTCTCACCAATCCGGGTCGCCCGCAAGACGGCCGGATTGTCGGGCTGAGCCGCCATAAAGTTCCAGAAGCCGGACAGATCCTTGGGACTATAGACCAGGACCGTGCGGCACCCCAGGTCGATCCCCCACAGCGGGGCGACGTCGGGGCTCAGCTTGTGTCGCGACCGATAGATGGGGTGGTCCGCGGTCAACGGCTTGAGCTCATAGCCCTGTTCGGACGGGAAGATGTCCCGCACGAGGTCCTTGAAGCCTCGATCGTGCTCGGCAAGACCGCAACATGCCTCGGCGAACAGGAAGCCCCCCTGCTCGACGTACGACCGAAGATTCGCCTTGCCATCCTCTCCCAGACCGATGGGCTCATGATAATTCAAGAAACAGATGGGAGCCTGTAGGAGTGACTCGACCGAGGAGAAGTCAGGATTGACCGACTGCCAGGTCAGCAGGGTGCCCCAGTCTTCGGCCACGGCCTCGACCAGGTTGCGAACCCCCTCGCGGTGAATATTCCAGTTGTCTCCGACGCCGTGGCGGAGGTTATTGATGAGAACCGGGGCGCGGCCCTTGGCCAGGAACAGGAGGGAAAAACTGGTTGTGATCACCGGGTTGTCCTCGCCGGCGTTCCTCGGCCAGTTCCCGAGCAGCTTGTCCTGGAGGTTGACCAGTTCCTCGGCTCCTTCGACGTACCAGTCGTGGCTGCCGAAATAGCGCTGGCCACTCAATCGGCCGGCGCGTTCAAGACCATAGAGGTAATAGTATTTCCAGGTCATTCCGCGTCCGAGATTCGTGTCGACGCGGAAGTTGGCCCCCATCCAGTCAAGGGCGCGCTGGATGTTCGGGTTGATGCCTCCTTCGCCACAGTTGCGGATCTCTTCGCCGACGAGGAGTTCCCGGCTCTGGATGCGCCGCAGGCCGGTGATGACCAGGCTGGAGATGCCGGCGGTGGTCATGCTGGCGGTCACGGGGTTATTCGGGGTCATGGTGTACCCCCAGCCGCCGCTGAGCCGCTGCGATTGCTCCCAGTACTGCCGGGCCAGTTGCCAGACGCGATCATCGACCGGGATGCCGACCTCGGCCGCGGCGTTCAAGCCCAGCAAGGCATATTGTGCGTTGGAATTATCGGCCGACTGCCCTTTCTGGATCGTGTAGGACCAGGCCCCCACGCCATCCACGCGGTCATCCGGCTGAATCTGGGCGGCTTCGAGCCACTTGACGTTCTCGTTCAGGCGCACGCGGTAGCGATCGGGGTCGGCCGCGGCGAAGGCCATCGTCTGCAAGGAAACGGTGTAAACCTGACCCAGGCGATTGGCGGAGTATTGCTCCAGGAACGCAAGGGCCCTGGTGATGGTCGGATCGTCGGGCGGAACCCCGGCCGTCATCAGGGAAAGGGCGGCCAACGAGGTCGTTCCGGTTTCGTATCGGGGGTTGAATTCCGGCCAGGACCCGTCGGGACGTTGCTCCCCTTTCAGGAAGCGAATCCCGTCTCGGATCGCCTGTTCCACCTGTGCCGACGTGACCTCGGCCCGCGCCGGAGCGATCGAGCCAAGGCTCAATACGCCCAGGAACGCCGCCAGGAGCAACCCAACCCCTCGAATCCCGGAACCTCGCATGACTGCTTGACCTCCCTGCAGGATCGATCGGGGAGCTTCACTGACAACTGTCAAAGTGTAGACGCTCCCCTCACGAGGGTCAACGGCCGGAGAGAGGATCGCCGGCGATCACGGGTTCCACGGCTGCGAGGGTCGGATCATGAGAACCGTCGTCGAGGGGAACTCGCAGGGGCATGGGTTCTCGACCCTGAAGGGTTTGCACGAGGAGCGAGGAACCACCATCGACGAAGACGGGGGCGTGGTTCAGGCAGGAATCGGCCAGAACCCTGCCACGGGTCGCCTCGGCGATCGGCGTGCCGGTCTGCTCGTCGAGCCGAACCGGAAGGACCCGAAGGTAGAGTTCTTCGGGCGTCCCCTTCCAGCTCAGGTAAGCCAGGCAAAGCGATCCGTCGCTTCGAACCCCGAGGGAGGGGCGGCGGCGGCTCACGTCGAGCCCTTCAGGGTCGGGGCGGGTGATCGGTCCGCAATCAATGATGGTCTGCTCGTCTTCGCTGAGTCGGAGCCACCAAATCTCGTCGTGGTCTGCCCGGTTCGGGCCTCCATTGGCACTCCGAGACATGACGGTGGCGATCAGGAGGTCGGGAGACAGCAGTCGCTCGGGGCGCATGACATCGACCAGGACTGGGTTCTCCACGTCGGGCGATTCCACATGCCAGCGCACCGGCTTGAGGCCCAGACCACTGGACCCGGAAATCGGCTCGAAATCGTAGCGGTAAAGATTGCCATCCCCGGCCACGAACAGGACACGGGCCGTCGTTCCGGCACCCCAGCAGGGAGGAGACACCGGGTAATGATCCAGGGAGACGCGATCAAGCACTTCTCCAGAAGGAATGGCCACCCGACTGAGTCCGCAATCCGTCAGACCGAGTTCCGGATCGATCACCAGCCAGCGCCCGGCCACGTGAACCTGATCCCAGGCATCGACCCAGGGAGAACCCGTCGCCAGGTCCACGCGTTCCTGAGAACTCAGGGGGAGGGAGCGAGGCGGTCCGCCGGCCAGGTCAAACAGTTGCAACCCCTCGCTGGCTGCTCCTCGATAGCACGTGGAGACACCAAGGAGATTCGTGGAACTCGGGGTCCTTCCCAGGCCGTTGGGCGACAGCTTTCCGAGGCCAATCGCACCAATCGACAACAGCAACGCGACCATTGAGGCAAGCCGAATCATGGAATGAACAGTTCGAAGCATGAAAGACACTCGTGGCTGGCGAGGCAGGGATGGGGCAGGGTCCGCCGCTGACAGTGCGCGCGGAGTGTGATGAGGGAAACGATCCGTTGCGACGGCCTGTCTCTCGTGGAGGAGCGCGAGGAACAGGCTTGGGCTCAGAACACCGCCCGGGGAGTGACGGGCTGGCGACCAAGCAGGGAGGAGGGTCCTCGACCAGAACGATTCCGTTGGCCCGGTCGAGACAAAGCGATTGCTGGCCAGGTCCATGTCGCGGGAACCTGGGAAACCGGTCGAGGTCCTGAGTGGCCTCGTGTTCGGTGCCTCCAATTCTCGCAATCAGCGGACCAAGCCCTGAGGAGGGCCGAGAGAAACCTGGAGGAACCGAACGATTCCGAAGCGGCCCCGCATCCGAACCTCAAGCCCCGCAATTATTAGGGTGCGAAGGTGTCGAGCGAGGGTGGTTGGCCCACTTCACGGCGGGAAGCCGACTCTTGCAGCTTGAAACGCCCGAGGTTCAGGCAACGCTGCCCGATCCGAGGCAAACGCCTCGGATGTGATGCCATCCTTGAATCGGGTCTTGCGGCACCTCTACAATGGTCCGACCCGTCCTTTGGCAATCGTTGCTCGTGAGTGATCGCGGGGTGACGCGCCTGTTGCTTCGATTCTTCCAAGCCCCCTGGGACACCGACGTATGGCCAGCTCCGGCGACCGGATTTCGCAATTGCTCGACGAGTTCCGTAACTCCCGAGACGTGATGATCACCGAGCTGAGCAAGTCGGTCATCGGCCAGCGAGACGTGCTGGAGCTGATCCTGGCTGCCATCTTCACGAGGGGCCACTGCTTGCTGGTCGGCGTGCCGGGGCTGGCCAAGACCTTGATCGTCAGCTCGATGGCCCGGATCCTCGACGTCGGCTTCAAGCGCATCCAGTTCACGCCCGACCTGATGCCCTCGGACATCACCGGCACGAACGTGCTGGAGGAGCCCGAGACCGGGCGCCGGTCGTTCCGGTTCGTCCCCGGCCCGATCTTCTCGAACATCATCCTCGCCGACGAGATCAACCGAACCCCGCCGAAGACCCAGGCCGCCTTGCTCCAGGCCATGCAGGAGCGAGAGGTCACCGTCGGCCAGGAAACGATGAAACTTCCTGAACCGTTCTTCGTGATCGCCACGCAGAACCCGATCGAGCAGGAAGGGACCTACCCCTTGCCCGAGGCCCAGCTTGACCGCTTCATGTTCGACATCCGGGTCGGCTACCCGAGCCAGGAGGAAGAAGAGAAGATCCTCTCGGCCACGACCAAGGGAGAATTCCCGGAACTGCGCAAGGTGCTCTCGGCCAAGGCGATCGTGAACCTTCAGAAGCTGATCACCTCGGTGCCGATCTCCGACTACGCGGTGAAGTACGTGGCCAAGCTCGTCCGAGCCACCCGCCCGGGCGACCCGCAGGCGCCGGCGTTCGTCAAGGAGCTAATCGACTGGGGGGCCGGTCCCCGGGCCGGGCAAAACCTGATCCTCGGCGGCAAGGCGATGGCCGCCATGGACGGTCGCTTTAGTGTCTCACTCGACGATATCCGCAAGGTCGCCGTCCCGGTCCTTCGCCACCGGATCAGCACCAACTTCCAGGCCCAGGCCGAGGGGATGAGCCCCGACGACCTGATCAATCGCCTCGTCAAGGAAGTCCGCGAGCCCGACGTGCCCAAGTACGACCGCCGCGGCGGTGCCGCCTGATTGCGTCCGGAAGGCGTTTGCCTCCATTCTCCCCTTGTCGGGAGCCCCATCCCATGTCGACCCAACGCACCTCCCTGCTCCTCGGTCCCGACGACGCCGGCCGATTCGTTTCGGCCGAGGAGTTCGCCGAGGCCGATTTCATCGAGCCCTGGACTTACGAACGCGAGGCCGGGAGGCTGGTCGTCGTGTCACCCGACAGCAAGGAGCACGACGACTGCTCCGAACCGATCCGCGATCACCTGGGCGCCTTTCGCCTCGCCCATCCGGGGGTGATCGAACTCGTCGTCTCCGAGGCCTGGATCCGGGTCGGAGGCGGGACTGACCGGATCGCCGATATCGCGGTCTACCTCGTCCGCCCCGAGGGTGGCCCGGAACGCCCGGATCGGATTCCGGAACTCGTCTTCGAGGTCGTCAGCCCGGACCGGGAATCCCGAGAACGCGATTATGTGCGCAAGCGTCGGGAATATCGCGCTCTTGGTGTCCGAGAATACGTGATCGTCGATCGATTCCTTGGCCGATTCGTGGTTTTGACGCTTGGCCCCCGCGGTTACCGTCGCCGGACCTTGCGGCGCGGGCAGATCTACCAGTCGCCATTGATGCCGGGCCTGGCGATTCCGCTCGACGAGGTCATTTAACTCGACTTTCTGAGGCTCCGAACGAGCCGATTCGCGTCACGGCCGGTACAATACGAGAAGGATCACGATCTCAACCCCTAGCCCGATCGGGAGGACGAGCCTTGGCCGTCACGGCCGAACAGTACCTGAAGCCCGAGGTGATTCGCCAGGTGGCGCGGCTCGACCTGCGGGCGCGTTTCATCGTCGAGGGGTTTATCGCCGGCCTGCACGCCAGCCCCTTCCACGGCTTCTCTGTGGAATTTTCGGAGCACCGCAAGTACACCGCGGGCGATAACATCTCCGACATCGACTGGAACGTCTTCGCCAAGACCGACCGCTTTTATATCAAAAAGTTCGAAGCCGAGACGAACTTGACCGGCTACCTGGCGATGGACCTCTCCGCCTCGATGGGCTACACCTACCGGCAGGATCTCACGAAGTTCGAATACTGCATCAGCCTGGCCGCGGCCCTGGCGTACCTGATGGTTCACCAGCAAGACCCGGTCGGTCTGGTCGCCTTCGACACCAAGATCCGCCAGAGCCTGGCCCCGAAGAGCAAGCGGACGCAGTTGACGAACATCCTCTCCTTGCTAGCCCGGCTTCGTCCGTCCGACGTGACCGACGTGGCCAAGTGCATGCACCAGCTCGCGGGGATGATCCGTCACAAAGGTTTAATCATGCTCTTCAGCGATCTTCTTGATGATCCCGAGCCGATCCTCAAGGCGCTGTACCGGCTCCGCTATTCCGGGCACGATGTCATCCTCTTTCACGTACTCGACGAGGCAGAAGACTCGTTCCCATTCGACGGCATGGTCGAGCTGGAAGACAATGAAACGCACGAGAAACTGCTGGTCGACGCCAATGCCATGAAAGCCGACTACCTGGAAGAACTCGCGGCCTTCCGCCAGCGCTACCGGAAAGAGTGCCTCGCGGCCCGCATCGATTATGTGCCGCTGCATACCGGCATGCCGTTTGATAAGGCGTTGATGAGCTATCTCCTCAGCCGGCAAGCCCGGGGCTGATCCCTCGCGTTGCATCGGGACGACGATTTCTCATGGACATTTCCTTGATCCACGCGGGCCTTGCGGCGGGAGCGGCCCTGGCGGTCGTCCCCTTGATCATTCATCTGGTCATGCGCCAGACGCCCAAGCGAATCGTCTTTCCCGCCCTCCGCCTGCTCCAGCAACGGCATCAGCGATCGACCAAACGGCTGAAGGTCAAGAACTGGCTCCTGCTACTCGCCCGGATGGCCCTGGTCGCCCTGATGGCCCTGGCCCTCGCCCGGCCGGCGCTCAATGCCCGCGTCCCGCTCGGCGATCGCGAGGTGCCGACCG
Organism: Tautonia marina; assembly: GCF_009177065.1. NCBI lineage: Bacteria > Pseudomonadati > Planctomycetota > Planctomycetia > Isosphaerales > Isosphaeraceae > Tautonia > Tautonia marina. The sequence goes on from NZ_WEZF01000007.1 coordinate 32,842, forward strand.
CGCTGGCGATGGTCATCGATACGAGCCTCTCGATGGGCTACGTCGAACAGGGTAAGTCCCGACTCGATGAGGCAAAAGAGGTCGCCAACCAGGTTCTCCGCAAACTTCCCGAATCCAGCCAGGTCTACCTGATCGACTCCGGCGTGCCGGCCGTGCCGGCGGCGGTATCCCCCTCGGCGGCGCGGAAGCGGCTGGAGGGTCTGGAGCTGCGGGCCGCCAACCGCTCGCTCAACCTCTCGCTCGAACGGGCGTATGAGGCCCTGGCCGAGAGCCGACGCGACCTGCCCCGCCTCGAAGCCTATGTCCTGACCGACCTGGCCCGATCGTCGTGGGAGCCCGGCCAGACGATCCCCGGCCGGGATCGAATCAAGGAACGCTCCGGGCGCGAGGCGGCGACGTACCTCATCCGGCTCGCCCCCGACGAGTTCCGCAACGCCGCCATCGTCGGCCTGGAAGCCCGCCCCGCGTCAGAGCCGGAAGCCGACGGCCGTCGAGCCTTCGAGCTCGTCGCCACGATCCGGAACACCGGCCCGGCGACCACCCGGCTTGCCGAGTTCCTCCTCGATGGCTCGAAGCGCGGCCAGCAAGACGTGGAACTGCCGGCCGAGGGTCAGGTCGAGGTGATCTTCCGCACTCCAGCAAGCCTCGACGCCGGGTTGCATCAGGCCGAGGTGCGACTGGAAGGGGTCGACCCCCTGCCTTTCGATGATCGACGTTTCGTCACGTTCGAATCCAGCCCCGCCTTTGATGTCCTGGTCCTTTACGATCCCGACCCCGACGACGAGCCCCGGTTCATCGACGCCACCTTCGTCGCCGGGGCTCTTGACCCGCAGGCCACCGGCATTCCGAACCGGGTCGAGACGCTCAGCACCGACCAATTCGACGGCCGGATTCCCCGAGAGTTGGCGAACTACTCATGCCTTGTCATGAACAATGTCGCTCGGCTTTCGCCCCAGGCGTGGGAACAACTGGCGGCCTACGTCCGTAATGGCGGTGGGTTGGTGGTCGCCCTCGGCCGGAATACCGATCCGGCGGAATACACGTCTGAGGCCGCTCGAACCGTGATTCCCGGCCAGCCGGGAGACCCCGTCTCCCCGTCCGGCGGCACGGCGTTCGGCGATCTGGTCGATCCGAGCCACCCATTGTTCTTCCCCTACACGAGGGAGATCGCCGCCGACCTGGCCAACATCCCCGTCTTTACCTATCGGGAGTTTCGACCGATCGACGCTCCCTACGTCCGTCCGCTCCTGACCTATCAGGACGGCGCACCGGCCCTGATCGAGGCGACCTTTGACGGCCCGCAGGTCGGACGGGTCTTGCTCTGGACGACCCCCCTGTCCCGTCGGCCGACCCCCGACGATCCTGACGCCTGGAACGAGTTTCCGAACCCTCTGGCCGGCTGGTCCTTCCTGGCCCTGATGCAGCGCACCGTGCCCTACCTGGCCGGTGCCTCGGGATCGCGATTGAACTACGAGGCCGGGGAAATCGTCATCCTTCCCCTCGAACCCTCGGTCCGCGCGGCCAGCTACCTCGTCCAGGGGCCGACCGATCAGCTCAACGAACGAATCAACCCCGACCGCGACGTGTCCGAGCTGATCGTCGAGGGGCCCGAGGCGCTCGGCCAGTGGACTGTCTTGCCAACTCGCGGAAACGCAGCGGCAAGCGAGCAACCAAGGCTCGGCTTCAGCATCAACCCCCGGCCCGAGGAGGCGAACTACCGCCCCCTCCAGGCGGAAGAACTCGAGGCGTTGCTCGGCGACCCCGAGACCTTCGCCCTGGCGGACTCGCCCGACGCCATCGACCGCGTGCAACGAACCGCCCGGGTCGGCCGCGAGATCTTCCCCTGGCTCATGATCCTGATCCTCGTCCTGTTGACCGCGGAAAATTACCTGGCCAACCGCTTCCACCGCGAGCACGCCGCCGCGAGCCCAGCCCCCGCACGAGCCGCCGCATGACGTGACCGACGACCTGCTCGACCGCCGCGACCGATCGACTCGACTCCCCGACCCCTTTTGTGTAGACCGACGCGATGAGCGAACGCATCAGCCTGAGTCTCAGCCCGATCGGACACTGGGCCGTGGTCGTTCTGGCCGCGGCCGCCGTCGTATCGCTGACGCTCTGGCCGTACCGAAAACGACTGAGAGACAGCACCGACCGGCGCAAATATCTGGTCGTGGGCCTGCGTATGGTTGCGGTGCTTCTGGCCCTCCTGGCGTGCGTCAGGCCCTCGGTCCTGATCATGCAACGGGTCAAGCAGCAAGTCTCGTTGATCTTCCTCGTCGACAGCTCGACCAGCATGAAGATCAATGATGAGGCCAATAATCGCAGCCGATGGGAGATGGCCCGCCGCGCCCTCGACCGATCGCAGGAGGTTTTGGGGGACACCTCGACCGATCCCGACTCGGGCCTCGCCGTGAAATTCTATCGCTTTGACCGTGAGTTGCACCCCGGCCTGCCCTCGGACGACATGACCGAGCCGGACGGCTTGCAAACGACGCTCGGCGCCTCGTTGCTGGAAGCCGTGCGCCGGGAAAGCGGGGCGCCGATCGCCTCGGTCGTGGTCATGTCCGACGGAGCCTCGAATGGTGGGGTCGCCCCCTTGACGGCCGCGCAGAACCTCCGGGCTCAAGGGGTGCCGATCACGGCGGTCGGCTTCGGGTCGGCCGCGGCCGGGGCCGGCTCCCGAGACATCGCCGTGACCGGAGTGCAGGCTCCCGAAGCCATCTTCGTGAAGAACGAGATGGAGGTCCGCGGGGCGCTCCGGGTTCGGGGCTACGCCGGTCAGGAGGTGGAGGTCGAGCTGCGGGCCGAAGGCTTCGGGCAGCCCGTCGCCCGAACGACCGTCCAGGTGCCGGCCGACTCGGAGGTGGTGACCACCCCTCCCATGCGGTTCGCCCCGCAGACCGCGGGAGAGCAGTTACTCACCGTCCAGGTCGCCTCGCGAGAGGGAGAGTTGATCGACTCGAACAACAGCTTCAGCACCTTCGTCAGCGTCTTGCCCGGCGGGCTTAACGTCTTGCACCTGCAGGGACCTGGAACGATCTGGGAAGGGAAGTTCGTGACTCGAGCGCTCGATGCCTCCCGGGAAATCCAGGCGAACCTCAACGTGATTCTCGGCCCCGGCCGCGGCGGTCAACCTGCCATCCCCGACGAAGCGTTTGCCCCCGGATCTCATGATGTGTACATTCTTGGTGACGTTCCGGCCGAGTTCCTCTCACCGAACCAGCAGCGGTTGCTCGCCCGAGCCGTCCAGGCCGGTGCCGGCCTGATCATGCTTGGTGGACGCGACAGTTTCGGTGACGGTGGCTGGGGAGCAAGCCCCCTGGCCGAAGTTCTCCCGACGATCATGCGAAGTGGCGATGGTCAGATCGAGCCCGACGACGGACTTCAGGTCGTTCCCAACCCGCAGGCCCTCGACAACTACGTCTTGCAGCTCGGCCCGACCCAGGCCGAGACGGCCAGCACCTGGGAACAACTCCCGCCGATCCCCGGCGCCAGCCGACTCGGCCGCCCGAAGCAATCGGCCGTCGTCTGGGCACAGACCCCAGATCGTGAGCCATTGATGGTCGCCCAGGACGGCCGAGGGCGGGTGATCGCCTTCGGCGGCGAAACCTGGCCCTGGTATCGCGCCTCGGAAGCCAGCCAGGAAGCCCACCGCAAATTCTGGCGGCAGACAATCCTCTGGCTCGCCCACCAGGAAGATCAGGGGCAATCCCGCGTCGAATTGCGGCTCGATCGCCGTCGCGTGGCCATCGGTGGGGCGGTCGAACTGTCGGCCCTCGCCCGGGACGATCAGGACCAACCGATCCCCGACGCCCGATACCAGGCCCTCGTTCGTCCTCCTGGAGGAGCGGCCGCCGTTCCGGTCGATCTGTTCGTTCAGGATGAGCGTGCCCGAGGCACCTACGCTGCTTCGGGTGATCCGGGAATATACGGCGTCGAGGTCATCGCCACCGACGCCAATGGCAACGAGATCGGCCGAGCCACCTCTCGATTCCTCGTCTTCCAGGATGACCTGGAACTGGAAAATCCCGCGGCCAACATCGCGCTCTTGCAGCAACTTTCGGAGTTGACCGGTGGCCAGTTCCTCCGTCCCGAACAGCTTGACCGTTATCTCGACGACCTCGACCCCGAATCGTTCAGCCGGGTCGAAACGCAGGTTGAGTACCGCCTCTGGGACAACTGGCCGTTCCTGATCTGCTTCGTCGGCACCCTTGGCGTGGAATGGTTTGTCCGCAAGCGGATGGGATGGGTATGATCGTCGATCCCCCGATCCTCGACCCGGCTCGCATCGCCTAACCCCGCGGCTGGCCTCCAAAGGGCCTGGCCCAGAATCCCTTCCTTTCGGAGAAACCCTCGTGCCATGGTTCGAACTGGCGGGCTTGCTCGCCTTGATCCTGGCCAACGGCGCATTTTCAACCTCGGAACTGGCAATCGTGTCGGCGCGGAAGGGGCGGCTTGATGCGCTGGCCAAGACCGGGGACCGCCGCGCCCAGGCTGCCCTGGAACTGGCCGAGGACCCGAATCGGTTTCTCTCCACCGTGCAGATCGGGATCACCCTGATCGGCACGCTCGCCGGAGCCTTCGGCGGCGCCACGCTGGCGGAGCCACTGGCAAAGGCCCTTCGCCCGCTTCCGGCCATCGACGATTCTGCCGAGCCGATCGCGCTGGGAGTCGTGGTCGTCGGCATCACCTACGCCACGCTGATTCTGGGAGAGCTTGTGCCGAAGCGCATCGCGCTTGCGGCTCCCGAGCGGATCGCCCGATTCACGGCTCCGACCCTCCGACGCCTTGCTCGAATCACGGTGCCCCTGATCCGGTTACTCAGTGGTTCGACGGATCTCGTGCTCTACGCGATCGGCATCCGTCAAAGCACCGAGCCCCCCGTGACCGACGAGGACGTCAAGCAGATGATCCTCCAGGGAATCGAGCACGGCGTCTTCGAGCCGGTCGAGCACGACATGATTCGCGGCGTCCTCCGCCTCGGAGATCGTCGAGCCGGCGTGCTGATGACCCCTCGCAGTGAGGTCGTCTGGCTCGACATTGCCGACTCTCCCGAGGAGATCCGGCGCAAGGTCACCACGAGTCCTCACTCCAGCTTCCCGGTCTGCAACGGATCGATCGACGACGTGCTCGGAATCGTCCGCGTCAAGGACTTGCTTGCGCTTGGCCTCTCCGAACACGCCGTCTCGTTGAAAGGACACCTGGCGATCCCTCTGTTCCTCTACGAAGGAACCCGAGGACTCAAGATCCTCGACACCTTCCAGAAAACCGGCCATCACTTTGCCGTGGTCCTCGACGAATACGGCTCGGTCGAAGGCGTGCTGACCCTGACCGACCTGCTCGAAGCCATCGTCGGCGATCTTCCCGGCCCCGGAGAATCTCCCGGCCCTCGGGCCGTGCCGCACCCCGACGGCTCCTGGATTGTCGACGGGATGCTCCCGGCCGACGCCTTACGCGACCACGTCATGCACCGCGACCTGCCGCCGGGCGATTACCATACGGTTGCCGGGTTCGTCATCACCCAGCTCGGCCATATCCCCGCCGTGGGCGCTTCGCTTGAGTGGGATAGCTACCGCTTCACCGTGGTTGATGGCTCGGCCAATCGCGTCCACAAGATCCGGGTCAGCCCCATCGGCGAAACACCCTCTGAACCAACGTCCTGAGGCCGATGACCATCAGCACCACCCCCGCCCCCGACGAAAGGATCCCACCAATCGCCAGCCCGGGAGCGTGATACCTCATCACCACTTCGATGTTTCCCGGGTCGGGCAAGGCCACAACCCGGAACGCATGATCGCCTCGGTCCAACGGCACGGCCCGGCCATTCAGCGTTGCTTGCCAGCCCGGCATCCAGGTGTCGGCCACCACCATCAGGCCCGGCGCCTCGGTCGTCACGCGAAGGATGATCCGATCAGGATGCTCTTGTCGGTACTCGACCGGGGTGAATGGTTGCCGGGCCCCCGCGATCCCCCGCATCGGATCAGTCGTCATCACCACGACCGATCGGGGATCGACCTCGGCCAGGCGTTCCAAAGTTCGAGACGGGTTGACGACGTCGACCTCTGGAACCACCCAGGCTCTCGGCAAGGCGCCCGGATTCTCAGTCAGCTCAAAGCGAGCCCCCCCTCTCCTCCCCGACTCAATCACCGGCCCGACCTCCAGTCGAGGTGGTCGATCACTGACCAACAGGGCCACCCCCATGCAGTCCAGAATCGCGTTCGCAAGATCGGCATCGAGGTGGCGAGGAAACGGGGCCTCCGGCTCCTGAAACACCGGATAAAGCGGTCGAGTCACCTCCGCTGCATGGCGAATCTGAAATAAGTCACCGATGTTTGTTTTTTCAATTCCATCGCGCCAGGCATGCAGATCGGAGTAAAACGTGTCTCTGGCCCGAACGCGGAACGGCCCCTCCGGACGATGTCGGTCCAGTGCCTCCGACACCGCATCGCGTTCAAGAAACCGGTTGACCGAACAGATCGGCACCGCCATCACGGTCGAGAGCGACAATTCTAGAATGACGATCCCCGCCATCAACATCGCCGCCTTTGCCCCGCGCTCTGGGCGAAGGACACGCCAGCAGAACGCGGCCCCCACCCCCGCGATCGTCGTCAGGGTCAAACCGTCCTGCGCAAGGTGCCGGGTGGCCAGGAACCACAACGAGCGACCAATCCCCCTTCCCTGTGCCCCACGCTCTTCCGGAACCAGGCTGGCCCACACTCCTCCCGCCACCACAAAACACACAAGCGCAAGAAATTTTCCATAATTTCTTGCCCATCGCACAATTTGGCGACGATCAACGACCGAACCAATCACCTCCATGCCCATTCCAGCCAGCACCGAGGCCGCCGTGACGACCACAAAGAGCGAGCGAGCCGGAACCCGCGCAGCTTCCAATCCCGGAATTCCTGACACGACCGCGGCGAGCCCCAGCGACCGCCCTCCGGCGAACCAGAGACTCATCCCCATCAGAGCAAACCAGCCCCAGACCGCTCGACGATCAGGATAAGCTGCCACGCCCAGCACGAGCAGAACCAGAGGTGCCCAGCCCACCGAGAGCATCGTTTCCCACAAATTCCCCCGACCCATGTACGAGGACGGCCCCCCGAGGATCCTTGGCGAAATCAGTTGCATCAGGTTCGATGGCCACAGATGATACAGGCTCGCACCTCCCCCCCCTTCTCCCCCCATCGGCCCGGCCGCCCAGGCTCTTGCAGACAAGACCGGCACCCACTCCACGGCCGAAAGCCCCAGAGCGAGCAGAAACGCAAGACCCCATCGTCCCAGACGCCAGGCGTCCTCTCGGGCATCCCCCGCCGGTCGAACCTTCCGCAGAGGGTGACGCCTCAGCGTCGCCAACGAGCGGAACGCATCCCACGCGGCCCAGGCCGCCAGCACCAGTCCGAGATAGATCCCCTCTTGCGGATGCCCCGTCATCACCGAGCAAGCCAATCCCAGTGGCAAGAGCAGCCCGGCAGTCCATTGGCCCTTTCTCAACCAGAGCGCACCAACCAAGGTCCAGGGGTACCAACTCACCGACCAGAGATGAGGAAGATGTCCTTCAATGATCTGCGCGATGATATAAGGGTTCAACATCACGACCACGCCCGAAACCGTTGCCGCCAGGGGGCCAAGGCCGACCCCTCGCCCCAGGACAACCCCGCCGAGCCCCAGCCAGAGCAAATGCCCCACCGTCAGCCAACCCAGGGCCGACGGCTCCCCCCACGACCAGGCGAGCCAGATCGGCGGATACCAGTTCCCCGCTTGCGGGTTTCCCACATTGGGCCGACCGGCAAAGCCATGAGGATCCCACTGCGGAATCGTGCCGAACGATCGCCAGTGGTCGCTCTGCCAGAGGAATCGGGGAAGGAACAGTCCGGTCAGGTCGTTCCCAATCGGTCGATCACCCGTTCGGTACCCCTCGTCGATCCAGGATCGTTCCCCATCGACGATCAGCGCAGTCGGGTTCGCCAGCAGGCCCGAGAACCCCACCATCAGGGCTCCCACCAGCGCGACGATCGACCCGCCCCATCGTCCCCATCGACGGAGATCCGGCACGACCACTCTCATTCGTCCGCCAGAGGCCAGCCCGCCTTGCTCCGCCAGGCAAACAGCGAGACAGCCGTTGCGGTTGCGGCGTTGAGCGACTCGACCCCCGGCGCGATCGGCACGCGACGGCGATCCGGATGACCGCGCCATCGTGCGGGCAATCCCGGCCCTTCCACCCCCGGAAGCAGACCAAAGCGATCGGGCCAGGGCTCGTCATCGAGTGACGGTCCATCGATGTCGAGCGGAAGAATCGGCACCGAATCACTCACCAGATCGTTGATCGACGGCCCGAACGCAAGCGGTACCTGAAACACCGCCGGCCCCGCTGCCCGCACCGCTTTCGGATGAAACGGATGCGCCGCTTCCTTCAACAAGACCACCCGCGCCGCCCCAAACGCGGCCGCCGATCGCAAGACTGCCCCCACATTCTCGGGGTCCTGGAACGGCACGAACAGCGAACAGCCTTCGGGCCAATCGTCTTCCGCCGACCAGTTCGGAATCTCGGGAACCCGCGCCAGCAGCAACGGTGCCCCGGTTCCCGCCACGTCCAGTTCTCGGAGCAATGCCGGATCGAGCCGCAACCAGGTGACGTCGGAAGCAATTTCTTCTGGTGGCGGGTTCCCTTCCGGGCCGGTGAGCCAGGCTTCAATCCGATCAGGGAACCGATCGACAACCTCGGAAATGATCCGATGTCCCGCAATCAGCGCTCGGCTGTGCTTGCGAATGCCTCGGCCGGAAAGCACGTCACGAGCCAGCCGGAACGACGGGTTCGAGGCGCTCGACACCTCCTTGACCGGCCCGGAGAAGGCCCGATCCAGTGGAGTCTCAGCCGCCGGCAGTGTCGCGGAAACAACCGGAGCCTCAAGCCGCTCGTACACCACGAACCGCCGACGATGCTCGGTGCCCGGAATGCGGTCGGCATGATCGCCGACGAGTCGATAGGCGTCTCCAAGGCTCCGGCGCGCCTCGGCGATCTCGTCGTCGCAATCCGGTCCCTTCAGGAAGATCATGCGACCACCAGGGCGAAGGCAGTAGGCGACCCGTTCCAGCGTTTCCGGAATCGTCGCCACGGCCCGGGTGATGACTCCCTCGACCGGCCGGGTAAAGCGCGGGCCGACCTTGCCCGCGTGGACCTCCGCTCCCTCAAGGCCGAGCCGTTCGCAGACGTGACGGAGGAACGCCGCCCGCGCTCCCCGAGGTTCAGCCAGGATCATGTGAACCTCCGGTCGAGCAATCTTCAAGGGAATGCCGGGTAGGCCCGCACCCGAACCCATATCGACGAGCGGGCTGGGCAGTTCGACATGCTTGAGAACCAGCAAGCTATCGACATAATGCTTGAGCACCATGTTTTCAAAGTTGCGAATTCGTGTCAGATTCAGTTCCGCGTCCGCCTCGCGCAGCAGGCGATGATACGCCCAGAGGGCGTCATACTGCGACTCGGCCAGAGGCAGGCCACACTGTTCGAGAATTGCCTTCAGCGCGGCCCGGCTCGGAGTGCTTGGCACGACCGTCTCTCTCCCCTTCCATCCGATCAGGACGGAGTGCCGCCTTCGATCTCAACCACCTCGGCCTGACCTGTGCTGGGCGGGCCGAGCAGGATGGCCAACCACCGTGTCTCGTCCGATCCTTCCAGCACGATCTTCAAGGCCATCGTCAGCGGGACCGACAGGAACATCCCCACTGGCCCCAGGACCCACCCCCAGAAGATCAGCGAGATCCAGACAACCAGGGTCGAGATTCCCAGGCCCTTGCCCATCGCCGGCGGCTCGACCAGATATCCGATCACGAAGTTCACCGCCAGAAACAGCAGCACCACACCGATCGCCACCGGTAATCCGTTCTGCACCAGGGCGAGCATCACGGGCGGAATTGCGGCAATCAACGAGCCGATGTTGGGAATGAAGTTCAGTAAAAACGCCAGGACCCCCCACAGAACCGCATAATCCACTCCCATCAACGCCAGGCCAATGGCCACGGGAACCCCGGTGGCCAGGCTGATCCAGGACTTGATCACCATGTAGCGCCGCTGATCGGCCAGAATTTTTACGCTCCGATTCATCGCCGGGCTGTCGGTTCCGAAAATGGCCTGCATCTTCGCCGGAAAGCCTCCAGATTCCAGCAAGATGAACGCCACCGTAATCAGAATCAACAACCCGTTACTGAAAATATTACTCATCCCTGCCAGCAGGCCCCCAAGCATACGAACCCCGTAGGCGGGGTCGAAAATCGCCCCCTCGCTCCGCTCTGGAGGTACCGGCAGACCAAGGGAATCAAGCTTGTCGAAAACATCTTCACGTAATCCATACAACTGTCGCTGAATCTGTGGGAGCCTCCAGAGCAGCTCATTTAGCGAGACGCCGACATACGCCAACCCGAGTACAAGGATCACACTGACGATCAGTGTCACGAACCCCACGGCGGCCCAACGGGGCATCCCCCACCGCGCAATCTGATCGATTTTCGGTGTGATGATCACCGCCAGAAAGAGGGCCAGCAGGAATGGCACGATCAGCTCGGCCGCAGCCCGAACTCCTGCAATAATCAGGATAAACGCTGCCAGATTGATCAGGAGGCCCGTCGACTTCGGCCAGGCCAGGCGATCACTCATCGGTTTCACCCCGGGGATGGCGGCGGATCGGATCCACTTAACTACTCGCACTCCGATACGAACGCAGGGCACGACGGAAGAACCGCCGGCTCACCCACAAACTCACCGCCGTGGCCAACAGCGTAAAGCCGACCAACCGCCAGTCAAGCACCTTGACCATCGACTCGGCCGGGACGTTAATCACCAGCAGGAACGGCACGATGAACGTAAAGAACAGTCCGATCGGCTCGGCCCAGGTCACTCGCAGGTAAATTTCGCGTGGGTAGCGCGTCAAACTACTGAACAGCCACCAGAGCTCCATCATGCTTTGATTTCGCACCAGCCAGACGCCCGTGGCCGTCAAGAGCACCATGAAACTGTACGCCAGCATCACCCCGCAGCCGAACATCAGGAGGAAGACCGCCACCCGAGCCGGATCGAAGGACCAACCCAGGTTCACGAGCGAGAGCCCCATCACCGCCACGCCCATCAGCACGTTGGGAGCGGTCGACCAGTCAACGCGGCGGCATGTAATCAAAAATTGCTCGTCAATCGGTCTGATCAAGAGGAAGTCCAGATCCCCCTTGCGCACCAGTTCCGCGAACTCGTTGCAGTTCTCCAGGAACAGCGTCTCCAAAAGGCCGTTCATGGCGAAGTAGCAGCCGACGAAAAACAGATACTGCGGCTCCGACCACTCCGCGATCACACTCGTCTTTGAAAACACGACCCGATAAAAGGCCAGCAGAATGCCCAGCCAGAGCACCTCCACCGACACCTTCACCAGAAAATTTCCCCGGAACGACAGTTCACGGACCAGCGTGTAACGGGCCAGCTGGGCGTACAGTCGAAGGTAACGCAGCGCTCCGCTCATCAAAGGTCTATCGGCCTCGAAAGAATCAAGATCATCGCAACACGCGAGACGATTCTACCAGAACCTCCCGTCGAAAATCCGCGCGTCCCAACTCTCGATCTTCGGGCCTGCCCCCAACCCTCAACCGGCCTTCGATCCCTCCTCCGCTTCGCCTTGTCCCCGCGCTCGGCCCCTTGGGTGGCAACGCGCATGCACGTCAAGCAGGTGGCTGATCTCGACTCGCGTGTAAATCTGCGTTGTCCCGATCGACGAATGCCCCAGAATTTCCTGCACCACGCGCAGATCGGCCCCGCCCGCCAGCAAATGCGTGGCAAAGCTATGCCGCAAGGTGTGAGGGCTGACCCGAGACGGCAATCCCGCCGCCAGGGCGTGCGACTTCACAATCCGCCAAAGACCGGTCCGAGACAACGGCCGGCCTGATCGGGCCACAAAAACCGTCTCCGTCTCCGGGCATCGAGACACCAGACGCGGCCGGTCGCTCCGGAGGTACGTCTCCAGAACCTCAAGCGCTCGGGAGCCGATCGGCACGACCCGCTCTCGATCCCCCTTGCCGATGCAACGGACTGTCCCCGCGTGGAAATCGACATCCCTGGGCCGGAGCGAGGTCACTTCCGAGGCCCGGCATCCCGTCGCATACAGCGTTTCGAGGGCGGCCCGGTCCCGACGGCCCAGCAGCGACTCGGCATTCGGAGTCGTCAGCAGGGTTTCGACGGCTGCCGGCCCCAGCACCGTCGGCAATCGCTCCCAGAGCTTCGGGGCCACGAGCAGCTTGGCCACATTCTCCGATAGCCGCCCCTCATCGACCAGGAATCGGAAGAATGTCGACAAACTGGCCAGATGCCTGCAAATACTCGACGGCGCCAGATCGAGGAGTCCCAGGTAATCGACATAACCGGCCAACGTGCCGATGCCGATCGACTCCAGGGGGCCGGGAGCATTCTCTGCTCGCCAGCGCGAGAACTTCGAAATATCCGCCCGATACGCCGCCAGCGTGTTGGGAGAGACCCGGCACTCAGCCATCAAAAAGTGCAGGAACGGGCCGAGCGGGTCCGCGTCTCGGGACAACCGCACGTTGGGCGGACGTTTCCGCTTTGCCTGCGAATCAGCGTTCATGGCCAACCGTTCGCCCCCGCCATTCCAGGCTGCGTCTCAAGCGCAGCCCCTTGAAGGAGTCGATCGGTTCCTTAACGCCCTTGCTTGAAACCATCACCGAAACGTCGAGAAAGGAGGTCGCAAGGCAGACCTCCCTTTCTCCGACATCCTCACAGGCACTCCCGCCGACTCGGTCAGCCGACCGGCAAGGCATCGGCCAGATTGTGGTCGGCGGCGACGACCCGAAGCTTTTCCAACGCACGGTCCTGAATCTGACGGACCCGCTCCTTCGACACCTGAAGCACCTTGCCCACCTGGCTCAGCGAGAGTCGCTGCTTGCCTCCCAGGCCAAAGCGAAGGGCCAGCACCTGCTGCTCCCGCGGTCGAAGCGACTCCATCAAGAGCGTGATTGTCTCGTCCGTATCGACGTCGTCGGTCCGGTCCGAGTCGGGGTCGCTCATCGTTTGTAGCAGGCTGAAGCTCCGATCGGTGTCGATCGTGGCGTCGAGCGAGATGGTCGGCCGGGTCGCGGCGTGGATCCGGCGGATCATCTCGGCCGAAGGACCATGACCTCCCGACGACTTGGCCGGAGCCTGGTCAAGTTCCCCGTCCTCGTCGCCCTCCGTGCGATTTCCGACCTCATCCTGATTCTGAGCCAGTTGACGGAGGTGCCTGGGGCTCAGCTTCACGGGATAGGCTCCCGAGGCCACGGCCCGCTGCATCGACTGGCGAATCCACCAGGTCGCATAGGTTGCCAGCTTCGTCTCGTGATTGAGGTCGAAGCGGTCGATGGCTTCGAGCAACCCGCAGAACCCCTCCTGCATCAGGTCGCCGTAGGAGACGCCCCGATCGCGGAACCGCTTCGCCACGTGCGCCACCAGCCTCAGGTTGGCCAGCGCGAGCTTCGAACGCAATTCCTTGTACCGCTGATAAATCGCACCAAGCCGACTTTCGAGCTGAGGGTCCTGCGTGCAGGTGGCCGCAATATAGAGGGCCATCGCCTGGGGATTGTCCGGAGTGCCCTCGGGAGGAGCAAACTCAGGGATCGCCGCCATCGATTTCGCAAGTTTCGATTTACAATCACCCAGCTCTCGGAGCAATTCACGTTCCTCGGCCGGAGCGAGGACTCGGGTGACGGCGCCATCGAGGCCCGCAAAACCATCCGTCTCGCCAATCTGTCGTGCCGAACGCATGGCTGTACCCCTTTCGGGGCTCCTCAGGGCTGGGTCGAACTCGGGCGATCCATCGATCCAAAAGGGGTTGGTCCCGTCTCCGTCGAGTGCAGCCGCCTGGCAAACTCCCGCAAGTGGGCAATGCGGTCGCCGAAACTGGCGGCCACCACACGAGCCCTCAAGTCGGGAGTCAACGCCGACCCACCCAGGACCACCGCAGTCTCCGTCCTGGAAACCGAGGCATAAAAGGATTGATAATCGTGGAGGAACGTGCGTTCATCCTCCAGATGGCTCACGGAGATCCAGACCAGCTTGGGTTGCTGGACTCGGATCGCCCGAGCCAGCGAGGCCAGGGGAAGGTTCGGGCCAAGGTTGACCACATCCCATCCCAGTTCTCGCAGCGTCAGCTCGGCAAGCAGGCCGGGCAGCGTGTAAAGGTCCCCTTCCGGAGCCGCTCCCAACGCCAGGGGAGAATCTTCCGAGGGGGCAGGAAGCGTTCGAAGCAGTTCCAGCAGCGCCGTTTCAACGATGCGAGACGCCCGGTGCTCCTGGTACACGTCCAGGGAACCTCGTTCCCACTCGTGACCGATCGACTCCATGGCGGGCCGAATCAGGTCGTCCGCCAGGGCAACCGCACCACCAAGTGTCGAGTAAGCATTGATGAGCAAGTCGCGTGCCGCTGCCGATCGGCCGCGCTTCAGGGCCGTCACCAGATGCTCGGCGGTGCAAGGGTCTGTCTCCGACGGCGTGACGTCTCCTGATGACTCCGACGCCATCCGCACCAGCCGATCGACCGGCAAACCCCGCTCGCGAGCAAACTGCAAGGCCCCGGAAAGCGGGACGAGGCGGTGCCCTCCCACGGTTCGCCTCGCCGGTAATTCTCCTAGATCCACCCAACGCTTGATCGAGCTGACACTCACGTTCAGCAAATCAGCAAGCTGCTGGGTTCTGAGGAGGAGATCAACCACGGCACCTACCGAAGAAAAATGAACGATTTCGATTGAACGACTTGAACGATTTCATCCTAGACTGAAATCGTTCTTCGGACAAGACCCAAACCAACTTTTTTGGAAACTTGTCCGGAATCTCGCCCATAGCATTGCCGTCTCCTGGTCGATTTGAACGATTTTTCGCCGATCTGCTCATTTTGAACGGTTTGAAATCGTTCAACCTGGTCTGAGATCGGCCACCGCCCGAAACTTCTCCCCTGCCTCGAGTCTCGCCAGGCCGGTAAACCTCCTGGCCTGAAATCGGTGTCTGGCTCAGTCCCTCTCTTCTGTATCGTCCCAGACCCCAGAAACGTTCGGATTCAACAGAAATTTCAGATAATTCTGAAAATTGACCGACTGGTTCTTGATTCCTCCGGGCGTTATGCTTGCGGCAGACCGAGCGGTGCCTGCGAGGTCACCGAGCGGCTTGATCGATTCGAGGCACAAGCACGTCTGAAAAGGTCTACGGGAGAGCCGAAGCAATGGCGAGCGGTTGGGATCGCGATCGGTTGATCGCCTTGTTGAAGCGCGATGCCCTGAAGCTGGGGCAATTCACCCTGGCCAGCGGCCGATCGTCGCACTATTACGTCGATGGCCGACGGGTTTCGTTGTCTGCGGAAGGGGCGGCGATCGTCGGTGCCGGCATGCTGGCCTTGCTCGACGAGGTTCCAGAGGTCGAGGCCGTGGGAGGCTTGACGATGGGAGCCGATCCCATTGTCGGCGCCACGCTGGCCGCGGCGGGGATGGGGCCGAAGCCTCAGCTCAAGGGCTTCCTGGTGCGGAAGGAGGCCAAGGGGCACGGCACCGGCAATCTGGTCGAAGGCCCGCTCGAACCGGGATCGACCGTCGCCATCCTCGACGATGTGGCAACCACCGGAGGCTCCTCGCTGAAGGCCGTCGAGGCGGTTCGGGCGATGGGATGCTCCGTCGCTCGGGTCCTTGTCATGCTCGACCGGTTGGAAGGGGCCGCCGAGGCATTCGCCGAGGCCGGTGTCGAGTTCCGATCGTTGCTCACGATCCGCGATCTCGGCGTCGAGCCGCTCAAACCGGCTCAATGACGGGCGATCTCGGATGGAATCGAGCCTGCATCGCGCCTTGAAGCAGCACTATGCCGGGGGCCCCGGCGGCCGGGTCGAGGTTCCCGTTGGCGGCGATCGGGCCGATGCCATCACTGGTGACGGGGTCCTCGTCGAGGTCCAGTGCGGACCGACCGCGGCCTTGCGACCAAAGCTCGGGCGATGGCTCGACGGTTCCCGGGTCCGCGTCGTCCTTCCGGTAATCCTTGCCCGTCGAATCGTCCGCCGATCGTCTCCCCTCGGGCCGGATGTCTCGGCCCGCTTCAGCCCGAAGCGCGGCATCGTCTTCGATGCCTTCGAGCATCTCGTGGGCCTGGCCGGATTGCTGCCGCATCCGAACCTGGAGGTCCTGATCGCGGCGGTCGAGATCGACGAGGTTCGCCGCCACGGTTCCCGAGGTCGGCCCGTCGAGGTCCTCGACCGTTGCTTGCGCCGGATGATTTCCGAGACGCTGGTCCAAACGCCCGACGACCTGCGGGCCTTGCTCCCAGCGGGTCTGCCCGATCCGTTTTCGAGCAAAGAACTGGCCGCGCTAACGGGCCGACCCGACTGGATCGCCCGCCGCGCGGCCTATTGCCTGAGGGTCGCCGGAGCGGCCGTCGAGGTCGGCCGCATCGGTCGGTTTCGGGGCTACCGGTTTCTCTCGGCCGGTGTGCCCCGGTTCGAGACAGGCGATCCCGGATGGCGCCGAATCAGCTCATCAACCGATTCCAGATGCTCAGGGTCATCGACCCGAACCCCCGACTCCGACATCAGGACGCGAATCTGACCTGGCGGCTTCTCGTGCTGCCGACGCGAGACGACCCGGGCCGTCCAGCCAACCGCCAGCCCGATGCCGAGGGCTCGCATCAAGGAAACCTCGGTCCGATCCTCCTCGGAATCCTCGTCCTGGGGGTCGCTCGGGTTCCCCTGGCCCCCCGGAATCACTTCGGGCGTGACGTTCAACGACTCAGGCAGCCAGGGAAGTGACGGAGCCAGCATGGCCAGGGCGTCGTCGATCGCCTCGGACGAAACGGGACGAAGCGGTTCGAGTTCCGGAGTCGCCGACGGGGAGGTTACTGCTGCTTGCTCCAAAGGGGTTTCGGCCTGGGATGTCGGCAGGACCATCGGACCACCAAGCCTCCTGGCCTCCCCATCACCTTGGTTGACCGCCTGGCCAACGCCGATCGGCACCAGTTGTCCCAGGTCTGCCCCTTCCGCCAGGGAAGCGGTCGCGGCCAGGGCACCGCCCCGATCCGGGTGAATCGCGACGATCCGGAGCGGTTCGGTCGTCGGGAAGCCGACCGGAGCGATCTCCGGAGTCAGCATGGGCCCGACGGGCATTCCGGTGCCAACCCCCGCCATCTCGGAGGTGGAGGAAAAGAGAGCCGTCCCCTCGGACAAACCATTCGAGGGACTCTGGAAGATTGGAGAAACCGTCACCTCTCCCATCCCCAGATCAAGCTCCGCAGAGGGCGAATCGAATCCCACTTGTGGCAACCCGGCCGCCGGAGCCGCCAGCCGCATCCCCAACGCCGGCCCCTGTCCCACCCCGTTGAGCGGTACCGAGTCCAGCAAGGACCAGGTATAGCGCAGATTCAGACTGGCGTCGATCAATCGCCCCGTCGGATTGACGACCCGGATGATGTACGATCCCGGCTTGAGCGCGAGCTGAACCCCATTCATCGTCCGAGGCGAGGCCCCGAGGTCCACCCGCCCGTTCGGGCCGATCAGCTCGACCGTCAAGCCACCGCCCGGGTCATTCAAGGTCAACGCGTAGTTCGCCTCGAACGCCACCACGAACCGGACGGTGGATGACGAGCCCGGCACGACAGACACCTGCTGCTCGACGGGATCGAGCGATCGCGCCGGCAACAGAACACCCAGATCATTCGGACGACGGCTTGTCGGTTCGGTCGTCACCTCGAACCGACCAAGAACGCCTGGGTCTTGCCCCTCGGCCACCGGGTCGCGGCCGACCAGGTCCACCAGCCCTCCCGACTCCGCCAGCCGAACCTCGTACCGTCCCCGGGGCAGTCGATCGTGGAAGACGACCGACACCGACGATCCCGTTGTGTTCGTCGAAACGATTCCCGTCTTCCAGACCTTGCCCGAGGCATCGACCAGGATGATGGGGCCGCCCGGCAGCGTCGAGCCGGAGATGCCCGATTCGCCGAGTCGCACGACTCCGTCAAAATGGATCGTCAGCCCCGTCGGCACCGGGTCGGCGGGGTCGGCCCGGTCGAGTTCGATGCCGACCACCTGGGTCGGGGCATCGGCCACGTCGGCCACCAGAGCGAGCGAATAATCCCCCCCCTGCTGGGCGGGCAGGTTCACCGGCAAGGCTCCCGTCACCGGATCATACCCACCCAGCGACGGGTCGTTCCCCGCTCCCGAAAGGCCGACATAATAAATGCCCGGCTCCAACCCTTCGAACAGGAAGGGATCGGACGGCGCATCGGCCATGCCGAGCGTCCCGGTTCGGAGCAACCGTCCCTCGGCATCGAACAGCGAGAGCCGGCTCAGCAATGGCGAACCCGCTCGATCCGCCGAAACTTCCAGGCCAAGCCTCCAGAAGTGATCCGGCCCCAGCTCGATCCGATACAGCGCAACGGCCGTCGGATCGGCGTTCAAGTTCAGGGATCCGGCGACCGTCACCAGTTCTGGCCCAACGGTCCCCAGCGAGATCGCATCCGAAAGCGTTGGCCCAAGCGGGGTGACGGGTGTCTCGACCGGGTCGGCCGGCTTCGTCACCTCGGACGCCACCACCCGGAACTCCGAGAGAACCACGTCGGTCCCGTCGCCGTCATAAATCCCCCCGTCCACCCCAACAAACCGGGCATTGCCCGAAAGCGTCAGCCGGTAGGTACCGGCCGCAAGCGGCTGATCCGGAATCAGCAACACGGTCGAGCCGTCTCCCGAAAGTCGGAGCGTCGGCGCCTGTCCTGGACCAAAGATCTGTTGCACCTGACCATCGGTTCCGATCAGGTCCAGCGTGAAGTCCGACGAAACGAGCGAGTCCATCGAAAGGGGCAGACTGAAATGCACCGCCAGCTCGTTCAACTCGCCCGAGGTCCACTCGGCCCCATCACCCGGCTCGACCCCGTCGATCACGATCGACGTCGGGAGAGGTATGGGCAGGTCGACGGGAGGCGGCCCGAGCGGTGGTAACGGCCCGGAGCCGGGCAGCGTCGGATCCCAGAGAATCGGGTCTCCTTCGCTCGGGCTCGGGTCGGAATCATCAAACCAGAGGTCCCCCCCATCAAACGGCGAGGTCATCTCAATCGACCCGCCTGGTAACACCAGATCGGGCAGGTCGTCACCCGAGGGGGGAGGCAGTTGGGTCAGCGGGTCGTCCCAGGTCGTCTCCTCTCCACCAAACGCCCCTCCGAAATCCTCTCCGTCGGGATTCGGAGTCGTGGTGTTCATGTCGGGGAAGGGGGCCAGTTCGAAACTGGAGAAGGAATCGCCGGAAAGCGCCAGCCGGATCTCCAACCCCTCGACGCGAGGGCGGCCCGGTGGGCGTCTGGCTCGATGTTCATCACGTGGGTGTGCCATTCTCTGAGCCTTTCGTGACCCGACATCAGGTTCCCGGCACTCGGCGAGGACGTCGGACAACTCGTCAGCCGATCGTTCGGGGTTCATTCACCCAACCTTAGATCGCAATTCGGAAGCACTGGCTCGTTTGCCAATCAAAGGAGCCAGAACCAACGACCTCAGACTTCCAGGGGCTCCCCGAGTATCGGGAGCACCTCCGCCAACCACGTCAGACCGAATCGAGGCTCACGGAGCCCCCCCTCGAAAGAGGAGCCGAGATCAAGAGAGGACTCCGCGAGACGCCCTCGGTTTCGAGAGCGATCCGGTCAGGAGAGGTCGTATGGTCCGACCTGCTCCATCTTCCACTGCCAGCGCCGAGCCGCCGTGCCCGGCATCAGTTGATCGTCGTTGTCCAGGTCCACAACCTGGTCGATGGCCTGGGTGAACCAGAGCGGGGCCGCTCCGGACAGGGCGGCTCGGGCAAAATGCCCCATCGCGGCCCGGGTCGGCTGGACGAACTCGACCACGCCGTACGACGCCTCCGGACCGGACTGAGCATCCCAGCGATGAACTAGGCCCTCGATCCCGATGGTCTGAGCCATCAGCGGAGGAGGAGCGGCGAACACCTGCGTCCAGGGCACCCGAGCCAGATCCGGCGAGGCAATCATCTGATTGATAAACCCGCCCCCCTGATCCGGCTGCTCCGGAACCGTCGTGTTCGGAGGCGAAACGATCGCCGAGGGAATCGGTCCCCCGCTGAAGTCGGCTCGCAAGGCGTAGGCACCGATGCCGTTGACCCCACTGCTGCCGCCATTCCAACCCATCGCCCTGATGTAAATGCCGGTACCAGCCGGAACCCCGGTAAATTTCAGGGAAACCGTCGCGCCGAACGTCGAACTGGCACTCGGCGCGACCGTCCAGGCCACCAGTTGCAAGGCAGAGTTGTAGACCATGAACCGAGGACTCAGCGAGCTGAGATCCTTCGATTGCATGGTGATGATCATCTCGCCGCTCGTATTGCTCGGCGCCTGCACATAGAACCAGTCTTCATCCTGATTCGAGGTGATATCCAGGTTCGGTAGCGTTACGCGCCGGTTCGAATCGATCAACCCGGAGATGTTCACCGCCGTCCAGGGTGACTGGTTGTTCTGGAACTGATCGACCCAGTCTTGCTGCCGAACGCCGTAGAGCGATCGAATTCCGGCGATGTCGTCCGAGGTCAGCCCCTGCTTGACCCCGGTATAGGTGTCGTACATCACCGACGTGCTGAACTCGGAGTGCCCAAGCCCGAGCGAATGCCCAATCTCGTGGATCGCGACGGTCTGAAGGTCAAAATTTGCGTTGACGTTCCAGCTCGCCGAACTGTTGAACACAACATCACCGGCCAGCGTCCCCCCGTGAAACGGCGGAGGCAAAAAGGCCTGTCCTAACGCCTGAGGTGCCATCGGCTTGGCGAAAAAGCGAAGATCACCAAAGCGTGGGTCATTCTGCTGGTTCCCGGAAATCCCCATCGGGGCGCCGGTGTCGGAAACCTCGGCCATGTTGATGTTGGTGGCCGATTGCCAAAGCGCGGCCGCGCGGCGAAGCGCGAACTTCCATTGGGCCTCAGTGATGCCCCGATCCGCCATGGCCTGATGCATCTGGTTCGGCACACCGGCCACATCGGTCCCATCCGCGGGAATGCTGTAGGAGATCCGGCTGCCGTAAGCCCATTGACCCCCGAGCGTCGAATACAAAAGTAAGCGTTGCTCCAGCCCCTCAAGCTGCGGTTTCCGGCCAGCGGAACTGGGCCGACGCTCTCTGGAATGGTGTTGCATCTTGCTTCCAAACATCAGGGGTGATCCTTTCGTCTCGTGGGAACAAGACGCAGCGTTGAGGAACTGTCTCAACCAAGACCCCGCCGCGACGGCACCTCTCCGAGACCAACTCGACAGCGTCTCTCTGATCTGATCTGTTCAACACGCCTCTGAAAGCAATCTAGTTCACGCGTTGCTTTGAAAAACTTGCGCACCAAGCCATGTTGCTCTGAAGCAACATTCCCCTCACCTATGAACAGGCCAAAGGCCACCCTCGTGTCCCGTTCTTCGAGAGAGGCCAAAGAGGACCCTCGTGTCCCGTTCTTCGTGCCCTTTGGTCGTCTCCGCCATGTGAGAACTGCCGATCCCCCTTCAATCCGCTTGATAAACTCGACCGACGCATCAACATTCCCCGCAACGACCTCTTCGAAAAACTGAAAATCCAGGCAGAGGCGTTCTTGAATTGATCCGCGATTTCCCGGATCATAACTTGTTGTGCAATCTCGCCCTGCAACATCCGGAAGGGGTGGTTGTGGGTGATTGAATCAACGATTGTGATGGTCAGGGACCGCGTGCCGTCGCACTGTCCTCCATCCAGAGCCCCTCTCAACGGGAGGCGCAGACGAGTGAAGGCCAATCCTCTCTCCAAGGCCCATTACTCGATCGCGGCCGTTTCGAAACTGAGCGGCGTGAGTTGCCACACGCTCCGGGTCTGGGAACGGCGTTATGGCTTTCCCGTGCCCGAACGGCTGGCGTCAGGTCACCGTCGTTACCCTGCCCAGCAGGTTGACTTGATCTGCCAGGTTGCTCGACGATGCCAGCTTGGCGGCTCCATCGCCCAGCACATCGCCGAGGCCCGCGCCGGCCATCCCCCGCCGCCGCCGGTCAACCAGGCCCCTGCAGTCACCAGCCACCTGATGACCGAGCTCGTCGACACGCTGCAGCAGGCCGACGCCCGCTCGGCCGAGGCCATCTATCACCGCCTGACCAGCGGCCTGTCTCCGGAGAAGATCGCCAACGGCATTCTCACTCCCGCCCTCACCGAAGCGGGCGAGCGGTTGTTCCGCAAAGACTGTTCGCTTGTCGAGGAACGGCTGGCCACCATGTTCTTTCTTCGCAAGCTCGCCGCTCTGGTCGACGACGCTCAACGAGCCAACACCGCTCCCCTCGGACGTGTCATTGTGTTCGTCATGCAGGGAGACCGACACGAGGGCGGGGCCTTGATGCTCAGCCTGGCGCTCGAACTGGCGGGTTGGCGGTCCCTGTTCCTCGGCGCAGACCTTCCCATTCACGAGGTTCAGCGCGGGATCGACCGTTGGAAGCCGGTCGCCGTTGGGGTCTCGCTCAGCCTTTCACGCAACATCCGCAAACGCTTTGATGAGCTGGAAAGCCTGCGAGGAGCGCCGATCTTTGTGGGCGGGCGCAGCCTGCTCAATTACCAGGGTCTTGCCCGGCGCTGCGGACTCGGTGTCGTGCGAGGACCGGCAATTCCCAACGTGGGCCAGTACCTCGAAGGACTCGTCGGCCGAGGGAGCCAGACGGCTCCCTGCCCGGACTGCACCGCTCCAGAACCCACCGGGCTCGCCTCGCGTCACATTCAGGGCGAGGAATTCTCAGAATGGCACGACGATGCCTCGAAACCAAACTCACCCACCGGGCTCACCTCGACCAGTGAACTCCGTACCGGCTAAGGCAGACCATCAACTTCGGCGGTGACGAGCGGTCCGTCCCTCACCCGTGATTCCCCAGCGGACCGCAAACGAACGAAGCCATCCGCAAGAACGGATGGCTTCGTCGAGTCGCATCAATCGTCCAGCAGAACCGAGTCGTCTCAGCCCTTGAACGGAGCCTGAGGAGCCGGGGCAATCTGCGGAGCCGGAGCAACCTTGGCCGGGGCCTGAGGAGCCGGAGCAACCTTGGCCGGGGCCTGAGGAGCCGGGGCAACCTTGGCCGGGGCCTGAGGAGCCGGAGCAACCTTGGCCGGGGCCTGAGGAGCCGGGGCAACCTTGGCCGGGGCCTGAGGAGCCGGGGCAACCTTGGCCGGGGCCTGAGGAGCCGGGGCAACCTTGGCCGGGGCCTGAGGAGCCGGGGCAACCTTGGCCGGAGCCTGCGGAGCCGGAGCAACCTTGGCCGGGGCCTGAGGAGCCGGAGCAACCTTGGCCGGGGCCTGAGGAGCCGGAGCAACCTTGGCCGGGGCCTGAGGAGCCGGAGCAACCTTGGCCGGGGCCTGAGGAGCAGGCATCACCTTCACAGGAGCCTGCGGAGCCGGGGCAACCTTGGCCGGAGCCTGAGGAGCCGGAGCAACCTTGGCCGGAGCCTGCGGAGCCGGAGCAACCTTGGCCGGGGCCTGCGGAGCCGGAGCAACCTTGGCCGGGGCCTGCGGAGCCGGAGCAACCTTGGCCGGGGCCTGAGGAGCCGGCGCAACCTTGGCCGGCGCCTGCGGGGCCGGCATCACCTTCGCGGGGGCCTGAGCCGCCGGGGCGACCTGGGCAGTGGCGTGAACCATTTCGTGGCCGCCATGCCCGGTCCCCACGTTGCTCAGAGCAAGTGCTAGGACCAAAGCCTTGGTCATCGCGATAACCTCGAGGCAAAAGAAAATCGTGTCAGTACGTTCCGGTCGACGTCTCGATCGGTTACGGTGAGCAGTTCCCCCGCTCCTTTTTCGCTCCGACCGTCCCGTCGAGCGATCAAAAGGAGTTCAACCGTCACAAGCCTTCCCTGGCCCGTTCGGCCACCCAGCCTTCTACCTGTGACAGCGTTCAGGCCGGGTGGAGGAGTGATGAACGTCTCCCGCTCAAAACACCTCGATTTCGGGGACGACGGCAGGAATCGTATTACCAGGAAGAGTCGGCCCAACCCGCGTCCTTTCAGGGCCACTCTCGATCCTCCGTCTGGGTGGTAGTGTTGGGTATCGGCCATGACTTCCCCTCGGATGAGGTAATTCGAGGAACAAGGCGAGATGACAAGCGGGGGGAATTTAGGGGGTATAACGAACGTATTCAACACCTGCTCAATCGGCCTGGGTATTGCGTCGATCGACTCTCTCCGACGAACCGAAACTCTCTAGGCAATCCATGCCGCGGAGCGTTCGCCGTTTCTCAACCATGGACTCGGTTGTGACTGGCGGGGGCGGAGTCGGGGGCGACCCAAGGACTATGACGGGAACGACGGGAGGCAACATGCGTATCGGCAACGGGCTCAGAGGGGCGGCGGTCTGGGCCGTGATCGCCCTGACGGTGATTCCATCCGTGAACGGGGCGACGGCGCCTCAGGAACGGGTGCAGCCAGTTCCCCTGGGCGGCGCTTTGTCGGACCAGCGCGGGGACCGTTTCTACGGAGTTTACATTCCCACTCGGTACGGCGGTCAGTTGACGATCACTGTCAACGACGGCAAGGTCGATCGAATTGTCGGCCCCGATGGTCGTCCGAGGACCAACGGCAGCGAAGTCGGGCGCGACCAGCACGGCTGGTACACCTTCCTTGTTTCGGGTGCCAAGGACGCCTACACCGTCACGACGAAATTCGTCCAGGTCGGTGAAGCGGCCCGAAGGCCCTGGAATTTCTACTACTGGCCAACCAAGGGCGACTCGATCCACGAACCTTGGGCCGGCGGTAACGGCCGAGTGGACACGACCTATGTCAATGGAGACGATATTCTCGTCGCCACCCCAGGCAGTTACATTGCTCCCGGAAAAGATATTGTCCTGCCCGGACCCAACGGCATTCTCGAAACGATGCCCGCGGCGGGAGATACCGCAACCTGGTTCCCCAACCTCTACGACGATCTGACCTGGAGAGGTCCTGACGGCACGGTTTACGCCACGCCCTCTCCCCTCTTGAAGTACGACCAGTTGTTCAACACGCGGGCCCGCAGTTGGGAAGGGTCCTATGCGCAGAATCAGGACATCAACCGCTGGCCAGGCCATTGTCTCGGGGGCGCGGTGTCGTCGATTCTGCTGAACGAACCCGTCCCGGCCCCCGGCTCGGGCCTGACGCGAGATGAGTTGAAGGCCCTCTGGGCGGAACTTGGCGAGAACCATCTGAACCACCGGATCGGCGACTACGCGACCGACATTCCCGCCGGTCCTCCCCGTCCCGGTTCGGATGAAACCGACCGATTCGCACCTCAGGTCCACCGGATGCTGGAGCAGCATATCGTTGGGCGGCGTCAGGCGTTGCTCGGCAACCTGCGGGCCTTCCCCCCCACCGGCACGGCTGGCGAAGTCTGGAACCACGGCATCGGCAAGGTCACGACCACCTATTACGCCATGCCGGGCAAGGGAGAGCGATCGGTCCGCCTGCTCGTCGAGGTCGAGGCCAACACCGGATCGAACCTGAACGAGAGCGATCCCAAGCCCCGCGTGGCCATTTACGAGTACACCATCGTGTATGGACTCGATGGCGAGATCGACCAGTCGAAGGCCTATCAGTCCGACTGGATCGCCGTGCGGGGAGACACGATGTTCGCCCCGCTCAACGTGCTGGAACTGGCGGAAACCCGCTGGCAAGGCCACAACCCCTACGTCAACGAGGCGAACATCCGGTCCCTCGACCTGGCCAACGGCGGCAATCTGACCGGACGGCTGGCGGGAACTCCTCCGCAGTTCCAGCCGGTCGCATCGTACGAGGGGTTGGGAAGCGGTCGCCCCGCCGGAGGCGGCTTCCCCGGCTTCGGCAATCTTGCCGGTTCCGGACCGGGTGCGGGATCTCCGAACGATCTGCCCGGCGCTCCGGTTCCGCGACGAGGCGTCCTCTCTCGCCTCTTTGCTCGATAGGCTCCCCTGCCCCGTTTCGCACCGTCTGACCAGCCATCGCATGCTCACGGTCCTGTCGGCCTCTGTCCCATCGCTCAGGCAATGGGACAGAGGCCGTTTCACTTGGAGAACTCGCCAACGCATGATGAATTTCTCTCGGATGGAAACGAGCCGGCAAAACCCCGGCAGCCCCGACAATCCCCTTTATCCTCCAAGTCACGCCCAGAGGCCCCTACGCTCGGCATGGCCGTTCAAGTTTGCCCAGGGGGCCGGACGATCATCGAAACCAGGCGACGGAAACCGGACTGTCGCCCCAACCGCTCCGGCTCGCCTTCGAACCGGATCAGCGACCGACCTCGACGCCCCTCAACCGGAGCCTCGCCGATGATCGGAAGCCCTTCTGTCTGCGAATCGACGGTGAGTCCGCGATCGGCGGCTTCCCGGGCGGTCGCTCCTCCGGTCTTGATCGAGGTCCCCGCGCTGCCCGGCTCGGGTCCACATCGCTCGCGAGCCAACCCGAGGAGGCCGGTGTCCACCGTCAGACCCCGTCGGAGGCTCCGCCGAGAGGTTCGGGTGGTTGGACTGGCGATGCTCATGGGATTGCTGGCCGTCTCGGCCGCGATTGCCGTCTGGTCGAGGGAACCGGCGACGGCCGATGTCGAGCTAGCCGACGAGGTTCCCCCGGTTTCCGAACCGTTCGGGATCGAACTGGATGTTCCGATCCCCGATCCGGTCGATTCGGCCCATCAGGACGATCCGGCCGAAATGCTTCCGGTCGCCTTTCCCGGCTACCTGTTGCCGGGCGAGAGTGATGCTGATGGCGAGGAGGAACACGGCCATGCGAGACCTTGATCAGGCCCTGGCCGACGCTTACGACCGTGACACGTCCGGTCGAGCCCTGAGCCGAGCGCCGAGCGACTCGCGGCTTGGGGAGACCCGAGCGCTCGAACTGCCGAACGAACCGGGGGCGGTCCCTCCCCCTCCTCACTTTCACGTCCCCGGACGACGCACCCAGCCCCTGACCTGGCCAGCCACCGTCCGGGCTCTGGAGCGTCAGCATGGCGCACGGTTCGAACACCTCGCCGATCACCTGATCACGGCCCGCGATCGCGACCAGATCCGCGTCTTGCTCGTCACCAGTTGCCACCGAGCCGAGGGGCGGACAACCCTGGTCCTGACCGTCGCCCGGGCCCTGGCGCGTCGCCCCCATCGCTTGCTCGTGGTCGATGGCGACCTTGGCGGGCCGATGCTCGCGCGACTGCTTGGCCTGAAACCTCGCGTCGGTCTGGAAGATGTGGTCCTCGACAACGTCCCTCTGGAGGAAGCCATTGTCGAGGTTCCCGACGACAACCTCAGCATCCTGCCCCTCCGAGGTCCCGTCGCGCGTCCCCGGGAGTTCCTCCACGAACCGGGATGGTCCTGCATGATGGCCCGATTGCGGCGATCGTACGACCTGATCCTGATCGACGGCAGCCCGCTGTTTACCGGACTCTCGGCGGCGGTCCTCCACCGGCCGGTCGATGCGGCGGTACTCGTCACCCATCGGGCCCTGACCGGCGAACGGGCCTTGCTCCGCGCCCTTGAGGTTCTCGACGCCGGGAACATCCCCCTGCTCGGTCTGGCCGAGACGTTCGTCTGAGCCCCCTGCCGGTTCGATTCCGGCGTGCCCGACCCTGTCTCGCCCGTGTCTGGTGGATCGCGACCGATCCGGGAGTTCCCCGTGTACCTCGACCACTTCGGCCTGACCGCCCTGCCCTTCGCCGAATCGACCGCTCCCGAGGCCCTCGTTCCGCTCTCGACTCGTGACGCGGCCCGGAGGCGGTTGCGCTATGGTCTGGAACAGGGTCAAGGGCCGGTCCTGTTGTTCGGCCCTTCGGGATCGGGTAAGACGGTGGTGGCCGCGAGCCTCGCCCGGGAACTCGGCGGCCGGACGATCCACCTGTCCTACCCCGCCATGCCCGCTCCGCAGTTCCTCGCTTTCCTGGCCGACGAGCTGGATGGGTTGCATCGCGTGTCGAGCGTCGAGGCTCCAGGGCTTCATGCGACCCTTCGCCGCCTGAGAACCCAGCTGGCCGGCCCTGCCTCGCGGGGCAAGCCGGTGCTGCTGATCGTTGATGAGGCCCAGTTGATCGACGATCCGGGCACATTCGAGGCCCTTCGGCTGCTTCAGAACTTCTCCAGCGCCGGGCCTCCGGACCTGCGATTGATGATCGTCGGAGCGCCGGAGGTCTTGCTGACCTTGCCGCCGAGCCTGGCCGATCGGCTGACGGCACGCTACGCGCTTGGCCCGATGACTGAGGAGGAATCGGCGGCCTATGTCCTCGGCCGCTTGAACTGGGCCGGAGCCCGAACTGCTTTGTTCGACGACGAGCAACTTCGAATACTCCACCTCCATGCCGAGGGTCTGCCAAGACGCCTGAACCGCCTGGCAGATCTGGCCTTGCTGATGGCCTTTGCCGATGGCCTGGATCGTCCCGATGCCCATTGCATCGACACGGCTGTTCGAGACGCCTCCCCCGACCCCCTGCTGGCCTGAATCAGCCTGACTCCAGAAATCGGCATGAATTTTGCCCCTTTCCGTGCGTGCATGCGGATCCTAGAATCCCTTAGGCGATTCGGTTCTGGCAATCGCAACGAACACGACGGATCGGAGGTTGACCATGGTTTTCGGATGGCTGGTGGACCCTCGGACCCATTTAGTGGGCCTGGGGTTGATGATTGGAGCCGTGCTGTTCTTCCCGGAGATGGCCGACGTGACCAATGAGGTCGAAGACCGGGCCGTCGAGACGATCGAGCGGGTGAGCGAAGACGCTCGGCTCGCGCTGGGGCTTGAGTACGAATCAATCGACTGACGGTGAACGACCAGCACAGGCTTGCGAGGCCGAGCGTCGGGGCGTTAGCCTCGTGAGGCCGGTTCAGGTCGGCAAGCGGTCGACCCGCCGGCGGGAGGCTCCCGCCATGATTGCCTTGCGGTCGCGTTCGGTGCTGGTCGTCAGTCTTGGTCTGTGGGGAGCCCTGCTCTGCTGCTCGGCGGCAGTTCGGGCCGGAGAGGAAACGGAATCGGCCTCGATTTCGTGGCAGCCTGATGCACCAAGAGACGAAATTCGCCCCGCCTTCCGTCGGGAATCGGGCGGCGGCCCCGGAGACGCTCCGCGCCTGGTGATCGAGGCCGATGCTCGGGAGGGGCTTGATGGTGCCTGGGTGGGCACGATCCCGGTCGAGGGGGGCAAATCGTATCATTTCCGGGCCGTCCGAAGGGTCTCGGGGGTGAAGGTTCCTCGGATCAGCGCCGTGGTGATGATCCGATGGCAGGACGAGGAAGGACGGCGGGTGGTCAACGATCGGGGAACGCTCGTCTCGGGATTCCTCCGAAAATGGAGCCAGCCGCCGGCCGAGGCCGAGCATCCGACCGACGGCCCGACCGACGAGGAGGGCTGGACCGAGGTTTCGGGGACCTATCAGGCTCCTGGCGGCGCGACTCGCGCGGTGGTCGAGCTGCGTCTGCGCTGGCCAGCTCCGGGGGGGAAGGTTGAGTGGAGCGCCGTGTCGATGGAGGAGGTCGAGCCGCTCCCCCCGCGTCGGGTGACGCTGGCGACCGTCCACCACCGGCCGACCGAAGGGTCGACCCCCGAGGCGAAGCGAGAGCAGTTCGAGCCGTTGATCGCCGAGGCGGCCCGCCAAGGAGCCGATCTGGTCGTCTTGCCGGAAACCCTGACCTACTACGGCACGGGGCTGTCCTTCGCCGAGGTGGCCGAGCCGATTCCCGGCCCCTCGACCGAGGCGTTCGGCCGGATGGCCCGGGACCATGACCTGTACATCGTGGCTGGCCTGGTCGAACGCGATGGGCATCTGCTCTACAACGTCGCCGCCTTGATCGGCCCCGATGGGGAGCTGGTGGGAACCTATCGCAAGGTGACGTTGCCTCCCGGAGAGTCGGACGCGGGGATCATGCCGGGCTCGGAGTATCCGGTCTTTGAGACGAGCTTCGGCAAGGTGGGCCTGATGATCTGCTACGACGGCTTCTTCCCCGAGGTCGCCCGGCAACTGACGATCAATGGGGCCGAGGTGATCGCCTGGCCGGTCTGGGGCTGCAACCCCCATCTGGCCGAGGCCCGAGCGGCCGAGAATCACGTTTACGTGGTCAGCAGCACCTACGAGGACGTTTCCTCGAACTGGATGATTTCGGCCATTTACGACCGATCGGGCAGCGTCCTGCAGCAGGCGACGGAATGGGGCACGGTGGCCATCGCCGAGGTGGACCTGAACCAACCGACCGAGTGGCCGAGCCTGGGCGACTTCCGCTCGAAGATCAACCGCCATCGGCCCGCCAGCGACGCCGAACGCCTGCCGGCCGAGACACCTTGATTCGCTCGCGGGTCGGTTTCGCCCCCGGCGCGCCAAGCGTGAACTCCTGAACGCCTGAAATGAACGAGGTTTGCGGCAAAAACTCTCGTTCGTTTCGGGAACCGTGCGCGGAGAGGCACCCGGCCGACGATCCCGGCATCGAGCAACCTGGGACGGCACCTTCGATGCAGCATCCTTGAGGTCGCGGTGCGCGGGCTGCGCCCGTCTCGGTGCGCGGAAGATGTCGAACGGAATCGCAACCGCGCAAACGAGTTGAGGCGAACATCCGAGTTCGTTTCGGGAATTGAACCGGATGTCCTGCCCTGGAGCAATCGGCTGATTCGGGGCGGGTCTGTCGATCGGGGATCGGCTGGTGGGCCGAGAGCGTTCGAGGTTTCGTGAGACGTCGAGGGCGAGGCGTCCGGGGACGGGCACGACGGGGCGGGTGCGCCCTAGGTGCGCGGCACGGTGCGCCGAGTCGAATCGACAGAACCGGTTTTCAGCAAGCGACTTGCGCCTGAAATCCTCGTTCGTTTCGGGAATTGAGGTGTGAGGAACCTGCGAATCGAAGCCCATGACCGGAGTTGCGAAACGGGAGTCGGCTCATCGGGGATCGGATCGCGGCATGGCCTGGCCGTCTGGATTCGGGAAGAACGGCCGCCGAGATCGGGGGAAAGGAGAATCGGGGCTCAATCGGTCGTGTCAGAGGGAGGCAAGAGGCGGGGAGGTGTCGCAGTCTCGGACACTCCTGCCTCATTGAAATGATCGAGGAAATGGGCAGCGGCAGTCACTGAAAATGGCGAGAAGGGAGGGCGCATGGAAAACGGCCCTGGTTGAGGACAACCGGGGCCGTTGGGCAACCGCTCAGGTCAACGGTGCTCGGAGCGAATCCGAGCGGGCGTTGCGAGTGAGTCGATCGACGAGTCCGCAACCTCAGGGGGTCGCGGGCTCTTCGGTCGGGGCCGGCTCTTCGGCCGGGGCGGGTTCCGGAGCCGGGGCCGGCTCTTCGGTCACAGGAGCTTCGGCCTCAGGGGCCGGGGCGGGCTCTTCGGTCGGGGCCGGCTCGACCACGTCGGCCTCGTATTCATCGACAACGACATCGTCGCCTTCGAGGGTCGAGTCGGCGCCGATGGTTTCGTCGGCCGGGGCGACCTCGTCGCCGCCGGTGTCGCATCCGGCCAGCAGGGCAGCGGCCAGAAGCATGGGGGAAAGCTTGAGCCAGTCGATCAGTCGAGAGAGCGTCATCGGTGAGAATCTCGCAAGGGAGAATCGGGGTCAGTCAGATCGTGTCGGACCCCTTTGCCGGAGGAACAGGCAACGGGGCACGATTCCGATCGGCGCCCAGGCGGTTGGAATTCCACCGCCGAGGCCGATACTCCCTAGTACGGCAAACTTCGGGCAGAGTGTTGGAGCGTTCTGCCGAAGAATTTCGGATCAATCGACAAAGGCATAGCGGAGGATGCAGTAAAGCGCCCGGAGGCCGTCGCGAAGGGGGCGGATGTGCTTGCCTTCCTCGAAGCTGCGGCCGTGGTAACTGACCGGGATCTCGTAGATGCGGCACTTGCGGCCGCGGCGTCCCCCTTCGGCGGGGAAGCGGAAGCGGGCGACCTTGGCGGTGACCTCGGGCTCGAAGCCGAAGCGGTCGCTCTTGAGGGTGATCCCCTGGATGATCTCGCGTCGGAAGACCTTGTAGCAGACCTCCATGTCGGTCAGGTTCAGGTTGGTGAACATGTTCGACAGGAAGGTGAGCCCCTGGTTGGCGACGGCGTGCCAGAACAGGTGGACCCGGTGCGTCTCGCCAATGAATCGGGAGCCGAAGACGACATCGGCGCGGCCGTCGACGATCGGCTGGATGAGCCGGGGGTATTCGGCCGGGTCGTATTCGAGGTCAGCGTCCTGCACGATGACCAGGTCGCCGGTGGCGTGGGCGAATCCGGTGCGAAGGGCCGCCCCCTTACCCTGGTTCTGGGAGTGAAAGAGGATCTGCAGGTCGGGCTGGGGGTTGCTCCCCTCGGGGGTCCAGCTCTGGAGCAGCTCGCGGGTGCCGTCGGTCGAGCAGTCGTCGATGAGGATGATCTGCTTGGTGATGGGGGTTTCCCGAACCCGGCGCAGGATCTCGTCGATCGTCCGCTTCTCGTTGTACACGGGCATGACGACCGAGAGGACCAGTTCCTCGGGAATCCGAAACAGACCGAGCCGACGGCTATTGGCGTCTCCGAGCGTCTCCATCAGCCAATCGAGCCGGAGCCTCGGGTTGTCGGGCAGTTGCGGGAGGGAGGGCTGATTCGATTCCATCGTGGGACCAATCCTTACGACTCCGGTGGCAAACACGGGGCCCTGGGCAACCGGTAAGGACGTGACCCCGACACATGGTCTTTATCTATCCCGAAAACTCCGCGCCTCGTAAAGACCAAGCTGCGCAGACGAACGGCCCGCGTCGTCCGGTCAGGGGCGGCGCGGGCCGTTGCGGAAGAATCGTCTGATCGGGTCGAACGGACGAGGCCGAGGGCCGATCAGGTGTTCGGATCTTCGATCGGCAAATCGCCGAAGTCGAGGTCGTTCCCGACGGGCGGGGTCGCCGGCTCGGTCGGAGCCGGAACCGGGGGTTCGTCGGCCGGGGGAGCGGGTTCGTCGGCCGGGGCAGCAGGCTCCTCGGCCGCAGGGGCGGCAGGTTCCTCGGTCGCGGCGGGGGCCGACTCGGCCGGGGCGGCGCTACCATAGGCCTGAGGAGAGGACTTGCCCGGGGTGGTCATGATCACCCCCTGCGGCGAGCCGTAGGCCGCCTGCGGAGACACGGCCGGCGTGTAGGTGCCGAAGACCGGCATGTCGTAGTTGGTCGCGTAGATCGCGCCGGTGTAGCAGGCGTCGTAGTAGGTCGGCCCGTAGCAGGCCGAATAGCAGGCGTCGTAGCACGACGAGTAGCACGAATCGTAACAGGCCGCTCGCTTATGCTTGTGGCCGAACAGCCCCTTGAAGCAGGAGAACAGGCCTCCGTGCTTCTTGTACGAGACGGAGTAGCAGGAGTCGTAGCACGACGAGTAGCAGGCATCGTAGCAGGAGCCATAAGCGGTTTGCGTGAAGCCGCCACCGTAGCAGGCTGAGTAGCAGGAGTCGTAGCAGGCATCGTAGACGACCGCGCCGCCATAGCAGGCTGAGTAGCAGGCGTCATAGACCGGCGTATGGTGGACCGAGTGATGGCAACCCAGCCCACTGAGGGCCAGGAGCATGACCATGGTTCCCTGCATCGCGATGTGTCTCCCTGAAGTTGCGAGACGATGGAGAAGGTCGAGGGGGTCGATTGGGCCAATCGAGTTGAGACGGTCGCGCCCGTGTCAGGTTGCACCGGTGAGCAACACGAGCCCGAACCAATTGAGCAATTTACGTTCCAGGATTGTTGCTAACGAACACTCCAGCTTACGCAAACCACCCAATTCGGAAAGTTTGAGCCTTCCGTTGGCGATTCTAATTTCCCGGATCGCGCGGATCAACTCTTTTCTGGCAAAATAGCGGAAAGAGGCCGTTTCGGGAAAGTGGGCCTGGATTTCGGATTTTCCTGTGATTCCGGGAGTCTGCTCTGCGGTCTGGAATGCGAGACCTTGGCGTCCATCGGGGGGCGTCGGCGGGTCGGGGATCGGGTAAGCTGGAGGGAAACGATTCCCAAAGGGCAACGCAACGGGCCGGGGGAGGACCGAGGCAATGGCGGAGCGAGGCGAGGAATCGGACGAGCCGCAATGGCCCGGTTGGGCGAGGCTGGGGGTGTCGGCCCTGGTGATCTGGCATGGGGTGGCGGTGCTGGCCGCGGTGCTGGCGGCGCCGCCGTCGTCGGAGTTGCAGCGGTCGGTGGCCGAGCTGTTCCGACCGTATTACCGAGTGGCCGATCAGGGGTACTCGTATCGCTTCTACACGGCCGGAGCGCCGCCGACGCCGATCGTGACGGCCCTGCTCGAATTCGAGGATGGCCGGTCGGAGGAAATCCGGATTCCGGATCGGTCGATGTGGCCTCGCTTGCGGTTTCAGCGGCAACTGGCGCTGGCCTACCACCTGTTCGAGGACGTCCGGCGAGCTCCCCGAGACCCGGCGACCGGAGACAGCCGGAGCCGGTGGGCAATTTCGTACGGCAGGCATCTGTGCCGGGAAAATCCGGGGTGTCGGCGGGTGATTCTGTTCCTGCAAGATCATCTGAATCCGAGCCCGGACGAGCTGATGGACGCGGCCCGAGAAGGGCGGACGATCGACGTGGAAGATCGGCGTTATTACGGCGATCGCCAGCGCATTGGAGTCTACCTGTGCGACGATTGATCACCGGGCCGGTGGCCTACTTCTCCTCCCTCGGCCGAGCGACGGCCGACGGCTGGAACGCCTTTCTGTTCCGCCCTGCCGACCCGACGCCGGTGGGCCTGATCCGCCTGGGCCTGGGACTGCTCCTGCTCTGGAATTATGCGATTCTGGGGCTGGATCTGCACGCCTTTCTCGGGTCGGGAGGCTGGGCCGATCCGGAGGTGCTGGGCTTCTTCCGCAACCTGGAGCGGGACCGCTGGTCGTGGTCGCTCTGGTCGATCGTGCCCGATGCGATGCTCGTGCCGGCGTATGTCGGGTGTCTGGTGGTGTTGCTGTTGTTCACGGTCGGCCTGTGGAGTCGGACGACGGCGGTCTTGACGTGGTTGATCGTGGTCTCGACCGTCAGGCGAACGCCGGTGATGGTCTTTGGCTTCGATCAGGCGGCCTCGATGCTGCTCCTTTATCTGGCGGTCACTGGGGCGAGCGGCCGGGCGGTGTCGCTCGATCGGTTCTTCGAGCGATTGAAGGGGACGAGGGAGGCGGTGAACCGGGGGCGATCGGCGACCCCGCTGGAGTGTCCGGTGGGAGATGGCCGGCCAAAGGCATCGATCCCGGCGAATCTCTGCCTGCGCTTGATTCAGGTGCATCTTTGCATCATTTATGGCCTGGCGGGCCTGGCGAAGCTGCAGCACCCGATCTGGTGGGAGGGGTTCGCCTTCATGAGCCTGCTTGGCTATGCCGAGTTCCGGCCAGTTGACCTGACCTGGCTGGCGCGGTGGCCGATGGTTTTGATGCTCTTTTCGCACGGAGCGCTGTGGCTGGAGATTCTCTATCCGGTGCTGGTGTGGGTGAAACGGCTCCGACCGCTGGTGATTAGCCTGACAATCGCCCTGCACCTGGGAATCGCCGTGACGATGGGGCTTTACGAGTTCGCCCTGGCGATGATCGTGGCCAACATGGCGTTTGTCTCCGGGCCGTGGTTGCGAAGCCTGGTGACAGGGACGAACCCGGAACCGTTGCGGGTTCTGTATGATGGAGCGTGCGGCCTGTGCCGGACCTCGGTGGCGATGGGCAGCGCGGCGGATCCGGGGCGGATGATCGATTGGATCGACGTGACCACAATGGAGGTAAAGGCAGTTCATCCGTCACTGGACGATCGGGCGTGCCTGGAATCGGTGCATTGCGTCGGGCCGGGGGATCGGGTGCGTTCGGGATTTCAAGGGGTGGTGGCGGTGGCACGCCGCGTGCCCTTGATCTGGCCTGTGGGACTGCTGGGTGGGTTGCCGGGCGTTTCGGCCGTGGGCCAGGCGCTTTACGACAGGGTGTCGAAGTCTCGGCATCGTGACCCCGCCTGGGAGAAACGGCCGCAGGGAGCCGATCCCCAGAAAGGAACCTCCAGGCCGCCCAATCGACCCGAGAAACCGAGGGCCCGCCGATGATCCGCGATCCGAACCTTCCGAACGCCGAACACGGCCCCGAGGAGCCGATGGTCCCCCGCGTCTTTTTGAGGGAGCCCGGCTGGCGGGTCGGCCTGAAGATCGGCAGCGAGCGGGAATTCTGTCACAGCATGGCCCCGGGGGATGACGCCTATCACCGGCTGGCCGACGGCGAGATGTTCGTCTACTCGCCCGAGGAACGGCTCTGCCTGCCGTGCGCTGATCGTCGAGGCTTGCTGCATTACGAGCCGAAAGGACTCCGCCAGCCGATGCGGACCTTCGAGCTGGAAGGCCCGGCCCTGCCGGGCGAGACGTTCAAGGTGATCGAGCGGAGGACGGAATCGGAGTCCGAATCCGACGAGACCTGATCTGGAATTTGGTATTCTTCGCGTTCTTCCCCCCTTTTTTTCGCTCCCGGAATCCCCATGCCGCCCGCTGATTCGTATGCCGTCGAACTGGACTTTGTGAAGTCGCTCGCGCAGGAAGCGGCCGAGATTGCCCGAAGCCGATGCGCGCGGGTCCGTCCGCAGGAGAAGGAGGCGAACCTCGGCTATGTCACCGATCTCGACCACGACCTGGAACGGTTGGTCCGGAGTCGGCTGGCGGAGCGGTTCCCGGACGACCTGTTGACGGGAGAGGAATACGCCAACGAAGGAGGATCGGGGCCGAGGCGGTGGTCGATCGACCCGATTGACGGCACGGGAAATCTGGTGCACGGCCTGCCGATCTGGGCCGTGAGCATCGGCCTGATCGACCGGGGAGAGCCGGTGCTGGGGGTCATCGCTCTGCCGATTCTCGGGGAACTGTACTGGGCGACCCGAGGGGGAGGCGCCTGGCGCGACGGCGAACCGATCCGCGCGGCCGAGGACCAGGACGGCTTCCACAATCAGGACAACGTGTGCATCGGGACCAATGCGCTGCGGGTGATTGATCCGAGAAGCGTGGTCGGTCGGCTCCGGGATCTGGGGTCGTGCTGCTCGGAGCTGGTCTGGGTGGCCTGCGGTCGGCTGGTCGCGGTCTGCCACCTCGGGGAAAAAGCCCACGACCTGGCCGCCGGGGCGGTGATCGCCCACGAGGCGGGGTGCCGGTTCGGGACGATCGAAGGGCGAACACTGACTCCCGCCGAGCTGATCGCCGAGACGCCGATTACGGTTCCCACGTTTACCGCTCCACCCCGCCGCCTGGCCGCCTTGATGAGCCACACGAAGCGGTTGCCGTGACGCGAGCCGGTTCGGGTGACTTCGATTCCGAAGGGGCGGCTGGTATCCTGGGGCGATCCGGGCGGACACGCGACGCAATGCGATCCGGCCGAGACGGGGCTGTTGAGGCGATCGGTGCGCCTCGGGATCGCATCGGCAAACGAACGGCGGCATGGCAGGAGGACCGACCACGGTGGCCGAATCGACGAACAAGGTCGTGATCGTGGGGGTGGGAGACGACGGCCTGGCGGGCCTGACCGAATCGGCCCGGGGAATCCTTGCCGGGGCCGATCTGATCCTCGGGTCACCATCAGCGCTCAAGACGGTCGAGGACCTGGGGGTGCCGACGCTGCCCTTGTCGAGCGACATGGTCGAGGCAGTCGATCAGGTCCGGCAGGTCATGGCGTCGGACGCCGAGCGTCCCGTGCTGGTCAGCACCGGCGACCCCTTGTTCTACGGGATTGCCCGCTACCTGTGCGAACGGCTGGGCAAGGAGCGGTTCGAGATCGTCCCGCACGTCAGCAGCATGCAACTGGCCTTTGCCCGGGTGAAGGAAAGCTGGGACGACGCCTATCTGGCGAACCTCGGCTCACGGCCGGTCGAGGCGATCGTCTCGCGCATCCGGAACGCCGAAAAGGTGGGGCTGTTCTCCAGCGATCGCTGCCCGCCGTGGAAGCTGGCGCGAGCGATGCTTGATCGCGGGATCGAGGACTACCGGGCGTTCGTTTGCGAGCACCTCGGCTCTCCCGACGAACGGGTGACGCAGGCGAGCCTGTCCGAGCTGGCGGAGATGGAATTCGACCCGCTGCACGTGTTGATTCTGGTGCGGTCGGTCGATCATTCGGCTCGGGCCGATCACCAGGCCGGTCGGCTGCGGTTCGGCAATCCGGACGAGCTGTTCTTCCAGAACCTTCCCCGGCGATCGCTGGTGACGACGGCCGAGGTGCGTTCGATCGCGCTGGCGCAGTTGAACATCCGGGCCGATTCGATCGTCTGGGACGTGGGGGCCGGGACGGGTTCGGTGGCGGTTGAGGCGGCCCAGCTTGCCCCCGAGGGCCAGGTTTTCGCCATTGAGCCGAGGGCCGACGACCTGGCCTTGATACCGGTCAACGCCGAGAAGTTCGGCGTGACGAACGTCAAACCGATCGCGGGCCGGGCTCCCGACGCGCTGGCCGATCTGCCCGACCCGGACGCCGTGTTCATCGGCGGCACGGGGCGGCATGTGGGGTCGATCTTGCGGGCGGCGTTTCAGCGGTTGCGACCCGGAGGCCGGATGGCGGTCAACGTGGCGTCGGTCGAGGCGCTGGTCGAGGCGCATCGCTTGCTCAAGGAGCTGGCACGAGACGTCCAGGTCTGGGACGTGCATATTTCCCGAGGGGTCGAGCAGCTCGACCGCCTGCGATTCCACTCGAACAGCCCGAGCTATTTGCTGGCCGTCGGCAAGATGTTCGACTGAGTCGAGGGGCGAGATCGAGGCCGGATTCTGGAGCAGGAGCGGTTCCGATGGGGCACTGGGGCGTGCGCAGCTACGAGGTGGACGAGGCCAACGACGCGATCGACGCGGCGATGGATCGCGTGCACGGCCGGACCTACGACGACCTGATGAGCGATCGGAACCCATTGCCCGTCGAGCAGATCCACCGTCAGCTTGCCAATGCCGAGACCCTGGCCGCAGCAATCGCGGCGGTCGAGGACGACTTCGGCCACGATCGCGACGCCTGGGACGAAGTCGCCCGGCTGGCGTTCTGCGGGGTCGTGGTGCTTCATGCCGAGCTGGGCGTTCCGGTGGCCGACGAGCTGCGAACTCATGCCGCCGCATGGCTGGAGGCCGAGGAACTCGACTGGGAGCCTCAGCCGAAGCGAGACGCCCGTCGGCGTCGGGAAATCGAGCTGCTGCGGCGATCGCCCGAGGGGAGCGCCTGAGCGAGCACCTGCGGGCATTGGATTTGGTCGGGAATCGCTTTGAGGTGGCGGCAAACTTGACGACCGGGGAGGCGGTGCGTATCCCAAATGAGGGGATGGAATCCGTCAGTTTGACATTTCCCCCTTCATCAGCGACGCGACCCAGGACCCCCGAGGACGACCCACATGAACGCCGCCCCGTTCGTTCGACTGCTGGCCTTTTGTTTGATGGCATCCCCTGCCCTGGCACAACCGGGAGACTTGCCCCCGCCGGATGCTCCGCTGCCCGAGGGATTCCCTGATCCGACCGTGCCGGGAGAAATCGAGATCAAGCAGTATCCGGCCTACCGGAGCGCCTGGACGAAGGGAGACGCCATGAGCATGCGCTCCGGCGACATGCTCTTTTTCTGGCTGTTCCGGCACATCAGCGAGCGCAAGGTGGAGATGACCGCGCCGGTGATCAACACGTATCTCGACCCGGAGATTGCCGTTGATCCCTCGCTCCGTGGCGACCTGTCGATGGAGTTTCTTTACGAACGGCCCGATCAGGGGGAAGCCGGTAAAGGGGTCGGGCCGGTCGAGGTGAAGGACTTCGCGCCGATGACCGTGGTGGCCCTCGGCTTTCAGGGGGTCATGACTCCCGAGGAGATGGCCGACGGCGTCAAGCGTTTGCAAACCTGGATCAAGGAGCACGGCGAGGAGTGGACCGAGGCTGGTCCTCCCCGACGGCTCGGCTATCATGGCCCGATGACCCCGGCCGATCGGCAGCTCTGGGAAGTGCAGATTCCCGTTAAGCCAGTCGGCGAGGCTCCCCAGGCTGAAGACAACGCTGAACCGGGCGATGAGAAGTCGGAAACGCCCGAAAACCCTGAATCTTCCCGCTGAGATATCGGTGTCATGCATCTCGGATTGATGTACGCAGCCCTCGTGGCAACGGGGGCGATCTCCCCCGATGGTCGATCTGTTCCCGCGTCGAATCCCGAAGCCGACGACCGCAATCACAATCGCAACGGTCAGGTGATGCCCGGGGTGGTGGCGGCTCTGGCAGCCGAGGAGACCGGGGTGTCTCCGGAGCTGGAAGAGCCGGCGGGGTGCCCGGCCGAGGCAACGATTCCGGCCATTGCATTCTGATCGCAGAGCAATTCTCGATTGCTCGGATCGCTCCTGCCGGAATTGGGGAGAGGGGTCGCCGGTCAGGATACAACGCTCGTTCGTCGTGCCTCTGGCCCTCTCACCCGGCCTCCGTCCACCCTCTCCCCCGCGTGCGGGAGAGAGGGTTGGGAGGGGTAGATCTTGGAGTTGCGTGGTCAGGAGGCCAGTAACCACCGAACCAGTTGCTGCCAGAGGGCTGGGTACTGGTCCCAGGACACGAGGTTGCATCCCCAGTGCGGGGCGGGGTCGGAGGTGTAGGCCGCGACCCGGCCGGAGCCGAACTGGCCAACGGCAATCGCTGGATCGGGGGAATCTCCCCAGGTGGCTAAAACCTCGCAGCCGGGGCGAGGCCGGGTGATGTTGTAGCCGAGGATCGGTGGAGAGGCGTGCAGGTCGATTCCGCGCAGGGCGGGATGATCGCCGGTGGTCGGGACCATGCGGTAACCCTCGGTGCTTTCGCGCAGGTCCTCGAAATCGAGGCAGGTGACGGGAAGGACCTCGGCCAATCGGGTGCGTCCCCAGCCTCCTTTGCCGCACTCGCCATTGAAGCTGAGCCAGCCGCCGAGGAACAGGGCATGCGTGCCGCGATGAATCGCCTCGACCGTCAGACGAACGCGGTCGGGGAAGGTCAGCGGCTTGCTGCCGAACTTCGAGCGGTCGAAAAACGAGGGGTGGAGCTGGAAGTTCCGGGCCTCGACATCGGAGAAGATCAAGAGGTCATACTCGTCGAGAATCCGATCGAATTCTCCCGGAGCGAGGCGGTAGAAGTCCCAGGCAGGAACACTGGTTACGGTATGCTCGCCGGAGGATTCGAGCGCCTCGACCAGCCAGGTGCCGTAATTGAAAATCTCGGTCCCTTTGTATTCGTAGTTGAAGGGACTCTCGGCGAAGATCGGGCCCATCATGATGGCCCAGTCGCCGACATAGTAGATGTTCGCCATGCGATCAGTGATCCTCCCCAATCGGCCCCGGCGCGGTTGGTTCGGCAGTTCCCGAGGCCACGGTTCGCCAGGTGACGGCCATCGCCGCCCCCCCTGCCAGGGCGATCAGGATCGCAAGGGTTGCAGGCATCGTTCGGCCGTAAAGAAACAGGCCGGTGGCGAACAGGGCGCCATAGATCGAGGCACAGCCGCCGATCAGGAAGATCAGCTCGCTCCGCAGGTTCCAGGAGCCGTTGCAGTCGAGCAACTCTCCCTCGGCATGGGCGCGGCGGATCACCGCCTTCCAGCCCGGCCCGCCGGGGCGAATGTGGTTGTAGAAGTTGCGGAGGGTTTCCTCACGCTCCGGAGGCGTGACCAGCGAAACCACGATCCAGCACGCCGTCGTCCCGCCGACAATGATCAGGAACTGGAGCCAGTCGGCCGGGGTTTGCTCGGGAGCGATCCGGCTCAGGACCACAAAGCCGGCGGCCATCAGAAACGAGACGGCCATCGCCACGATCTCGGCCAGGGCGTTCAGCCGCCACCAGAACCAGCGGAGGATGTAGATCAGGCCCGTCCCCGCGCCGACCTTCAGCAAAATCTGGAACCCTTCGTAGACGCTCTGAAGCTGCAAGGCGATCACGCAGGCCAGGACCATCAGGGCCACGGTGAGGAACCGGCCAAGCCGGACCAGCTCGCGCTCCGAGGCCTTCGGCCGAAAGAACCGGAGCCAGAAGTCGTGGACGAGGTACGAGGAGCCCCAGTTGAGCATCGTCGAAATGGTGGACATGTACGAGGCGATCAACGACGTGGCGATCAGGCCGAGCAGGCCTGGAGGCATCCGGTTCATCATGGCTGGATAGGCCAGGTCGTCGCGGACCATCGTATCGCCGACCTTTGGGAAGGCGGAGCGAAGAGAGTCGAGGTCGGGGTAAATCGCCAGCGAGGCCAGCGCGACGAGAATCCAGGGCCAGGGACGCAGGGCGTAGTGGGCGAAGTTGAACAGCAAGGTCGCGCCGGTGGCGTGCGACTCGCTGCGGGCGGCGAGCATCCGCTGGGCCACGTAGCCGCCGCCGCCGGGCTCGGCTCCGGGATACCAGGCGGCCCACCACTGCACGGCCAGCGGGATGATCAAAATGGTCATCGCCGCGTTCAGGGAGGCGGTCGAGCTGAAATCGAGGCTCGGCCAGAGGGCCAGGCGTGCTTGCACCTGCTCGTGGGCGAACAGGCCGGTCAGGCCGCCGACCTCCGGTTGCCGAAGGGCCACGATCGCCGCGCCGATCGACCCGGTCATGGCGATCAGAAACAGGACGAAGTCGGTCAGCAAGACGCTTCGCAAGCCTCCCGCCGCGCTGAAGATCACGGTGACGGTGGCCGCCACGAGGATCGCCTGGATCGGGCTGAAGTCGAACATCACCTGGGCGATTTTCACGGCCGCGAGCGTGACATTGGCCATGACCAGGACGTTGAAGATCAGGCCGAGGTAGACGGCGCGGAAGCCTCGGAGGAACGCCGCGGGAGCTCCCCCATAGCGGCGTTCATAAAATTCAACATCGGTCAGAATCCCTGACCGCCGCCAGAGTTTGGCGAAGACGGCGACCGTGAGCATGCCGGTGAGCAGGAAGGCCCACCAGACCCAGTTGCCGGCCACCCCCTGCTCTCGGACGATGCTTGTCACGAGCAACGGCGTATCGGCCGCAAAGGTGGTGGCGACCATCGAGGTGCCCAGCAACCACCAGGGCATCCCGCGACCGGACAGGAAGAAATCGGACTGGGTCCGCCCTGCCCTTCGGGAGACGACGAGCCCGACAATCAAGGTGAATGCGAAGAAGGTGCCGATGATGGCCCAGTCGATCGTTCGAAGCAGCACGCGCAAGGCCCTCGGGTTTGCTCGGGCGTTGTCTCCCTGGTGAGGAAAGGACGCATTCTCATGAGGCCGATCGGGCGGGTCAAGCAAGCACCCGCCGCGCATGCAGAAACGGCCCGGATCGCCGAAGCCATCCGGGCCGTTCGATTGGAGCGATGTATCACGTCCCGAGCTTAGAAGTTGCCGGGAGGGGGAACCATGCCCGGAAGCTGTTCGCCCGGAGGCGGAGCCTGGATCGGCGGGCGGGCCTGCTCGATTTCCATATCGGAGCCGCCGCCGGGGATCGGCTGGACCATGCTGGCACCGCCCGGAGCGGTCAGCACACCGCCCGGTGCGACCATGCCGGCCGCCGGAGGAGCGCCATAAGGCTCGATCCCCTGAGCCTGCATCTGGGCTCGCTGGGTGGCGGCCTGCGTGTTCGCCAAGGGGAAATCAGGTCCCTTGGGGAAATACTGAACGTCGTCAAAGAGATACTTGCCCGTCGGCAAGGTCATGCCGGCATACTCGACCTGGCAGCCGACGGCCCCGAACAGGCCGAAGGCGGCGATCCCGGCCCAGATCGCTCGCCGACCGGCGTGGATGGGGCCTCCCATGCGGGACGTCGACATCGGTTCGACCCTCCTTGGTCTTGTGGCGGTCAACTCCGGACCGCCCGCGAGGCGTTCATTCTGCTTCCCTGATCCCAAGCCGGCCCTCGAAACGGGGGGCCGATCCGCGTCTGGGGCCGAGCAAAACGGCTCGGCCGGACGTTTGGGATCAATCACAATAAGGTGATCGGCCATTCGGGCATCAGATCCGCAACGAAAAGAGACCGGGAGGTTTCGACCGGCTGCTCGGATCGTCCGCGGTTCGGCACGCCGACCTCGGCAAAACTCCCTAAGCGTTTCTATCGACCGGGAATGCCCGTTGCTTGACTTCCCTGGGGCTTTTCCCGCGATGTTCGTAGTCATCGAACTCGGAACGACTTAAACTAATGGATGGGATCGGTAACAGATCGGAACCTCTGGGGACCGCGATCATGACAACCGGCACTTTGCCCCGATCGGCGTCGGTGGCGCTCCTGGCCGCGGCCCTGCTGGGCCTGAGCTGGCCCGCCCCAGCCTCGGCTCAGCCGCAGGCCGGGCCGTTCGGGCCGTTTCAAAACTACGTTTACATTGGTGGCTCCGGCCCGTACGGCTGGGGGCCTTATGCCTTCGGCTGGAGCGGCCTCTCGACGACCGGCTACATGCCGCCGGTGCCGCCGATTTACATCGCCCCTTACGTCCAGGCCAACACCCAATCCCTTCAGACGGCCCGGCCCACAACCGCCGCCGATGCCATGAAGCAGCAGGCCGCCGCAGCGGCCTGGCGCAACCAGCGCCGCGAAGCCCTGCGAATGCAAACCAAGGTGGATGTCGAAACCGGCCTCCCCCGCACCATCCCGACCCGAGTGACCCCTCCCCTGTCGCTCGAACGCCGGATCGAGATGCTCTTTACCCCGGAAGGC
This sequence comes from Tautonia marina, assembly GCF_009177065.1. NCBI lineage: Bacteria > Pseudomonadati > Planctomycetota > Planctomycetia > Isosphaerales > Isosphaeraceae > Tautonia > Tautonia marina. The sequence goes on from NZ_WEZF01000007.1 coordinate 77,328, forward strand.
ACAATCCGCTGGCCTGCCGGGCTGACCTCGACCCCCGCCGCGGCCCGTCGAAGTGTCGAACAGGCCGCCCTGGCTGCGCTGGAGGAGTACCGCCTGCAAGGGCGGGCGAACGTCACTGATGTCGCCTTCGCTCGTGACCAGGTGGCGAGCTTCGCCGCGCCGATCTTCTCGCAACTGGCCGCGATTGACGACCCGCTGGCCTCGCAGACCACGCTCGACTTCTTCCGACGCCTCGATGCCACCCTGATCGACCTGGCCGATCCTCCGGCTGAGGCCCCCGAGCCGGCCGAGTCGGACGCTCCCGCCGAGACGGACGCTCCCGCCGAGTCGCCGGAGCCAGCAGTCGAGGCTCCTTGATCGATCGAGCAGGACACCTGGCGATCTCGTCCAAACCGCGAAAAGGGAACTGTCAGGATGCCGCCACCCGGTCGAGAAATCGGGTGGCGGCATCCATGATGGCTTCCTCGGTCGCCTCGGCTCGCGAGAGTTCGGCGGTGAGCCTCCCCTCGCAGAGGACAAGAATCCGGGTGCTGACGGCGAGCAATTCGGGAAGCTCGCTGGAGGTCATCACGATGGCCATGCCTCGCTCGGCCAGGCGGTGGATGAGGGCGTAGATCTCGGCCTTCGCGCCGACGTCGATTCCGCGCGTCGGCTCATCCAGGAGCAAGAGCTTCGGTTCGGTCAGGAGCCATCGGGCGATGATGCACTTCTGCTGGTTGCCTCCGGAGAGGCTCATCACCGGCACATCGCCGGACGGGGTCTTGATCCGAAGCCGATCGATGGAATGATCCACCGCCTCGCGCTCCGCGGCGGGACGAACGACCCCGAGGGTGGCGAGCCGTTGCAACTGGGCGAGCGTGATATTTTCGGCCACGGTCATCTGATCGAACAGGCCGAGGGTTTTGCGGTCCTCGGTCACCAGGGCGACCCCGGCGGCGATGGCGTCGGCCGGTGCGTCGAAGTGGACCTCCCGACCGTCGAGCCGGATCGTGCCCGAGGGCCGATCGGCCGAGGCTCCGAACAGCGATTCCAGGAGCTCGGTTCGCCCGGCGCCGAGCAACCCGGCGATGCCGACCACCTCTCCCGGTCGGACCTCGAAGTTCAGGTCACGGAGCGCCGGCCGACCGCTGCCGTGCGGGCTCGGCAAGGAAAGCCGTTCGACCTGAAGCACCGGAGGCCCCTGGGGCACGTTCACCTCGAACTCGAAGTCATTGATCTCTCGACCGACCATCCAGCGCACGACCTGCGCCGGCTGGATCTCCTTGCGCGGTGCGGAGGCGACAAACACTCCGTCGCGCAGGACGGTCACCCAGTCAGCAAGGGTGAAGACCTCGTTCATCTTGTGCGAGATATAAAGAACCGTGGTCCCGGATTTCCTCAGGTCGCCGATGACCCGGTAGAGCCGTGCGACCTCGGCATCGGAGAGGGCCGAGGTCGGCTCGTCCATGATGAGGACGAGGGCATCGAAGGCCAGGGCCTTGGCGATCTCGACCATCTGCTGATCGCCGATGCGAAGGTCGCCGACCCTTGCCCGTACCGAGATGGGCGTGCCGAGCCGCTCGAACAGGGCCGAGGCGGCCCGTTCCATCGCCCAGTTGTCGATCAGGCCGAGCGCCGTGCGACGCTCGCGGCCGAGAAAGATGTTGGCCGCGACGCTCAGGTCGGGAACGAGGTTCAGTTCTTGATGGATGATCCGGATGCCGGCGTCCTCGGCGTCTCTCGGCCCTGCGAAGCGGCGCTCTCGACCGTCGAGGATGATGCGGCCGTCGTACTCGGGAATCACCCCGGCGAGGATTTTCATCAAGGTACTCTTGCCCGCGCCGTTCTCTCCGCAAAGGGCGTGGACTTCCCCTGCCCTGGCGTTGAAGCTGACCGATTCGAGGGCATGAACGCCGCCGAAGCGCTTGGTGATTCCTTCCATGATGAGGCGAGGGGGCACCTCGTCGGGATCGACCTTGATCCAGGTCAGTTCGGTGTCGGTCGTCATTGTGGGCCGGTCCCCTTGGCCTGGGCATCGTCGGAGTCGGTCAGGGGCATGGCGAAATGGATCTGCCGGGCGACTTCCCGGAAACCGACCGACGGGTAGAGATGCTGGCCGATCGGGTTCTGGTCGAGCGTCTCGATCCGGGCGACGGTCATCCCTTCCTCGCGGAATCGCCTGATCGCATGTTCGAGCAAGGTGCGGCCAATCCCCTGTCCTCGCACCTCGCTTGAGACGGCGAGATTCGGAATCTGCCCGACCTTCGCTCCGCGATCGCAGCGCATCGAGACGTAGCCGACGACCGTTCCACCAGCATCCTCGGCCACGGCGATCTCGCCACCGGGGGCGTTGAGGTCGTCATCGACGTGCCTTCCCTTGCGGGTCCGCCAGTCCTCGGCCGCGATCGGGCCGAGCAGGCGGTCGATGTTGTGGTCGATCGATACGCCTTCGAAGGCCTCGATGGTCATGGCCCGGAGGATCGGGCGGTCGGATTCACGGAAAGGGCGGATGGTCATGGTACGGGTCATGGAATGTTCGAGGGAGACAGACACCTTATGACGCTTCGTAAGCCTTCAGGAAGTCGTCTCGGGTGATTCCGGACTGCTTGCAGATCATTCTCAAGGTTGAACCCTTGAGGTGAGAGTGGCCCGGCAAGGTCAATGGAGTCCGTGTTCCGTCAGGATTGTCTCGGATCATGGAAACGTGTTCGCGATCTCGGACGATCCGGAATCCGAGTGATTCGAGGGCTGAGATGACTTTCGCCCTCGGGGCATCCACGGGAAAACGGGGCATCAGAGCGAGATTCCCGTCTCGGCAACGAAGGCTTCCAGGATCGGTGATTCGTCCTCGAACGCTTCCGGTCCGAAGGTTTCGATGTGAAAACGGATTGCCGATCGCACGTCGGCCAGGGCAGCCTCGTATGAGTCGCCCTGACCCACCACGACCCCGCGCATCCCCAGGGGGTACGCAACGTATCCATCGGCGTGTTTCTCGACGACGACCTTGTAGTGCTTCTCCACAGCCATGCAGCCCTTCCCCACCCTTCCTTACATTTGGATACGATGCCTCAGTGCTTCGAACCGCTCTGCGTTGCCGGGCTCCTCGGACTGCCCCAACTGCCAGCATCGCAAAAACATGTCAGCGAACAATGGGTCCGCCAGCGTTCGATCCTCAACTCGGGGAAAGAAGGCCGAGAAGTGGCATTCGAGGAGATGTTCTAGCAGACAGCACGCGATGGCATTCCGCAAGTCTTCCTGGGTATGCCCACCCCATCGAGCGATGAACAACCAGATGGGTTCGGGGTCCGTTTCGATGAAATCCTCGACCTCAAGGATCGCTTGCCACCGGGGGTCCTCGCCCCCTTCGACCGGCTCGCCGGGGAGGAGGGATTCGGCGTTTCGAATGGCGTCATGAACGGTCATCGCTTCCCTCGGCGACCCTGGATCGCACGCGACGATTTACCGACCGGGCGCCCCCGAGGCCACGGCCTCAGCCATCTGCTGCATCATCTCAAGCTCGGTGATGCCCGACCAGCAATGGCCCTCGCCGGCGCCGTAAACGATGGAGCCTTCGAAGGGAGGGTCGGCGGTTTCGAGGAACGCTTCGAGACGCTGGAGGGCCTGTTCGAGGAAGAAGTTGTCGGCATCGCCCATCCAGATATGAATCTTGCCGCGCAGCTTGGGTCCGAGCGTCTGCCAGTTGGCTTCGAGGACGCGGCGGATGTCGTACCGGGCCCAGTGGTCGAGGACAGACTTGTCGATCGCGCCGGTGACGGGGTCCCAGAGGGGGACGGGGCGGCCGTCGGGGCCTCGGGGGCTGTAGGTGGCGTTCCAGGAGCCCCACTGGCCACCGGACATGGCCCACGAACCGCCCAGACCGAGGGCGTTTTCGAGGCTGCATTCGTCTCGCATCGCGTAGACGGGGGTGCCATCCTCGCGGCGGAAGGCGGGGCGCTCGGCACCGTCGGCGGTGGTGTAGGCGTTGGCGTCGTCGTAGATGTTGATGAGCTGAAACGAGCGAAAGTCGAGGCTGTCGGGGCAGCTTGACCAGCAGCCGTTGAAGAAATCGGGGTAGAAGACCTGCAGCGCGATTGACACCCAGCCGCCGGTCGATCCGCCATCAAGGACGCGGGCGTATCCCTGGCCGATGCCCCGATAGAGACGCTCAATATAGGGAATCAGTTCTTGTGTGATCGCGTCTCCATACGGGCCGTGATTGGCCGAGTTCACCTGGTACGGGTCGCCGAGCGGCCCGGCTCCGTCGAGAAAAAGCATGACGAAGCGAGGGGTGTCGTCGGCCAGCCACATCCGGCGGAAGGGGGAACCCTCGGCCATCCGGCGGCGGGCGGCGGTGAAACGCGAGCCGAAGCCGCCGATGTGGACCCGAAGCGGATAGCGCACGCTTGGGTCTTTCCCGTAATCCCGAGGCAGCACCACCGCGACACGTAGGAACATCGGCCGGCCGTGGAACTCGCTCAGGAGCTTCGACGGAACCTTCAGGTAGCGGACCAGGTCGGTATCGTCGGGCAGGCGTTCCGGAGGGTCGATCCGGGTCAGTTCGAGGGGGATCGGGTCGGTGTCGGCCGGATCAAGATTGACGGGAGTGGGTGCGCTGGAGAGGTTACCGGGGGCGTTCAAGAGGAGCAAGTCCGGGTTCCGCATCAAGACGGCCTGCGCGACATACTCACCGGGAGGCAGGTTCTCCAGGGCTTCGATGGGAAAGCTCCGGGCCGAAGCATCCACCATCGTCACCGTACCGGGGGCGACCAGTTCCGCATCGACGCCCAGCACGGCCGGAGAGCCAGGCACAGGGAGGCTGAGAGCATTGCGCGGCTCGGGTCGGGCTCGGCGGGCGAGGATCACGACCAGGCGGCCGTCGGTTGGGGCGTCGATCAGACCTTCGACCACGCTGACCGCGAACCGGGGGGCGAGGGGTGCCGGCGGGCCGGGCAAGGCGGCGGGCTCGGGCTGGCCCGTGGTCGCGGGGGTCGGCTCCACGGGCTCGGCGCTCCGGGTCGGGAGGGGGCCGAGGGCCTGGGCCTCGACCGTGGTCATCACGAGGCAGAGGGCAAGCGGCGCGAGCCAGCGGTTGAGCGTCATCGGGGCGTTGTCCTTCGAGGTCGGCTCGGGCAGGATTGACGACGTATCCTAACGTCGTCGGCCCCCTCGACGAAAGGGACCGATCGCCGGAGACGTGGCACGCTTCGGCGGCCAATTCCCATCATGCCGGTGGGCGTCCGGCGTGGACGGTCGATCGGGCTCGGAACGGATCCCTGACGAATTCCCGAGTAGTCGAGGGTGATAATGAGACGCTTGCCCTTGTCGGACGAGTTCAGGCATCGCTATCGCGCCCCGAGCGTCTCGCCGTTCTGGGTCCGGGCCGGTGCCATCGCCTTCCGCCGGATGCTCCGACGCGAGCAACGGATCGAACAGTACGACATTGAGGGCCTCGACCGGCTGGCAGGGCTGCTCGATCGCGGCGACGGCGTCCTGATCGCCCCGAATCATTGCGACGACGCCGACGCCGGTGTCGTCTTCGAGCTGGGCATGCGGCTGCGTCGGCCGTTCTACTACATGGCCGCGTACCAGATTTTCAAAGGGAAGGCCGGCTATGTCTTGCCCCGAGTCGGGTGCTTTCCGGTCGACCGCGAGGGGACCGACCTCCGCGCGTTCAAGACCGCCGTTGAGCTGCTCGGCGATCGGCCGAACCCCCTGGTCGTCTTTCCTGAAGGCGAGATTTACCACATGGCCGACCGGCTCACGCCGATCCGCGAAGGCGTGGCGACCATCGCGTGCTCGGCGTTGAAAAAGCGTCGGACGGCGGGCAAAACGGTCTGGATCGTCCCGGTCGGTTTGAAGTACCGATTCCTCGACGACCACGACCCCCGCCCGGCCCTCGACGCCCAGATGACTGCGCTGGAAGCCCATCTCCGCCGACAGACCAGGCCGGGGCGATCACTCGTGGATCGGATTTACGCCTTCGCCGAGGGGGCGGTCTGCTTGAAGGAGACGGAGTATCTCGGCTCGGCCCGATCGGGCCCGCTGGCCGATCGCCTGGCGGAGCTTCGGGAGCACATCCTCGGCGCGATAGAGGAACGCCGATTCGTCATTCGGAAATCCGGCGACGTGCCGGTGCGGGTCAAGGAACTACGGCGTGCCTGCCTGGAGGTCCTGGCCGAGTCCGGGGCCGATCCCGCCCGGATTGCCGAGGCCCGCCACGATCTGAACGACCTGTTCGTCGTCATGCAGATGTTCAGCTATCCCGGCGATTATGTCCGCGACTGCCCGACCCTGGAACGGGCGTCCGAGGTTCTCTTGAAGCTGGAGCAGGACACGCTGGGCATCCAGTTTCCTCGGCCGAGAGGTCCTCGACGCGCCGTGGTCCGGGTCGGCGAGCCGATCGACGTGGGAGCCTTCGCCGCGTCCTCGGAGCGGCCTCGACGCACGGCCTCAGTCCTGACCGCCACCCTGGAACAACGCCTCCAGAGGCTTCTTGACGCCATTGGGCCGGGCCGACCCCTCTGAGTCCGGCCGACGACTTTCTGTCACGGCCGCTCACTCCGATTCGGAGACGGCGAAGGCATCGTCAAGCGGAGCGTATCCGAGCATCTCCTCGGCTCGGGAGATCGGCCAGCGACTCCGTCGGTTGCGCGAGGTGCCATTGACGACGAGGAAGCGGTCGTCCAGCTCGGACCAGAGGGCGCACTCGACGAGCTGGGCGAGGTCGCGATCTGAGAGCCAGAGCGACCTTGCCCAGTCGTCGGGCAAAGTGGCCGGATCGTTCGGGTCGGGCTGCACCCAGCCGACTCGAAGCGCGACGAAGGCCAGTTCGAAGGCCTGTGCCATGCTTCGCCCGAACCGCTCCCCCACCAGCTTCGAGGCGCCGAAGGAGCCATCGGGCCGGGGAGGCAGATCCTCGGAGATCGGGCCGGTGCCGTCATCCCGATAGCCCCACATCGTATGGCTGGAGCTGGCGAAGACGAAGCGATCGACCGCGGCGAGCACGGCGGCGTTCAGGACGTTCGGCAAGGCGTCGAGGTTCGGGCCGACCAGCGCCTCCCACGAGGCGTTCGGGTGCGAGTGGGCCGCAAGGTGGACCACGGCATCGACGCCGTGAAACAGCTCGGCCCACTCGTCGTCCAGCTCAGTCAGATCGGCCGTGATGACCTCGTCGTTGTCTGGACCGGGGTTACGGTCAAGGAGGATCAGATCGTAGCGATCGCCCCACTGCTTGCGGAGCTTGCGTCCAAGGTATCCGCACGCTCCGGTGATGAGGACCGTCGGCCGATCTTCGGAATCGATCGGCCCGAGGTCGTCCTCGATCATCGGCAAGCTTGGAAAGCCGTTAGGTGGGAACGGATCATCGTCATCACGACCGCGAGATTCGGTGCTCATACCATTGGTTCACCTGATTGATGATCTCGTCGAGTGCGTCACGATCGAGACGACGAAACCAGTTGGCATCCCGATCCACAAGCCCTGGCCTTCCCGACGGATCGATGGTGGGTTCCTTGAGCCATCGATAAAACCCGTGGTCGTTTTCGATGTCGAACACGACCAGGCAGAAGGGGAACGGGATGTCGATCGGGTAGGAGATGTCGTTGAGGTTCAGGGACAGGGGAAACGGTCGAGATTCGTCAATCCTTCCTGGTTTCAAGCCACGAAGTGCCTTCAATTCGATCCCGAGCACTCGACCGGTTCGGCGACCGCCCGAGGTAATGTGGACCAGGTAATCGACAGAGCGGTCGGCATCGAGCGCCTGCCGCTGGATCTCAAGGTCATCCCGTCGGGTGAGATGGACCATCAAGAGACTCTCGGCCCGTTCCTCGAAATACCAGGGTTTCGCGGTGGTCTTCCCCATCACTCGCTCCGATCGGGATCGGTGAAGCAAGAACGCAAGCGTCTCCGCCTTTCCCAGTATCGTTTGACTTCGTGCCAGAGACGAGAGCGGTTTTCCGGGTTGATCGGGTATGCGGTCGGGAATCCGTTGAGATGCGAGTACTCCTCCTCGTTCACCGAGAGGATGAACCCGCATTCGCGGATTACGTCGATTCCGAAAAGGTAGGTCGGGGCCGGGTAGCGGGCGATCGCAAGGAGTTCCTCTCGTGACAATCGACCCATCTTCAACCGACCATCTCGTGAACGATAGCCCTGGCGAGTGGCCTTGACCTGGGCGAAGAAGAATGGAGTCGTCGACCCCGTGCCGGTCAGCCCGACCAGGAAATCGACGCCCGGGTGTTTGTCACCAAGAAAGACGGGGTGGAAACGAGGCTCAGGGAGACCATCAAATTCCGTGATGAGGAGCCGAAAAATGCTCTCTCCTCGTTCCCCGATCCGATCTCCCGAGCCGCTCACCTTGGGATTCCTGAGGGGATGTTGCTCAACGCGGATCAGTCTCCGTCGATCATCGACAGGACCTTGCAGATGGCTTCGAGGAAGAAGAACTCGCCCCACATGACGGACTCGTCGACGCCGAGCCCTTTGGGCTTGTGGTAGACGCCGTGCTTGAGAACGCCTTCCCACTCGGGTTCGTTCCAGGAGACGTAAGCGTCGGAGCAGAGGGAGTCGAGGATTGTCAGGGCGGCGTCCTGGTAGCGGGCGGCGCGGGCGGGGTCGCGGGTCAGGTCGGCAAGCTGCCAGAGACCCGAGGCGGCGATGGCCGAGGCGGAGCTGTCGGCCATGCGATCCCCTTCGGGGGCGTCAAAGTCCCAGGGGGCGACCAGCCCGTCGGGGCAGCGGTCGATGAAGTGGTCGGCGTTGCGCTCGGCAACGGCGAGGTCGGCCGGGTCGTTCGTGTAGGTGTAGACGGTGCCGAAGCCGTACAGCGACCAGGCAAGCCCTCGGGTCCAGTCCGACTCGGCGGAGAGCCCCTGGTGGGTACTCTGCCGGAGAAACTCGCCGGTGTTAGTGTCGAAGATCCCCTCGTGGGCCGTGCTGCCGTTGGGCCGAACGATGGTGCGCTCGGTGGTCCGGCAATGGGCCTTGGCGATCCGGAGCAGGTTCTCGTCGCCGGTTTCCCGGGCGGCGTAGAGGATGACCGGGACGTTCATCATGATGTCGATGAACAGGCTTTCCGGCCCGATGAACGAGCAGAGGTACTCTCCTCGCTCTCGGAAGCGCAGGGCAAGCGTCTGGCCGGCGGTGACAACGACCTGTTTCTTCGATTCGTCTCCCGTGACCTCGTACCAGGGAAGGTACGAATTCAGGAAGATGAACCCGAGGTCGTGGACGTCTCGGTCGTGCTGCTTGTGTTCGAGCAGGCGGCAGTAGTGTTCGGCCTTGTCGCGCCACCACTCGTGGCGGATGCGGCGGTAGCAGTGCCAGAGGATGCCGGTGAGGAAGCCGGCGCACCAGTCGGTCCAGAGTTCCCCGCCGTGCCGCCACCGACCGCCCTCGGTGTAGATCGGGAAGAAGTCGGGGTGGTGGTCGATCAGGGTGCCGAACTTCGAGGCGTAGTGATCGAAGGTCCGCTGCAGGCGCGGCTTCAGGTCGGCCAGGTCGACAAGTTGGGGCTCGGCCATGCTTCGGGCTCTCCGGTCCACCAGGAAAGGAGGACGGTCCGCGATCGGACGTCAGCGTGAGGAAATCAATTCGGGGCAGCGGCATCGGCTTCGATCGGCAAGGGTCCGAACCGAGTCCGGGATCGATCGACCGTCGGATGGACCCTCGGTCGCATCGTCTGGGAAGGGAAGTCGGCGCGCGTAACGCCCCTCGGTCCCGGTCCCCCTTGTGGGGGAATCGAGCCTATCGCCGGAGATCGTCGCACCCTGCGATCGATCGACCGGGAGCCGATCTCGTCCCGGTTGAGCCGGGTCAAGCGCGTGCCGGAGAGAATCATCGCCGCCAGGAGCCTCCCAAGAGCCTGACCGGGATGAGGCGTCGTCCTTCCCCTCGGGCAGGGCCGCGAAGCGCAGCGATGCGACGCGAGGGAATTCTCCTCAACCGACCGTTCGGGGCGAATCGACCAGACAACGGAGAGCACGCCACCAATGCGGCCACTCCCAATCGGGTCGAAATCATCGTTCGGATCGATCAACGGTGCCAACGCTCAGCCAATCGAGTCGCCACCTTAACGACCGCTGGTTCGATCGGCAAGCGCTCGTCCCTCATCAACGGAGAACCGACCGGCCCGAAGCGGCGTCGCCCGGGTCCGGTCGGTCAATGCTCCGTCGCGGTATTCTCGATCAATTGCAGGGATTAGCGCTGCGGTTCATCGGGGGCCGGGGCCGCTCCGTGAGCCTCGCGGCGGCCGACTTCTTCCCAGGGGAACTTATCAAAGGCACCGACGGGAGGCTCCTGCCCCACGTTCGCCTGGAACTGGTCGGGAATCTGGCCGCCGAGTTCCTGAGCGACGCGCTGGCGGAGGTCCGCCATCTTCGGATACAGGGTGTTGAGGTACAGGGCTCGTTCTTCGGGGGTGTTTGCCGAGCCGAAGCTGAGGTTGAAGTTGGTCATGCCCAGCAGCGCATTAGCCAGGGGAACCTCATCACGCTTGTAAGCGGCTTCAAGGGCCTGGCGAACGTCGGCGCGACGGGCAAGCTGAAGCATGCCGGCGAGGGTCTTGAGGTATCGCTCGGCCTCGGCGAAGTCTCGACCTTGAAGGCGTTCGGAAGCCTGGGTCCGGATCTGGTTGACCACGTCGATCGCCCGAACGATCAGCTCGTCGGGAATTTCTTCCTCGTCGGGGATGTTGCGGGCCTCGTCGACGATCTGTTGATACTCGTTGCGAAGGTTGTCGAACGGTCCGCCGGTGAGCGGCGGCGGCCAGTTATCCTCGGCGGACAGGCGGTGAGCCGAAATGACTAGCCCCTTGCTGGCAAATCGCAGCGGAACCAGGCGAATCTGATCGCCGGTGATGGTCAGGTCGGAACCGGCATTGACCAGCACCGAGTGCGGCACGCCAGGGCTCAAAAGCTGGTGGAAGAGGGCGTTCAGTGTGTCGCCGCTGACAATGTCTTGCTGAGTCGGTTGATTCAGCTGCCGCTGCTGGATCGCATTGGCCGATTGCCGAACATTCGCCGAACGCGCGGCAACCTTCTGGGCATATTGCTGCCGACGGATTTGCTCAGACTGCCAGACATACTCGTTGAACCGCATCCGCGTGTCGGTCTCGATCGACCGCGCCACCGCCGTCTGCTCGTTGTACTGGCCCATGCCAGCCGCGAGAATGCCCATGCCGCGGGTCACATCACCACCGACTGTCGCACTCCCCCAGCCGCCCCAGCCGCCCCAGCCATAGGCCCACTGGGCCTTGGCTTCGGAAGCCAGGCCGGATGCCGCGAAAACCGCGGCTGCGACTGCGATCGTCAAACGCCGAGTCATGGTGCCTCTCCAAAGTCTCAATTGATGCCGGGCGAAGGAAACTGCTGCCGACCCTGATGAGCGCCGTCGGATCGGCAAACCTCCTCGTTAGTTTATCTCCGATTCCGGAGTCGTGACGAGTGTCTCTTTTCCTTCAACCGCTCTCTTGCGTCCCGATTTCTGACTCACCACGCGCGGAACCGCCTTGGCAAGAGCAGAAACGCCGGTTTGCGATCTCTCTAATTACCCTATCCTGCGCCGGTTGTTGGTGCAACGATGTACGCAACTCCTGACAGAAAAAGGCTGGATTCGGAGCGTTCGAAGGCCCAGAGGGTGCGGGGCACCTGGGCCGATCCCGCTTCGACAAAGACATGCGGGAGCAATGCCAGGGTTGCCGGATTGCCTCGATTGGAACCAGAGACGGGACGCCCCCGTTGCCGACGGCATGACCACGGCGTTACAGTGCGCTGGTGGGTCGCTTGCCGACCAAACCTCTCGACCCTCCATCAAGGGGGAGACTCCGATGAAGATGTGGATGATTCGAGCCCTCGGGGCGAGCCTCGCCCTGGCCGTCGTGGTGCTGGCAGGTTCCGCCGTGGAAGGCCGAGTCTTCGGTCCGATTTCCCCTGAACCGGCGGCGATCGCGACCGTTGACGCAGACCCGGATGCGCAGGACAAGCGAGCCGAACTGATGGCGTTGAAGCTGGATTACGCCAAGAACGTGCTCGAAGGCCTGACGCTCGAAAAGATGGATCAGGTCGCCAAGAACGCCCAGGAGTTGAAGCTCCTCAGCGCCGCGGCCGAGTGGGAACCGGTCACCGTGCCCGGCCCCTTGTATCTGGTCTACACCCGAGAGTTCCAGCGGATCGCCGACTCCCTGGCCGAGAACGCCAAGGACAAGAACCTCGACGCCGCCACGCTCGCTTATGTGCAGTTAACCATGAATTGTGTCGAGTGTCACAAGTACGTTCGATCGACGGATCGCTGATCGGCCCCGTGTCCGCTCGGCTCGTGTCGGCTCGAATCGCCGTCGGACCCATTCGGTGAAGGTGTGGGAGACTTCTCCGTCATGGCGACTGCCCCTGTTGCGGCTCAATGGCGATTCGGGCTGATGATCGTCCTTGGACTCTCGGCGTTGCTGGCGGCCGCTTCGCTGGCGTCATCTCAACCCAAGGTGGCCGACGAGCCGTCGCAAGCGGAGAAGCCACTCGACGATCGAGCGGTCTTGATGCGCCGCAAGCTCGACCACAGCCAGCGCATCCTCGGCGGTCTGGCCGAGGGCCGCTTCGGCTCCGTGGCCCGGTCGGCCCGATCGCTTCAAGAAATCAGCGAGGTGGCGGCCTTCTACAACCTGCCGACCGACGACTACCAACGCTTCAGCAACGAATTCCGCCGGATCACGCAAACCCTTGCCGAGCGAGCCGAGGCCAACGACCTGGACGGCGCCACGCTGGCCAATGTGCAACTGATCATGAATTGTGTCGAGTGCCACAAGTACGTCCGGATTCAGATGAATCCCCCCGCCCCTCCTCGATGAGGCGAGAATCACCGACGAGCGGCCCCGTCCTCGACATCGTCAATGTCCGTGGCCGTGGTGACGTACTTCCGATGCCTTCGAAATCGACTGGCGCAGGAAGCCGAAGAACGACCCGCCCGTAAACATGCCCAGAACGTACACGGCCAGCATCACCAGGAACAAGGGGGCCGAAAACTGAACCTGGGTCATCGGGAAGTTCACCTGCACCGCCTCTCGGTTCACCACCGCGAAGGCAATGAAGGCGGCCACCAGCACGATCAGCAGGATCAGGTAGACGTATCGCATCGAATTCTCCGCGCCGAAGCAAAGCGAGGGCGATTGATCCTCGGACCCACCAACTTCAGTCTACCCGATTGTTCGTGGCCGCGATGCCCGCCGGAGATCCGGGAAGACCCGGTCGGGTCCGGCGGGCCGGCCGGTTACTCGGGAACCACGGCGATCATATCGACCGTGATGGATCGACGGGCCAGCCCGACTCCCGGAACCTGGGCCTTCGAAGCCGCCGGAGGCCGCTTCGGGTCGTAATAGTTCGGCCGAAGGTCGTTCAGCGCCTGGCTCGAATCGTTGGCGGAGACGTAATAGGTGGCCTTGGCCAGGTGGTTCAGATCGCTGCCCGATGCGCCGAGCACGGCAATCATCTGGTCGAAGATCCCTTCGACCTGAGCGGCCCCCGATTCTCCCTCGGGACCGAAGAGGCCGGAGAGAAACACCAGGTCCCCCCGGTTCACCCGAGCCACCCGGCTATAGACTGGCGAGGCGGGCAGCGCAGGGGTTGCCAGGTAGTCGATCACCTGGTCGCTGCCCGGTTTGGGAGCGGTGGCGACCAGCTCAATCTCGATCGGTAAGGTGCTTTCCCACTCGACCAGGACCAACGGGGGCGTCTCCTTCCCCTGGAAGAAGGCCGCGACCTCCCGTTCCACGACCTCGGCCGATTCCGGGGGCAGGTAGAACGCCTTCAGTTGCACAACCTGATCAGTGCCGAGCCCGAGGTGATCGAGCGTCTCGGCCAGGCTGTCGAGCGTCTTGCGGGTGGCGGTGGCGAGGTCGTCGGCCGGCTCAGCCTGGCCGGCGATGAAGACCCGGGGCCCACTCGGCAAGACGGCCAGTGGCGCCCCGGCGATCTGCCCGGTCGCCTGCCCTTGCGGCACCTCGGGCCAGGCGACCTGTCCTGCTGAAGGCTGGGCGTCGGTCGTCGCCACGGCATCGACGGCGATCCAGGCCCCGGATCGGGGTAAAGTCCCTTCCACCACGGTCAAGGCCGGCGGGTCGTGGTCGGCAAGCCGCTCGGCCAGATGCGTCTTGAGCAGAGGGAGCAAGTCGGCGTTCGCCAGAACGACATGGAGCCGAACGGCCCGATCGAGGCCCGAGCCGCCTGCCTGGAGCATCGCGTCGAGCCGATCGAGGACTTCACCCACCACCTGATCGGGTGTGGTTTCCTGGTCAGGCGATTCCGGTCCGACCACCTGCGTCGAATACACCAATGCGGTCTCGGCGGGCACCACCACCGCCGCAGAGGTGCCCTGCTCGGGGTCGGGTTGGACGAACCGCACGGTCGGTTGCGAGGCGGTTGCGAACGAGCCGATCGCCAGGGCAATCGTTGCACATACAGGAAGGATGCCGGGACGCATGGGAGAAGGGCCTCCGCCAGGGGCACGGGGTCAGCATGATTCGGGGTCGAGGCAACGCTCGCCGTCGGAATGGAACGCGAGCATAGGGGGTCGATCCCATCGGAGCAAGCCTCGGGACTCCTCCTCGCGAGCGGCCCCGGAACCAATCACGCGACGACACGTTCCCCTTCCCGGCTCGTCAGATCACGATACAACTCGCTCAGGCGACGAGTCATCGGGCCAGGCTGACCGTTGCCGATGGTCCGGCCATCGACCTGAACGACCGGGGCAAGCTCTCCCATCGTGCCCGTGCAGAAGACCTCGTCCGCGCGGTAGATGTCAGTCAGCGAGAGGTCGCCGATCTCGAACGGAATCTCGTGCGAGCGGCACAGGTCGATGACGGTTGATCGGGTAATCCCTTCGGGACAGGCGTTGGTGGTCCCGGTCCGCACCACTCCCTCGGAAACGAGAAAGACGTGGGTTGCGTTCGTTTCGGCCACGAAGCCGCGAGGGTCGAGCATCAAGGCGTCGTCGGCCCCGGCGGCGTTGGCCTGAATCTTGGCAAGAATCGAATTGATGAGGTTGCAGTGGTGGATCTTCGGGTCGAGTACGTCGGGGCCGGGGCGTCGGATCGTGCTGGTGACCAGGGTGATCCCGCTGAAATCGTAGACCGGCGCCTTGTGCTCGGCCAGAACAATCAGGGTCGGCCCCGCGGTGTTCAGCCTCGGGTCCATGCCCGAGGTGTACTTGACTCCTCGGGTCAATGTGAGCCGAACATGAACACCATCACGCATCTGATTCGCCTCAAGCGTGCGGCGAATCTCGGTCGTGATGGTCTCGAAGTTCGGGATCTCCGCAAACGCCAGGGCCAGGGCCGAGCTGCGAAGGCGTTCCAGGTGCTCGGTCAGCTTGAAAATGCGGCCGTCGTAGACCCGCAACCCCTCCCAGACGGCGTCTCCCCCCTGCACCGCCGAATCGAACGGGCTAATTCCCGCCTCGTTCCGGTGGAGCAGGCGGCCGTTGATATTGATAAGCAGGTCGCTATTTCGAGAATCAAAGGTTTGAAGCATGGCGGAGTGTGGCTGGAGGGAGTGAAGAGGCGGCGCAACGACAGGAGCAAGAACCGCTTAAACAGTGATGACATGATGGTGCAGTTTTACGTAGCACGCCTCCGCACCGTCGAGCACTTCGGAAAGCGACTCGGGCACCGTGTCGGGCTTGGGCCGATACGGGTGAAATCCGGTTGAGCGTTCGACGTTCTCGTACCAGTATTTGGCCCAGATGCCGTCGGTCTCTCGGGGGCCAGCAGGCCAGCTCAGCATGGCCTCGTCGAAGGGGACGTCGAGCGCCTCGCAGAGGGCCGAAAGAACGCCACGAGGGTTCTCGAGGACGTCCTTTGCATCAATGACCGGCGGCGTTCGCCCGGTCGTTGTCTGAACACGTTCGAAGATCTCGACCTGTTGCGGTAACCCCGTGTCTTCCAGACGAGGCTCGTGCAAGACCTTCGCCAGCGAGGTGAGCATCTCGCGGGGATCTCGAATCAGGAACGCATGCGTTAAGTGGTCGAGCCAGCCTCGGTCGATCGAGGGCAGCAGGTGGTGCGCCATGTGCTTCTGGTACGAGATCGCTTTGCCTCCCGGCACTGGGCCGATCAACTCGGCTACCACCGCCCGCCAGTCCGGGTTGTGATGAGTGATCACCTCAAGCGCTCCCGGATGGTCGAGCTTCGTGTCGCGAAGGTAATGGGCATACAGCGGCTCGTCGCAGACCACGGTGTCGGCCCGGTTGCCCCACGATCGCATCATCGCCGTCGAGATGTTGCGGGGGCCAGACCACATGGCAATGCGGATCGGAGCTTCAGGAGTTGGCATGGGCATGATTCAAGACATTCAGGATTTTTGGTAATTTTCGTGCGTTATACGCTTTCGCGCGGAGAAATGAGCATCCGGAAAATTCGCGCCAGCGCGTTTTCCCTCGTCACTGATTTAGCCGGCTGCGGGGGGAAGCGGGAGAAGAGCCAGTGAAGCAGGTCAGGGGCATTGGCGAGCCCTTCGATTGGCTCGTCGATGCCAAGAAAGCCCGTCCCGATCGCCACCGCGTCAAGGTCGGCACCAAGCAGCCCGGCGGCTTCGTCCAGGGCATTGCCGAACGACTCGGCGGTTGGGAATAACGCCCGGGCAGGAGAGAGGCCAATGACCCCGCCGAGTGCCCGGACCCGCTGAGCATCTTCGGGTCGCAGTCCGCCCATCACTCCGCCGAGGCTGACGATCGGGACAACATTACCCTGCTCCCCAGCCTCCACCAGGCCGAGGACCTCGCCGGCTGCGGTCAGGGGAAGCCCGGCGAGGTCGAGCAGAAGCGGTCGGCCGGAGGAAGCGGAGGCGATGGTGGCAATCGCCGAGCGTTCGGGGTCGGTCAGGCCGCGATCGCGTGCGGGATCAATCGGACAATCGACGAGCCCGGCCAGGCGCATCGCTCGGACACCACGATCGATCAGGGCAGCCAGACGGTCGCGGGCGTCGTCGGTGTGCAACAGGGTGGCGAGCCCTCGAAGCCCGACCACCGCCCAGGTCATCGTGTCGTCCGGTTCGCTCGTGAAGCGGTTGAGGTCGGCAGGGTCCGCGAGAATCCGGCCGGAGAACTCGGCCTCGACCCCGGCGAACAGGCGGGAGACCTCGCCCCAGGGGTCGGGCCGATCGCCGGGCGCGGGGCCGATCCAGACGATCGCGGCCAGGGTGGTCGAGAGGTAGCCATCAACCTGCCCGAGCCGCGCTCGGACGCCGGGATAGTCCGCCGCGTCGATCGCGGTCGACTCCTCGGCGTACTGGAGCGGCCACTCGACGGCCAGGTCGATCAGGCGAGACGGGGCAGAAGATGCTGAAGCTGCGGTCGTCATGAGGGGTCCTCCGTCACGACCAGGGGCGTGGCGGTGGGTTCAGCCGGCAATTGATCAAGGAATCGGCGGATCGGGTCACGGAGCCCCTCCCACCGAAGACGGTCGCGGAGTGCCTCCCCCTCGGTCCAACCCAGGACGACCACGGGAGGCGTTTCGATCAGCGCCTCCCGGATCGCCGGGTCGATCCAGGGGAGTCGGCCCGGCCAGGTGGCGAGGACCCGAGACGGGCCCTCGGCCGCATCGGTCCACTGGCTTCGAAGGGTCGAACCGGCCGATTGCTCCGGATCGGCCAGCGCGACGAGGCTGGCGGTGAACGCCTCGGCCCCCCACCCGATCAGCACGGAATTCCCGACACGAGCGGTCTTGAGCGGTCGGTCCTCCATCCATCGGACACTGGCCAGTCCCTCGACAATGCGGGTCACGACACGGTCACGAACTTGCTCGGCAGCCTGGTCGCTGGTGGCATGGAGGGCAAGCAGGCCGCCATCAGGGAATCCGGCCTCGTTCAGTGACACCCAGGCGGTCACCCCGGTGAGGTTCGGCCAAAAATCCAGCTCAAGCCGGATGCCTCGGATCAGGGCGAGCAGGCCCAGCCGCTGCCGGAAGGCCACCGCTTCGCCCCGGGTCGGGTCGGCCTGCTCGACCCGATCGACCACCTGCAGCAACCCGGCCCAGGCATCTGCGCCGGGGCCGATTGCCAGCGAAACGGCCATCGCGGCCTGCTCATTTGGGACGACGTCCAGCCAGCTCGGATCGATGGCTCCCCAGCCCGGTCGGGTTGCGAGCGGATGGGTGGGGCCTTCGACAACGACCTCCAGGCAATCACCGACGAGAGCCGCGCGGGCCTCGATCGACTCGTAACCGAGGCCGAGGACGGCCGCGGCGATCTGACGGCCCGGCACCCATTCCGAAGCGGCCAGGGCCTTGGGATCGACCCGAACGATCCAGCCCGAGTCGATTCCCGGATCGTCCCCTTGGTTCCCATTGAGCCGTTCCATGGCCAATCGCAACGCCGGGCGGTCGGAGGCGAGAATGACCGGCGCTCCCGGCTCGGTTGAGGCGACCAAAGGAGCCCCGTTCGGGCCGATCCGATCGACCGCGAAGGGGCCTTCAGATGCCTCGCGGCGGCCGTCGGTCAGGACCAGAGCGGTGGCCAGGGCGGTGATCGTGCCGTCATCCTTCGGGACGACGGCGGCCCAGTGGGGCTGGCCTCCGGAGTCGAGGTCGAGCAAGAACCGGGTGCCGTCGAAGGTCGCCAGCTCCTGTGCCATCAGGGGGTTTAGGGCGGTGAGGAGGGCTTCGAGCGTCTTGCCGAGCGATCGCTCCTCGCCCGGTGGGGCCGATTGCTTCCAGTCGGCCAGGGCGGCGGCCGGGTGGGGCCAGGCGGTCCCCTCGAACAGGGAAAGGAGGGCGAAGACCTGGGCATCGGGCCGGATCGCCCGGATCTCAATCGCCGGGGAGGGTTCTCCGGCTCGGGCCGGGAGGACCATCGGGAGGAGCCAGAGCAGGAGCATCAGCCCGGCTCGGAGGGGCGCTTGCCCAAGGCCGGGTCGGCGGGTTAGGCTGAGGGCCGATCGGGCCCCCCGAGAGCGTTCTCGGTCCCGAAACCGCAGTCTCAGGCAGGAGGTCCCCATGCCGACCGTGACCGTTGAAGGTGTCGGAGCGTTCGAGGTGGAAGCGGGCAAGAAGCTGGTGCTGGCGATCGAGGACGCCGGCATCGACATCCTCCACCGTTGCGGCGGCCAGGCCAAGTGCACGACCTGTCGCGTCGAGGTGCTGGAAGGAGATGCCCCGGCGATGGAGGAGGCCGAACGGGATCGGCTGGCCCTCGAATCGAGCTTCCCGCCGAACACCCGGCTCTCATGCCAGGTGCGCGTGACGGGAGACCTGAGCGTCCGCGTCGCCGCGCGGGCCTCGACCACCGGCAAGGAGCCCGGCCCCCGCCCGGCCGACTGATCCGACGGCTTCCTGTCACGATCGGCCGACGACTGCCGTTGCGGTCCCTGGCTGAAGTTCATTACAATCACTCTCTTTGCCGATTTGATCGATCGCGCAGCAGTTCCGAACGTGTGCAAAGGACCGACCGGCCCAGACCGGCGGGAGAAGGACCCATGGCGAAGAAATCGGCCGGTCGTGAGCACGTCTGGCTCCAGTGCTCCGAGACCGGCGAACTGAACTACCGCGTCTCCGTCAACACCAAGGGCGGAATTCCGGAAGGGCTTCAGGGGGGCTTGAAGAAGTATTGCCCGAAGCTCAGGCGTCATACGCTCCACAAGATCAAGCGGAAGTAATTCGAGCGGAGTTCCGAGGGGACCGTCGTTGCGGCCCCCTGGATGGCTCGCTCAACGGCGAGGCACGGGAAGCCCCCCGAGGGGGGAGGCCCGTGCCTCGCGTGCGTTTGGGGGTCGATCAGTCGGCATCGGGCAGGGAAACGCCTAGCTCGTGGACGACGAAGGCCATCTCGTCGGCGGCCTCCTCGATGATCTTGGCCGTCGGCTTACCGGCGCCGTGGCCGGCTCGGGTCTCGATCCGGATGAGGATCGGGTTGTCGCAGCCCTGGGCCTCTTGCATGGCGGCGGCGAACTTGAAGCTGTGGGCCGGGTAGACGCGATCGTCGTGGTCGGCGGTGACGATCAGGGTCGGTGGGTAGCAGGCCCCCTGCTCGACCCGGTGATAGGGGGAGTAGGCGTAGAGGGCCTCGAACTCGTCGGCGTTCTCGGAGGAGCCGTAGTCGTCGGTCCAGGCCCAGCCGATCGTGAAGGTGTGGAAGCGGAGCATGTCCAGCACCCCGACGCCCGGCAGGCAGGCGCCGAACAGGTCGGGCCGCTGGGTCATGCAGGCCCCGACGAGCAGACCGCCGTTGGAACGCCCCTGGATGGCCAGCTTGGGGGTCGAGGTCCGGCCCTGATCGATCAGGTATTCGGCCGCGGCGATGAAGTCGTCGAAGACGTTCTGCTTCTGGAGCTTCGTGCCGGCCTTGTGCCAGGCTTCGCCGTACTCACCGCCGCCCCGGAGGTTCGGCACGGCGTAGACACCGCCCATCTCCATCCAGACCAGGCGAGAGACGCTGAAGCTGGGGGTCAGGGGGATGTTGAACCCGCCGTAGCCGTAGAGCAAGGTCGGCGTCTCGGGGCCGATCTCGATCCCCTTCTTGTGGCTGATGAACATGGGGACGCGGGTGCCGTCCTTGCTCGTGTAGAAGACCTGTTCGGTGGTGTAGTCGTCGGGGTTGAAGCCGACCTGAGGCTCCTTGTAGAGGGTGCTCTCGCCGGTCGCCAGGTCGTAGCGGTAGATGGTCGAAGGCCGGGTGTAGGAGGAGAAGGAGTAGAAGGTCTCGGTGTTGTCGCGGTCGCCGGAGAAGCCGGAGGCGGTGCCCAGCTCGGGGAACTCGACCTCGCGGACGAAGGCGCCGGCCAGGTCGTAGAGCTTCACCTGAGAGCGGGCATCCTTCAGGTACTGGGCGATCAGGAACGGGCCGACCCGGTTGGCGCCGAGCAGGGTTTCCTCGGCCTCGGGGATGATCGTCTCCCAGTGCTCCGGCTCGGGGTGGTGGACGTTGATGGCGATGACCTTGCCGAGCGGGGTCTCCTTGTCGGTCCGGAAGAAGAGGCGGGGACCGTCGTTGTCGATGAAGGTGTAGTCGGCGTCGAAGTCGCCGACGAGGTGGATCGGCTCGGCGTCGGTGTCGGCCAGGGGACGGTAGAGGATGCGGTACTTGTCGTCGGTGCCGCGGCCGAGGGTGAGGATCAGGTAGGCGCCGTCGTCGGTCACGGTGGCGTCGGCCCGCAGGTCCTTGTTCTCGGGGTCTTCCCAGATCAAGGCATCGTCATCCTGAGACGTGCCGAGCTGGTGGTAATAGACCTTCTGGTAGAAGTTGGCGGCGCGGAGGTCGCTGCCGTCTTCGGGCTCGGGGAAGCGGCCGTAGAAGAAGCCAGAGCCGTCGGGGGTCCACTCGGCGCCGGAGAACTTGCTCCAGCGGATCAGGTCGTCGAGGTCGTCGCCCGAGGCCACGTCGCGGACCTTCCAGGTCATCCAGTCGGAGCCGGCGTCGGAGACGGCATAGGCGACCTTCGATCCGTCCTTCGAGGGGGCCAGGCCGGCCAGGGCGATGGTGCCGTCGGCGCTGAAGGTGTTCGGGTCGATGAGGACCTGAGCGTCGGCGGCTAGGGAGGGGGTCGAGTAGATGACGTTCTGGTTCTGCAGGCCGCTGTTATAGGAGTAGAAGTAGCGGCCCCCCTTTTCAAAGGGGATGCCGAACTTCTCGTAGTCCCAGAGCTGGGTCAGGCGGTCCTCGATGCGTTTGCGGGCGGGGACGTCGGCGATGTAGGAGTCGAACAGGGCGACCTGAGCCTCGACCCAGGCGCGGGTCTCGGTCGAGTCGATGTCCTCCATCCAGCGGTAAGGGTCGGCGACAGGGGTGCCGTGGTAGTCGTCAACCACGTCGCCTCGGGCGGCCTCCGGATAGTCCAAAGGGGTGCGCTTGGCGTCGTCGGGCGGGCCGGCGGAGGCGGGGTCGGGGGCGGTCATCAGCAGCACGGCTCCGGCGAGGCAAAGGGCAGGGAACAGGGGGCGTTCCGTGATCCTCATGGTCGGCCGACTCCTTGGGGGAAACGCGGGTGGCTCCCGGGGCTCAACCAGCTCCGGAGGCATCGTCCTGGGATCGGATCGGGCGGACGACGCCAGTGTACGGCCCCGGTGGCCTGCTCGCCAAGGACTCGACGGGCAAGGAGCCAGATCAGGTCGTGGTGTGCCCTCGGTGCGCGGATCGGTGGGCCTCTGGTGCGCGTCGGTGCGCATCAAGGAATCGCTCTAACTCGTTGAACTGGCAACGGGTTGCCTGGTTTCGCCACGGTTCGTTTCGGGAATGGGAGGGGGCAAGGGAGCCACGGATGGGAGAGAGGGTGAAGCCGGGAAAGGCCAGGCGAGGTCTGGGTGGCCTCGGTGCGCGTTGGTGCGCCGGAGTGCGCCTGTTTGGTGTGCTGAGAGGGGATCACGCAAAGTGTCTTTTCAAAGAGCGTTACGGCGATCTTGGCCGTTCGTTTCGAGAACTCGTGGGGTCAGGATCTCGGGGCATCCAGCGAGGGAAAGGAGCCCGGAAAACCTCCGAAGAACGCATCAATGCTTGGATTGAAAAGCTCGACAGATCAGGGCATGGAGGAAGCTCCCTTGAAATCATCGTGGCGAAGGGCCGTTGCAGTCAGGAAATCTGAAGGCGAATTCGGTGGCAGAGCGGGAGGGAGACTGCCGAATCGGCAGTCGGCGGGAAGGGAGGAAACGGGATCGGCAGGCAGCAGACCGAGAGAGAGCAGAAGAAGAAAAACCTAACACGTTAACTTCAAACAAGTTGTGAATTCCAATTCTGATAGGCACGCGGGTTGCCTCTGGCGCTGGCCGACGATTGGGGCCGGCCGCGTCCAGAGGGGGACGAGTTGGCAGGAGGCCCTATCGGGTGAACGATTCTGATTCCGAAATCGTGCGAGGCTCGGGCGCATCGCCGAGCGAGGAGAGCAGGTCGCGATGAACATCCAGCCGCTGGGCAATCGCGTGGTGGTCGAGCGGGAGGAAGCCAAGGAGACGACCGCCGGCGGCATCGTTCTGCCGGATTCGGCCAAGGACAAGCCCCAAAAGGGCAAGGTGGTCGCGGTCGGAGATGGCACGACCTCCAAGGACGGCACCAAGAAGCCATTGTCGGTCAAGGTCGGCGACGCGGTGATCTTCACCAGCTATGCCGGCGAAGAATTCAAGCTCGACGGCGACCGCAAGGTCCTCCTGATGCGCGAGGATGACATCCTCGCCGTCGTCGAGGGCTGATTGATTGCCACCCGGGTCGGTCGTCTCGCCTGTCGTCGGACGGGTGGGGACCGACCTTGATCAAGGGCTCCTTCGTGACGCGAGGTCACGGTCGGGCAGCTCTTGACGTGTCTCTTCGAATCTATCGCCTGTTTGTCCAGACTGTCTCGTCATCGACAGAGGAGTACTGCGGGAGGAGGGGGTGCCTGGGGTCGGTTCGACCCCGGCCGGATGCTTCGAATCGCTTCGGAGCCCTTCGACTGGGGTCGGCACGACCCCAGCCACCCCGCTCGTGGGAACGCCGGCCTTCGGTGAAGCGATGGGGGCGAACGGCCCCCAGGCCACCTGATTGTCGGATCGCCGGCCTCTCGTTTCATGCTCCTTGGTCGCTCACGAATCCACCCCACCGAACTGGATCTTCGCCAGGAGAGAATTGTCCATGTCCGCGAAGATGATCGCATTTGATCAGGAAGCCCGTACCGCCATGCAGCGCGGTGTGGCCAAGCTCGCCCGAGCCGTCAAGGTCACGCTCGGTCCGAAGGGCCGCAACGTGATTATTCAGAAGTCGTTCGGCTCGCCGACGGTCACCAAGGACGGCGTCACCGTCGCCAAGGAGATCGAGCTGGAAGACAAGTACGAAGACATGGGCGCCAAGATGGTCAAGGAGGTCGCCTCCAAGACCAACGATATTGCCGGTGACGGCACCACCACGGCGACCATTCTGGCCGAAGCCATCTACAACGAAGGGCTCCGCGGCGTCGTCGCCGGCGTCAACCCGATGCTCATGAAGCGCGGGATGGACAAGGCGGTTGAGGACGTGGTCGCTGCCCTGCAGTCGATGAGCACCAAGGTTTCCACCACGAAGGAAACCGAGCAGGTCGCCACCGTCGCCTCGAACTTCGACCGCGAGGTCGGCCGGATGATCGCCGAGGCGACCGAGAAGGTCGGCAAGGACGGCGTGATCACGGTTGAAGAAGGCAAGAGCCTCAAGACCGAGGTCGAGTGGGTCGAGGGGATGCAGTTTGACCGCGGCTACCTCTCGCCGTACTTCGTGACCAACCCGCAGTCGATGGAGGCGGTCCTCGAAGACGCCTACGTCCTGATCCACGAGAAGAAGATCAGCTCGGTCAAGGACCTGGTCCCGGTCCTGGAGAAGGTGGCCCAGACGGGCAAGCCGCTCCTGATCATTGCCGAGGACATCGAAGGGGAGGCGCTGGCCACCCTGGTCATCAACAAGCTGCGCGGCACCTTCCGTTGCGCCGCCGTGAAGGCCCCCGGCTACGGCGATCGTCGCAAGGCGATGCTCGAAGACATCGCCACCCTGACCGGCGGCAAGCCGATCTTCGAGGCGCTCGGGATCGATCTGGAAAAGATCGGCCTGGAAGACCTCGGGCAGGCCAAGAAGGTGATCATCGACAAGGACAACACGACGATCATCGAAGGGGCCGGCACCTCCGACGCGATCCAGGGGCGCATCGAGGCGATCCGCCGCGAGATCAAGGACACCAAGAGCGACTACGACCGCGAGAAGCTCGAAGAGCGTCTGGCGAAGCTCTCAGGTGGCGTGGCGAAGATCAACGTCGGCGCCGCGACCGAGTCGGAGATGAAGGAAAAGAAGATGCGGGTCGAGGACGCCTTGCACGCCACCCGGGCGGCCCTGGAAGAGGGCATCCTCCCCGGCGGCGGCGTGGCCCTGCTGCGGGCCTCGCGCTCGGTCAAGGCCGGCGACCTCTCGCACGACGAGAAGACCGGCTATGAGATCATCATCCGGGCCTGTGCCGCGCCGATCGCTCAGATCGCCGACAACGCGGGCCAGGACGGCGGCGTGGTTTGCTCGAAGGTCCTCGACCTGAAGGGGAACGAAGGCTACGACGCCCTGAACGATGAGTACACCGACCTGGTCAAGGCCGGCATCATCGACCCGACCAAGGTGACCCGCTCGGCCTTGCAGAACGCCGCCAGCGTGGCCACCCTGCTGCTGACCTCCGACGCCCTGATCGCCGACCTGCCGAAGGACGGCGAAGGGGCCCCGGGCGGCGGCATGGACGACGACATGTATTGATCGGTTTCGCGCCCGGCCTCCCCGTTCTTCGGTGGGCCGGGACGAAGCGTTCGACGATCACGAAGGGGGGAGGCCAGGGATTTCCCTGGCCTCCCCCCTTTTTTTTTCGGGTGGCCCTGCCTGGGTGGCGACCTTCCAGCCTTACATCATGCGTTCCGGGTGGCCCCAATTGCTTGTCAATCGAGTCCGCAGGGCGACCCGAAGCCTCGGCGGAGCACCTGTGGCCGCTTGCGGCTGCGCCGCCCCGGTTGGCGAGCAACTGGGGCCACCCAGGGTAAGGAACGACGCATGGTTTGAGGGTGGAAGGACAACGAGAGGCGACGCGGTTCCGTCGGGAACGGGTCAATGGGATGGGGGGACCGCGGGGGAATCCTGGTTGAGCGGGTTGAGCCTTGGCAACGACCAGCGGCGGCGGTAGGCGATGAGGCGGAGGATCAGGCCGAAGGCGAAGACGGCGAGGAGGGAGACGGGGCTCATCAGGTCGGCCCGATGGAGGGAGTCGATGGCGACGCCGAGGAGGATGGCCACGCTGCCGTAGAAGTCGCCGTGGAGGACCAGGGGGACCTCGTTGACGAGGATGTCTCGGACGATGCCGCCGCCGGTGGCGGTGAGGAACGAGAGGATGACGACGCCGAAGAGATGCAGGTCATGCTCGATGCCGACGATCGCCCCGGTAATTCCGAACGCAACGAGCCCGACCGCATCGCTGAGGACGAAGATCCAGGCCCGTTCGAGCGAGGCCCGTTGCTGGAGCTTCAACACAAGAGCGAGCGTCACCGTGCCCGCTGTCAGGTAGAAGGGCCTCAGGCCCGCCATGATGGCCGGCGGACGATCAACGAGCAGGTCGCGGATCACGCCGCCGCCGTTGGCGGTCAGGAAGGCGAGGATGAAGACCCCCATCAGGTCGAGCCGCTTGCGAGCCCCCATCATGAACCCGGAGAGGGCGAACGCAATGCTGCCGACGATCGACGCCGTGGTGAAAACCTGGGAGGGACCGTCGCCGAGATTCATCATGATGCGATCGTACCGGGGGGCAGGGTGTGTGAGGTGGAGAAAGGACAGCCGTTCTGACCAATCGGTTCCGGCCCCCTCTCCTCGCTTACGGGGAGAGGGTTGGGGTGAGGGGTCCGGGAGTTTGGCGACGAGCTTGGAGCCTCGTCGGAGCCCCCCTCACCCGGGCCCTCTCCCCCAAGAGCAGGGGAGAGGGAGGAAAACGTGCGGCGGACAGGGAAGGGGTCGGATGAACCAGGGCGAGACAGCGCATCACCGAGCAGAATCGGCCGGGGGGCCGGGGGGGGCGGGAGTTGCGACCGTTGGGAGCGGGCGGGGGCGTTTCATCGGGATGTATCGCAGGGCGACACCGGCCAGCAGGAATGCGCCGCCGATGAGGGTCGCGTCCTTGGGCCATTCGCCGATGAACAGAAGGACCCAGAGGGGGTTGAGCAAGGGCTCGACCAGGGCGAGCAGGCCAGCCTCGGGGGCAGGGACGTCGCGGAGGCCTCGGGCGAAGAGGACGTAAGGGATGGCCATCTGAACGATCCCGAACAGCAACAGGGCCCCGGCCTGCGGCCAGGTCGGCAGGGGGATGGAGCCGGAGACGGTGAGGAGGAACAGGCCGAGGACCAATGCGCCGCCGAGGTTGTTGACGGAGCTGAGCCACATGGGGTCGAGCCCGCGGAGAGACCGCAAACCGACGGCGACTCCGGCGTAGGCCACCCCGCTGCCAAGCGCCATGCCGATGCCAAGCGAGTCGTTCGGCCCCCCTCCCCCGCCCCGGACGACGATCAGGACGATGCCGAAGGCGGCCACGGCGATGCACCAGAGGGATCGGCGGTCGGGCCACTCGCGGAGGAAGACGAGGCTCAGCGGAACGGCCCAGAGGGCGGAACTGTACTGAAGAAAGATGGTGTTGGCGGCGGTCGTGGCCTTCATGGCGGCGATAAACAGGCCGGTCATGACGCCAAAGGTGATGACCAGCGGGATCATCGGCGCTTGAAACCGCATCTTCGCAGGCCGAACCAGGGGCAAGAGGGCCAGTCCGGCAAACAGGCCGCGGTAGACGGCGATCGTGCCGCTTTCGAGCCCGGTCAGGCTCTTGGTGAAGACGCCGGAGAGGCTCCAAAGGACGGCGGCAGCCAAAATGCAACGACGGCCGAAGGCGCGGTCGGATCGACTCGAAGATTCCAGGGGCACGGGGCGAATGACCTCAGGGAGGAGCCGTCGCAACGGTTCGGGGGGTGAACGAGCCATCGTAGCGAAGAATCGGACAGCGTGCGACGCTTCCCGGCGTTGAGGGGGCACTGAGGGATTCGGGGAGAGGGAAGAGGGATCGCGCGCAGAAACGCAACGTTGCAAAGGGGAGAGGAAACGGAGAGGAGAGAGAGGGGAGTCGCTGTGCAAAGGCAGGCTCGCGCTTCTTTGCGGCTCTGCGTCTCTGCGCGTGTTTCCTCCCTCGCCCACGTGGCAAGAAACCGTTCGTGTCCCCGGGGCCGTTGCTCCGTCGAGGACAATGACCGTAGAGTGAAACAAAGGGAACCGAACACGTCGAGGGTGGGGTGAGCGTTGATGGACGTCCTGGTCGTCGGGATCATCGTCCTGGCCCTGTATGCGGTCGTCCGGGTTTTCGGGGCGATCTGGGCGGGCTTCTCGGGGGCGAGATACCGGGCGTATCGTGCCCTGGCTCGGCAGTACCGGGGGCGTTACGAGCATCGAGGGCTGGTCGACCCGCCGACGGTGAGCTTCGGCTACCACGGATCGAGCGTTCGGGTGGGCCTGGCGCCGGTGGTGGCGGGGCAGCCGTCGATGCCGAGAACGCGCGTGGTCACGCGGTTCGGCGAGGGGATTCCGTTCCGGTTTGAGCTGTTCCCGGTGACGCGTCCGTCTCCGAAGCAGGTTCCACGAGGAACGAGGCTGGTGAGGCTCGGGGATCCGGTCTTCGATCGCCATTACGTCGTGCGGGCGAACGATCCGGAGATCGCCCGAGAACTGCTACACCAGAACTCGGCCCGGTCGGCGATCGAGAACCTTCGGAAGCTGGGGCCACCGGGGGGGATTTTGGTGTCGGTCACCCCGGAGCGGCTGCTGGTGCAGGTAGATCGGAACCTGGGGCAGAGCGTCTCGGGGCTGGATCTGGCGGTGCGGGAAAGTCTGGTGTTGCACGATCTTCTGCGATCGAACATCCAGGAGCGGATGGCCGAAGGGATTGCGATCGTCGATGTCGGCGCGTCGAGCCCGGTCGAGGCGGGGCCGCCGATCTGCAAGGTCTGCAACGAGCCGATCGGGCCGGACGAGGCGAAGGTGATCTGCGCCTCGTGCAAGACGCCGCACCACCGCGATTGCTGGACCTTCGTCGGGGCCTGCTCGATCTACGGTTGCCAGGGAAAGCAATGCGTGTCGGCGTGAGGGTGTGTGTTGTGGGAAACGGCCCCTTTTCGAAGGGGGGATCCGGGCGATAGGATGGGGTGATCCTCGATCCGTCAGGGTGCTTTGTTCGTGCCGCCGAGAATCAAAACGGTGCGCCGGTGCCTCAATAATCGCGGCCGAGGTCCGAATCGAATGCTAGAGGAGGGACCTTGCCATGTCTTACGGCGGTAATGCAGATGCCAGCGGGATCCAGGTCACGTTCCTGGACCAGACCGGATCGAAGTCGGTCAAGGCGGTGATCGCCTACAGCGTTCCGGTGAGCCGGATCCTGCCAAACATCATCACGAAAATGAACCTTCCGACGACCGGCCCGGATGGTCAGCCGTTGAGCTACTCGCTCGACCACAAGGAAGGGCGGCGCCGGTTGACCGAGGCGCAAACCCTGGTCGAGGCGAGTGTGCAGAACGGCGATCACCTGATCGTCTATCCGGAGGTGGTCGCGGGCTCCGGCGCGTGAGTGCCGGCGGTGCCATGATTGTGACGCAATGCGATGAGCGTGAGGCCCTGCGCCATGCTTCGGAAATCGTATGATTCGCCCCAGTCTCGCCGATTGCGCTCGGATCGGTCGGCGATGGAGCGGTTGCAAGAGGAAAGCACGATTCTCCGGTTCCGGGCGTCGGGCGATCCCGCGCAGCGCTATCTGATCGAGTTCCGAGGTCGAAGCCTGGCGAGAGAGCGCGGGAAGATCATCGCGCAGGACACGCATCAGGTGGAGATCAAGCTCGGGGCCTCGTATCCGAGGAGCATGCCCGAGCTGCGCTGGCTGACGCCGATCTATCACCCGAACATCTCGGAGATCGGCCTGGTTTGCCTGGGCGGCTACAACACGCACTGGGTGCCGAGCCTGCAGCTCGACGAACTGTGCGAGATGCTCTGGGACATGGCCCGGTTCCACAACTATGATCTCCGCAGCCCCTATAACCGCGACGCGGCGCTGTGGGCAGCGAATCAATCGACGTTTGCCTTTCCGATGGACGCTCGCCCGTTGCGTGACGCGAGAGCGGCGCAAGGCAGAATCGAGCCCGAGGCGGTAACCTCGCCCCAGGTGACCGAGGGGGAGTCGATTGTCTTGCTCGATGAGGAGGTGGCCTTGCCCCCTCGCCGCGAACCGGCCCCGGTGCGCCGGGAACCGCCACCGGATATTCTGTTCATTGAGTGACACCACGATCCCTCGTGACTGGATGGGATGGGAGCCTTCGGATCGTGGACGATGACATCCTGCACATTGACGACGACGATCGTTATAGCCGCCTGCGCCTGATCTCGTGGTGGCGCCAGGATCGCCTGGCGGCGGCGAAGGTGTTGGTCGTGGGGGCGGGGGCGCTCGGGAATGAGGTCCTGAAGAACCTGGCGTTGCTGGGGGTCGGGACGGTGGTCGTGATCGACCTGGACGAGGTCGAGGCGTCGAACCTGTCGCGGTCGGTTCTGTTTCGGGCCGAGGACGGTGGACAGCCGAAGGCGGAGGTAGCGGCGCGTCGGGCGAAAGAACTGAACCCGGATGTGAGTATTCGGGCGATTCATGGAGATGTGATCACCGACATCGGTCTTGGCCTGTTTGCCGAGATGGACGTGGTGATCGGCTGCCTCGACAACCGCGAGGCGAGGCTCTGGGTCAACCGGCAGTGCTGGAAGGTGGGTACGCCGTGGGTTGATGCAGGGATCCAGGAAATCCAAGGGGTCGTCCGCGTGTTCGTGCCGCCGGATTCGGCCTGTTACGAATGCGGGATGACGAGCCGGGATTATCAACTGTTGAACCTGCGGTATAGCTGTCCCCTGCTCCGCCGGGAAGACATTCTGGCGGGAAAGGTGCCGACCGCGCCGACGATTGCTTCGATAATGGCGGCAATGGAAGTGCAGGAGGCGTTGAAGCTGATCCACGGGATGCCGGTGCAGGCTGGTTGTCTTCATGTGTTCAACGGGGTGGCGAACACCTTCTACACGACCGAGCTGCCGCGCAAGGAGGACTGCCTAAGCCACGAGACCTATCCCGAGCCGATGCGGGTGGACCTGGGCCACTCGGCGACGGCCGAGGCGGTGTTTCACGTGGCACGGGAGCATCTGAGCGGACCGTTGGTGCTGAGCCTCGACCGGGACCTGGTGGCGGCGATTGAGTGGCCGCAACTGGGGAGACGTCAGGAAGTGATGAAGCCGAGGTCGAAGGTGAGCGTTGCCGAAGCGATCGACCCCGAGTCGGGGGAGACAGGACGGCCGGAACTCATCTCGATGGTTGAGGAAGGGACTCCCCTGGCCGAGCGCTCCCTGGCCGATCTCGGCGTGCCACCGTACGATGTCGTCCGTGTCGAAGGGCTGGACGGCGCGGTCTTCATCTTGCTGGAGGCCGACCGGGCGGGGGTGATGAACGCCTCGGGAATTCAATTGCCTCAAGACACTCGTTGATTTGACCTCGGGAACCAAGAGCCGCCAGTGAGCAGCGATCGCGACGAGATCCAGTTTGATGAGGTGAGCTACCGGGAGCCGCTTCGGCTGCGCCGGCCCGACCGGGATCGGCGGTTCGCGTGCCTTGCGTATGGGAACCCGGGGCCGGAGGATCTGGCGATCTTTGTCGATCGGGCGACGGTCGATGCGATCGAGCGTCATGCGCTGAGTGACACGAGGGTGGAACTCGGGGGCATCCTGCTGGGCAAGGAGTGCGTAGACGAAGAGACGGGCAGGCCGTTTGTCTGGATCTCGCAGGCGATTGAAGCGAAGCATTACGAGAACACGCAAGCAAGTTTCACGTACACGCACGACTCGTGGGAGGAAATTACCCGCGAGCGCGACCGAACGTATCCGAACCTGGATATCGTCGGCTGGTACCATACGCATCCGGACTTCGGCATTTTTTTGTCGGGGCACGATGTGTTCATTCAGCAGCACTTCTTTGGCCAGCCGTTGCAGGTAGCCTACGTGGTCGATCCGATCCGCCAGACGCGGGGCATTTTCCAGTGGCGGGACGGAGGGTTGAGGCAGGTCGAGGGGTATGTGGTCGTCTCCCCTCGGGACCAGCGGCGGGCCCTGGCCCGGACGGTCGACGACCTGGAGGGGGTGCTGGTGGCCGAGTCCTCGGGAGGACTGGGCGCACTCTCGCCTCGCCTGGAAGCGGAGCTGATCGCCATGCTCAATCGACCGCACACCGCCTCGGCAACGACGGCCGACCGGGGCCAGTCGGCCGCGGTGTTCACCTTGCTGGGGATCATCTTCGGCGTGCTCGGCCTGGCGCTGGCGCTCTGGATCGGGGCGTTGACGAGCCAGATCCGGGAGCAGTCGCGATCGCTCGGCAGCCTGCGGGCCGAGCTGGCCCGCGCGAACGAGGCGCGCGAAGCGTCGGACACCGCCGAGCGGCTCCGAGCGAAGGAACAGGCGATCGACGCCTTGCTGGCCGAGGTCCGCGTGGGGGATTCGAACGAGCGGTTCACCCGCGTCTATACCCAGTTGCGCGAGGAGCGCGATCGGGCCGTCGCCGAGGCGGCCCTGGTGGAACAGGTCGGGCGTGATCTGATCGCCAAGGAACGGCAACTGGCAGAGATGCGTCGTCAGGTGGCGATCCGGGACCAATCCCTCGCCCAGATGGATGCATTGCGTGAGGAAGCCAATCAGCTCCGAGCGGCGAACGAACGGCTCGCCCTGGCCGCTTCGGGAGATGGGACCGCGATCGACGGGGAGCTGTCGGACGAATCGGACGCGAGTGACCGGCGGTACACGGTGGCCTGGTATGCGGCGGTCGGCGGGTGGTCGGTGGCGATCTTGCTGGGTCTGGGGCTGGTGGCGAACATTGCGCGATCGGTCCCGCATTCGAGCAACGAGACGGAGCCCCCTGCCCCGTCGGGTCGGGGTCGGTCGCCAGACTCGCCCCACCGGATTGAATGACTGCGAGGGCCCTCCGGCCAGATCGGTGCTTGACGCGCGAGCACCGGGTTGACGAGACTCCTCTCGCACCACCTTCGCAAGCGTTCGAGGGTGCCTCTGAGCCCGGAAGGCGTTCGACTCAGGAGTGAGCAGTCATGATGATCCGCGTGATGCTGGGAGCTGCCGTCGGGCTGGGGATCGTGGGGGGGGCCGCCGTGGTGGCGAAGCAGCAAGGCCCTCCAAGGGTAGCGGCCCCCGTCCCGGCGGAGGAGCCGTCCCCCCCTCGCATCTCGGACGAGGTCGAGGCATTGTCACCTCCCGCGATGCCGCCCGAGGTGGTGGGCCTCGAACCTCTCGTCGGCTTCTCTGATCCGGACGAGGTCCTTCCCCCGTTGCCGGGAACCAGGCCGCCCCGAATCGTGGCCGCCGGAGTGGAGGCGAGCGCGACCGTCATCGATTCCGAGACCTTCATCGACGAGGGGCGAGCGACGGCCGAGGGGGTGATCGAGGCCTTGACAGACGAGCGCAAAACGTTGGAGGCCCGCCTCCGACGCATCGATGATGAGCTGGCACGCTGGGAGGCGATCAAGGAGGGGCTGACCACGGCGAAGGAGATGACGCCTCAAGTGCCATCGGCGCGAATCAATCCATCACCCGACGATTCCCTGGACCTCGAACCTCTTCCGGAACCGGGCCAGTAAGGTTCCTTGCCGGAGGGATCTGCCCGTGCGAGGGGAGCCGAGGCGGATGTCCGGAAGGATTCATCGAGCCTCGGGTACATTCGGGGCTCGTCATTTTGCCAGGGGGAGGCTCGTGTCAACGGTAGTCCAGTCGTTGAACCCTGGGAGGAACGCGGCGGCCTGCATCGGATTCGCCGCTGGGGTTCGTCGCTACCCCCTGGTCGGATGGGTGAAAGCTTGGAAAATAGGGCGATCGAATCGAACCATGCGGGCTGTCCCGCGAAGGTTGGTCGCCGGGTCGGATTCCGGACCCGGACGGGGGGAGCCCGTCTCGCATGCCTTTTGATGCCCTGAGGTGGTTTGTCAGTCGACGGCCGGCGGTGGTCGTCGCGTGCTGGATCGTGGTTCTGGTGGTGGTCGTTGGGCTTGCGCCAGACCTGACTCGGATCGCGGCCGAAGGGCAAGCGTCGCTGCTGCCTGAAGGGTCGGAGAGCGCGATAGCGGCCGAGATTCTGGGCAAGACCTGGCCGGAGCAGTGGTTCGACTCGTCGGCGGTGGTCGGGGTCTACAACCCCGAGGGCCTGACGGACGACGATCGCGACTTCGCCGCGCTGCTGGCCGATCGGTTTCAACGGAGCGACCGACCGGAGGTGCTCTCGACGGTCCTGGCTCCATCGCCCGATCAGCCGGAGGTGTCGGCTCGGCTCATCAGTCGCGACGGCACGCTGATGCTCATGTTCGTCGCCATCGACGAAGCGTTCGTCAGCCCGACGAGTCAGGAGGCGGTGGCCTGGCTGGAACGGGAGGTCAAGGCGCTCGACTCGGAGCGGCCGGAGGGGGCTTCGGTCGTCTGGAGCGGCGCGGCGGTGATCGGCCGGGACTACATGCAGAACGTGCAAACCACGCTCGACCGGGCGGCGGTTGCGGCGTTCTTCTTGCTGCTGGTGGTCTTGCTGATCGTCTACCGGTCGATCTTCCTGGCGATGGTGCCGTTGATCACGATCGGCGTGAGCCTCTTGATTGCTCGAGGGCTACTGGCCTGGGGGGCTGAGCTGGGCTGGGAAGTCTCGTCACTGGTCGAGCTGTTTCTGGTGGTCCTGCTGTTCGGGACGGGGACGGATTTTTGCCTGTTGCTCTCGTGGCGGTTCGGGGAGAACTGGAACGCCTCGAACCCAAGCGCGGCGATCCGGACGACCCTCGGGCGCGTGGCCCTGGCCGTGGTGACGAGCGCGTTCACGACCATCATCGGGCTCTCGTTGATGGGGCTGACGCGGTTCAAGCTGTTTTCGAGCACCGGGCCAAGCGTGGCGTTCGGCCTGGCGATCACCGTGGTGGCGGCCCTGACCCTCGCCCCGGCCTTGCTCCTGTTCCTGGCGCGATGGAGGCCCCGATCGTTCACCGGATTGACGAGACCGCCGTCGGGCTACTGGGATCGGCTGGGTCGGGCGGTGCTGAAGCGTCCTTGGCTGGCCTGGGGCCTGACCCTGGCGGCCATGATGCCGATGGCGGTCCTTGGACTTCAGCTGACGGCGCAGAATGCGTTCATCCAGGATACGATCTCGGAGATGCCCCCAACGGCCGGCTCGGTCGAAGGGCTCGCCCTGATCTCGTCCAAATTCGGCGCAGGGGCGACGGCACCGATGGCCGTCTTGCTGGAAGCGAGGCCGGAGGACCCGGACTTCCGCAGCTCGGTCGGCCTGGCGGCACTGGATGACATTAGCCGATTGCTCTCGCACCAGCGAACGCTCGTCGAGGTTCGATCGGCCACGCAGCCGCTCGGGAGCACGGCCCCTCTGGAACCGGCTCGGCTGTCTTCGCGGCTGTCGGCGGTCAACGAGGGATTTGAACGGCTGGTTGAGGGGGCGAAGGAGCTGAAAGCGGGGCTCGATGAGGGCGGCGGGCGCATTCGGGGGGCGATGCTCCTCGGCGAACTGACCGGGGCCGATGTGCTTGGGGAGATTCCGGGCTCGCCCCCCCCTGCTCCGGATCAGGAACCCGAAGCGGCGGCCAAACCCGATGCGGAATCGGGCCGCCCCTCACAGAGCGATCCGGTGACGGCGGGATTGCGGCGGGCGACCTCGGCGATGCTCGGGCAGTTTGGGGGAGCGGCGGCGGCACAGAGTGTCAGCTCGATCGGCCCGGTCGAGGGAGACGGCCCGGTCGCCCAGTTGCTCCGGGAGCTGGCCCGAGCGGCCGAAGGAGCCGGCCAGATCGCCGAAGGGGCCAGCCTGGCTCGTCGGGAGATCAGCAACATTCTGGAGGACCCGGTCGGCCACCGAGCACTCGATCGGTTGTTGATTGACGAGCGGACGATCGAGGAAAACCCGGAACTGCTGCGCGGGTTTGCGGCCTATCTCTCGGAGGATGGGAGGCGGGCTCGGATCGATCTGGAGCAGGCGAGCCGACCGTTCTCCCCTCAGGCACTCGATGAGGTGGAAACGATTCGGCAACGGCTTCAGGATTATTTGAGCGAGTACGATGAGCGGGACCCGATTCACCCGAAGGCGATGGTGGCCGGGCCGAACGCCGAAGGGGCCGACATCCGCGCCTTGACCCGTCGGGATCAGTATCAGACGTGGATCATGGTCCCGCTCGGTGTGTTTCTCGTCCTGGTGGCGATGCTGAGAGCACCGCTGGCGTGCGTGAATCTGGTGGCGACGATGATCCTCACGTACGCCTTTGCCCTCGGGATCACGCACATGGTCTTCGTGTGGGGAGGAGGAGCCGAGGGCCTGGACTGGAAGGTGCCGTACTTCCTGTTCGTGCTGCTGGTGGCGGTGGGGGTCGATTACAACGTGTTCCTGATGTCGAGGCTTCAGGAGGAAGTCCGGGCGCTCGGCCTGAAGGCGGGAATCACGAAGGCGATCG
Organism: Tautonia marina; assembly: GCF_009177065.1. Lineage (NCBI taxonomy): Bacteria > Pseudomonadati > Planctomycetota > Planctomycetia > Isosphaerales > Isosphaeraceae > Tautonia > Tautonia marina. The sequence goes on from NZ_WEZF01000007.1 coordinate 113,317, forward strand.
GCCAGACAGGCGGGTTGATTACCTCGGCGGCAGGAATTACGGCGTGTAGCTTCGCGGCGATGATGTTCAGCCCGTTGCTCTCGCTGCGACAACTGGGGTTTGCCCTGGTCGTCGGGATCGTGACCGACGCGGCTCTGGTGCGGCCGGTGTTGGTGCCGTGCGGCCAGTGGTTTCTGAACAGAGGACGCGAGAAGCGTCGGCAACGGGCGCTGACGAAAGAGAACGCGCCGGGGGCCAGCGTGCCGCAGTCGAGGGAGACGATTCTCTCCTGACGCGGTTCCCGAGTGAGCGTCGCGGTTGGAGCTGGCTGCGGCCTCCCTCACCGGGCCTTCGGTCACCCTCTCCCCAGCGAGCGGGGGAGAGAGTTGGGGAGATCGCGAGTTCTCATTGGGTCGTCAGCCACTCGATCCCTCGCACGATGGGGCGAGGGTTGAGCGCGCCGGGCTCGCGGTTACGAGATTCGAGGGAGGGCGCGGATCGTTCGAGGAGGGGCTCAACCACCGCGGCCGAGGTACTCGCCGGTGCGGGTATCGACGCGGACGATGACCCCCTGGTCGAGATGCTCGGGGACCTGAACGACGTGGCCGGTCGAGAGGGTGGCGGGCTTGGTGCGTCCGGTGGCGGAATTGCCACGGACGCCGGGGCTGGTGTCGGTGACGGGAAGCTCGACGACGTCGGGAATCTCGATGCCGATGGGCTGCTCGTCGACGACGAGGGCCTCGACCCCTTCCATGTTCTCGGTCATGAACGGCGCCTGGTCTTCAAGGCTCTCGGCGGGCATCGAGAACTGCTCGAAGTTCTGGGCGTCCATGAAGTGGAACTGCTCGTCGTCTCGGTAGAGGAACTGGATGGAACGACGCTCGAAGCTGGACTCAGCGAGGGTGTCGGTCCCCTTGTAGGTCTTATCGACGCGCTGGCGGGTCTTGAGGTTCCGGGCGCGGACCTTGTAGAGGGTGGCCGCACCCCGGGCCGAGGGGGTCTGGACGACGATTTGCTCGATGAGATGCGGCTGGCCGTCGATCTCGACGACCATGCGTTTCTTGAAATCCTTGGCGGGGATCACGGCGGAGACGCTCCAACCTCGGCTGGCGACCTGAGTGGGGGAGAGATCGGGCACACTCCCCCGGATCGAGCGTTGGGTCGGCGAAGCTCGGCCGGTGGAGCGTGTTGAGGTTCTTATCGTATCGGGAAGCGGCATGAACGGTAAAGCCCGGCCGGCGTGAAGGGTTCCATTGACTTCGAGCGCGTGGGGCGATAGCCTCCAGTATCCCTCCTTGGTCCGAGACGGCACCCATGCCCGCGCCTCCTGAAGACGATTTGCTGGAACATTGCCAGCGGGCCATCGGCTATCGCTTTGCGAACCTGGCCCTGCTCCGCTCAGCCTTGACCCACGCCTCGGGGGCCGATCACCGGCTGGCGTCGAACGAACGGCTCGAATTCCTGGGCGATTCGGTCCTGGGCCTGATTGTGTGCGAGCTGCTTTACCGCCGGTATCCGGAGTTTCTCGAAGGGGAGCTGACCCGGATCAAGTCGGTGGTGGTCTCGAGGCAGACGTGCGCGCGGTTCTCCGGAGAACTGGGGTTCGACAGCTGCTTGACGCTCGGCAAGGGGATGTCGGGACATGGTCCGCCGCCGTCTTCGGTGCTGGCCGACGTGTTCGAGAGCGTGCTGGGTGCGCTCTATCTGGACGGGGGCATGGAGGCGGCCCGGACATTCCTGGAACCGCTGGTGCTCCCGGAGATCGTCGAGGTGGTCGAGAACCAGAGCGGCTCGAACCACAAGAGCACCTTTCAGCAGGTCGCTCAGCGCGAGTACGGGGCGACCCCGACCTATCGCCTGCTCGACGAACAAGGCCCCGACCACTCGAAGTGCTTCAAAATTGCCGCGCAGGTTGGGCCGCACAAGTTCCCGCCCGCCTGGGGCCGGAACAAGAAAGAAGCCGAACAACGGGCCGCGCTCAACGCCCTCTGTCAGATTGCCGGAGAGCCGATTCCGTTCGCCTCGGGCTGATCGATTGGGCCTGGGGAGCGGACGGCGGCCGATCGGGTCCCTTGCGGGGGCCAGTGGCGGCCCTTTAGGATGGCCATTTGACGTCGAGTCGCTCGACGTCCTGCAACGGCGCAACCGATCCGAACGTGGCGGGTTCTCCGCCAGTCAGAATCCCGAGAGATGCCTTCATGGTTCCCGACCTCGGTCTCGGGCCCGAGATCTGGTTATTGCTGACACTGCTGCTGAGTGTCTCCATCTTCGTTTCGTTCCGCCGACCGTGGAGTCTGAGGAACCTCGACCTGCTCCTCCTGTTCGTGCTGGCTCCGGGACTGATGGCTCTGGTGGGCAATGGAGACGACGGCGGGACGCTGGTGCCGTTCCTGTGGCTCTTTTTCGGGACGGGCCTGTGGTTGCTGCGTTGTCTGGTGGATCTGGGCCTGGCCCGGCGGCCCATGCTGGAGCCGAACCTCAATGCGCCGGGGCTGACGTGCCTTTCGGTCGGGATGATTGTGCTGCTGGTGGCCGAGACGATCAGCCTGCCGATCCGGGAAGGGACGGCGCGGAACCCCGCGGCCTCGGATGATGGGAAGGTCGATGCGCATGGTGCGGTGGGGGCGGTTTCTCAAGTTCCGGGCGATCATCATGACGCTGCCCTTCCCGTGCCGACCGAACCGGGGGTCGTGCGCTGGCGATCGACGCAGATCTTGCTGTCGAGGGTTCTGGCCGGGCTGGCGCATATTGGCGTGGTGCTGGGGCTGTGGATGCTGGGCCGAACCCACTTCGGCCAGCCGATCGCGGGCCTCTCGGCGGCAGCCCTGTATCTGGTGATGCCCTACACGCGGATTGAGGTCGTCGATAGCGGGCAGGTCTTTCCGGCCGCCTTGATCGTGACGGCCCTGGTCTGGTACGAGATGCCCGCAAGGGCCGGTGCCCTGATCGGTCTGGCGGCCGGCTGGATGCCCGCGAGCGTGGGGTTGATCCCGCTCTGGCTGGGCTTTTATCGAGGCAAGCAGGCGGCTTGGTTTGCAGCATCGAGCCTGGGGGTGGCGGTCGCTTGTGTTGTGAGCGGCCGGAACGTGCCCGTGCTAAGCCGATGGGCCGAGGCGATGGGAGCGAGAGGACTGGCCCAGGCCGGCCTGGTGCCGGGCCAGGAGACGCCCTCTTCGGGTAGCCTCTGGTCGGGGCTCGATCCGGCGTACCGACTGCCGGTTCTGGTCGCGTACCTGTCGCTCGTGATCGTGGTGTCGATCTGGCCGTTGAGGAAGAACCTGGGAGAGCTGATTGCCCTGTCGGCAGCCGTCTTGCTGGCGAGCCAGTTCTGGTATCTGGAGAAAGGGGGCACGATGGTGCTGCTTTATCAGCCCCTCCTGCTCCTGATGATGTTCCGCCCGAACCTGGCGGCGAAACGGGCACCGAGACCCGAGCGTTCGTCGGACGAATCGATCTCCCCCCTGCTCCGCACGTGATCGGAAGCGGGGAGATGGCGGCCTCGAAGGGTGAGGCGATCGGTTCGAAGGAATGACGGGTTCCACGTGAAACGACGGAGAAACGGCCAGGGGACTGAGACTGGCTGATCCACCTGAGGTGGGCTCTGAAGCGGAACCGAACGTCGGGGCGACCAGATTCGAACTGGTGACCTCCTGCTCCCAAGGCAGGCGCGCTAACCAGACTGCGCTACGCCCCGAATTGCGATGGCACAGGCATGGTAGCGCCGGGTGGGCCTGTGGGTCAAGGTCGAGTGTGACGAATCTTGCGTCGCGGGCCGGTGCGAAGGGTCCGATCACAAGGCCAGATGAGAGACGCGATCGAGCAATCGATCGCAATCCACCGGCTTGCTCAGGACCTCGTCGAAGGTGGTCTGGAGTTCGAGGAGGAAGCTTTCATCGAGGTTCTGAGCGGTGATGAGGATCAGGGCGAGGCCGGGAAAGCGATCGCGCAAACACCGGCCGAGGCCCTGGCCATCGAGCCCGGGCATGCAGAGGTCGGTGATGACGAGGCGGGGGCAACGGTCGTCGCAGAGGTCGAGCGCCTCACGACCAGAGCCGACATCGACGCAGGGATGACCGGCGTGGTCGAGCAGGCGAGCGATGGATTCCCTGCCGATGTCGTCGTCATCGACGAGTAAAACGAACGGACCGCCACTGCCTGAGGTCATTGGGGCGGGCTGGGTGAGGGGACTCAGGAGGGTCATCTCGGGGAACCTCGATGGGGGTCACGTCACGGTCGATCCGCCGGCCAACTCAACTCGATGGCACAGGCATCTGCCGCGATGGCAAGCGTGCCCTGATGAGCGCGAAGCACACGAGCGAGCACGGGGAGGGCGAGATTCTCTGCATCTCCCTGAGTCTGGATCAACGAGGATTCGCTTTCAAAACGGACGTGGAACCGTCCGGGGTCGCGTTGCCAGCTCAGACGAATTGTTCCGTCGGAACAGCCGTGCGAGGCCCAGAAGGTGATCAAGGCGTCGAGTCCCTGGGCCAGCCGATTCCAGTCGAATCGGGAGGGGAGCGCCTCACTCGGTCCACCGGTTTCCAGGTGGATGGGCCGCTGGGCCAAAACGCGTTGCCAGTCGGGCACGCGCTGCTCGATCCAGTGGTTCAGATCACCCTCGGCAAGCGAAGGTTGGAGCGGATTGCAGAATAGTTGGACCTGTTCGATCATCGCTTCCATGCTCCGGTAGGCCGAGTCGGCACGCACCCAATCGGGACCGGAGGGGTTTCCGGATAGTCTTCGAGCCAGATAAAGGCTCAGCTTCATGCTGTTCAAGCGGTTCCGGAGTCGGTGACAGTAGCGATCCAGCAAGACCTGGATCATGGGAATCCGATCCGGCTCCTCGACACAACGAAGCAGTGCCCCGGCGAGTCCATCGACCTGCGCCGCTGTGCTCATCTTGCCTCCGAATCGAGTCGTGATCGCCGGGCACCAGGTAACCAGGAGTCGTTCCCTGGGACAGATCTGCCGGAGTGAACAACGATTCCACCTTCCACTTCAACGCAATCACGGTGCCGATCGCTCGGCGACCGCCACACGATCCACCCAAGCGACCGAAGGGATTGAACCTTACGTCCAATCCTGACAGACACGGCGATCGAGACGAAAATTGAGCAGCGGGAAACGAACTTCTCGTTGGTTGGGAACCGATGGGGAAATGGGAACCGTCCTTCCCGGAACCCTCACAATCGAGTCCTTCCGAGTGGACACAGAACAACCCTGGGCGGCAGCGCCGACCAGGGTTGGGGGATTGTTCTCGACGATGTGGGCGACACCGGGACTGAGGCCCGCGAAGGTATCGGAAACGAAACCAACCCGCGACTTAGCCGGACCATTCCTCATGGTGGTGATGATCGCCATGGTGGTGCTCGTCGTGCCCCACAGCGACGGGCTCGGGAGACCACTCGGCGCCCCGGATCATACCGGTGATGCGCTCGAACTGGTCACGGTTGGCGTAGTCGATGACGATCTGCCCGCGGTCCTCCCCTTTGACCTTGATCAGGACCTGGGTTTCGAACCGGGTCCGGAGGTGCTCCTCCAACTCCGAGACATGAGGAGGACGGGTCACGGCGTGGGCCTGATCGACCCGAACCCGGGTGCGCGAGGGGGTCGGCTCGCCGGTTTTGACGAGGGCCTCGGTCTGACGGACGGAGAGCTTCTCGTCGATCACCCGGCGGCAGGCGGCGGCCTGTTCCTCAGGGTTCTCGATGGCGAGCAAGGCCCGAGCGTGGCCGGGGCTGATCTGATCGCTGACGACGGCGTGCTGAAGCTCCTCGGGCAGGTCGAGCAGGCGGAGGAGGTTCGACAGGGTTGAGCGGTCGATGCCGAGCCGGCCGGCCAGCTCCTCCTGAGTGCCGCCGTAGGAGTCGAGGTAGCGGCGGAAGGCCTGGGCCTTCTCGATGGCGTTGAGATCCTTCCGCTGAAGGTTCTCGACGATCGCCAGCTCGTTGACCCGCTGATCGTCCAGTTCCAGGACGCGGGCGGGAACTTCGGCCAGATGGGCCTCGACGGCGGCCCGGAGCCGACGCTCTCCGGCGATCACCTGGAAGCGGTCGCCGGCCGGTCGGACGAGGATCGGCTGCAGCATGCCGTGTTGGCGGAGCGAGTCGGCCAGTGCGGCAATCTCGTCGGCGTCGAAGATGCGCCGGGGCTGGAAGGGGTTCGGGTCGATCTGGTCGACGGGCAGATGGGTGAGCTCGGCTGCTTCCAGCGAGCCGGGCTCGAAGCCGCCTTCGTCGGTGCCGAGCAGCGCGGTCAGCCCGCGCCCGAGTCGCTTACCCTTGGTCACGATCGATGACCTCCAATGTCAGCTCCATGTAAGCCCGAGCCCCCCTGGCCCGAGGCGCGTAATCGATGACGCTCAAGCCGTGGCTCGGCGCCTCACTGACGAACACGTCGCGCGGGATCATGGTGTCGAAGACGGCGTCATCGAAGAACCCGCGGACCTCGTTGGCAACTTCGTTGGCCAGCTCCAGCTCGGGATCGTACATCGTCAGAACGATGCCGCCGATCTCCAGGCGGCGGTTGTCGCGCGCCTTGGTCTGCCGGGCCAGCTCGATGATCTGGGAAAGACCCTCCATGGCGAAGTATTCGCACTGGATCGGAATGTACACCTCGGCCGACGCCCCGAGCGAGGCCCGGGTGAGCTGACCAAGTGACGGCGGGCAGTCAATCAGAACATAATCATACTTCGAAAGCTCTGAACCGAGTTGCTGACGAAGGGCCGAGGCACGCTGACGGTTTGAAGCCGAGAGGGCGTCGGCGTCGGCGAGGCTCTGGGAGCCGGGCAGAACGTAGAGTCGTTCCTGGGTCGTGGGGGAGACGGATTCGGCCAGGGGTTTCCCGGCGAGCAGGGGGTGGCGCTTGGCCGGTTCAACGCCGAGGCCGCTGGTGGCGTTGCATTGGGGGTCGACGTCGATCACGAGCGCCGACTTGCCCGCCTTGGCCAGCCCGGCCGCCAGATTGATGGCGGTGGTCGTCTTGCCGACGCCCCCCTTCTGGTTGGCCACGCTGATGATCTTGGCCACGGTCGAGGTTCCTCCCGCCAAAAAGGGACCGTACGGGCGGGCTCGGACTCGTTGCAATCCGCAGGAGTAGCGTCGTGGGTGTCGGGCGTCCGTGCCCGCTCGTGTTGAGCGATCGAATCGATTGGGGATGATGAAAGCCGGCGAAGGTCGATCAGGATGGGCTGCAGGACTCTAGCCTCACCCCCCTGCCCTGTAAAGCTCAAGTGTCTCGGGAGCCGCCGGCCGGCGAGTTCGGGAGGTCCTTCCGACGGGACACGGACCCCTCACCCCGGCACTCTCCCTGCGAGCGGGGAGAGGGAGTCGGAGGCGGCGGGCCGCGCTCAATCGGTCGAGGTCGCCGGGCCGGTGCGAAGGCGATGGGTGATGCGGTCGGCCTCGTCGGTGAGGGTGTCGCTGAAGGAGACGGGATAGTCTCCGGGAGCGTCGAGGGCAAGAAGGGCCTCGGGGAGCGAGGCGATCTGATCGGCGCATCGGGACCGGATGGCGTCGAGGCCGGGGAGCGGTTGGACCAGCTCACCGGCGCGGAGGATGGGCGTCAGGAGCGGTTCACCGGCGGCCGATTCGTCGAAGCGGGTCACAAGATCTCCGGCGAACCTCCCCTGCCCGTCTCGCGATCGGAAGACCTGCTTGCCGAGCGGGATGCTGACCTTGTCGGTGCTGAGCTTCAAACGACCCTCGCCGGCATAGGCAACGATCTTGTAGACCATGGCGATCGAGGGGGCATCTCGGCTGGTGATCAACTCGGTCCCGACTCCAAAAGCGTCGATCGGGGCCCCGGCTCGGACAAGGCGGTCGATCGACCACTCGTCGAGATCGCCGCTGGCGAAGATGCGCGTCTCGGTGCGATCGAGGGCGTCGAGGATCGCTCGGGCTCCTCGGGACAGTTCCAGGAGGTCGCCGCTATCGAGTCGGACAGCGGCGATGGGAGGTTCGATCGAAGCGGCGCGTCGGACCCCTTCGAGCGTGTCGTACGTATCGACGAGCAAGGTCGATTGCGCGCCGAAGTGGCGGCTGAAGGCCTCGAATGCGGCGTGCTCGTCCTCGAAGGACTGGACCCAGGAGTGGGCCATCGTGCCCATGGCCGGGATACCGAGGCGGCGGGCAGCCTCAACATGACTCGTGCCGACGAAACCGGCGAGGTAGGCCGATCGAGCCGCCAGCAACGGGGCCATCGGCCCGTGTCCGCGACGGGCGCCGAACTCGACGAGGGAGCGGCCACGGGCGGCGTGGAGGATCCGGCTGGCCTTCGAGGCGACCATCGTCGGATAGGCACAGGCGTTGATCAGGAAGGTCTCGATCCACTGCGCCTGCTCCAGGGGAGCATCGATTCTCACCAATGGCTCGTTTGGGAAGACGACGGAACCTTCGGGGACGGCCCAGACGTCTCCGGTGAATCGGAGCACGCGAAGGCGATCGAACCAGGACGGGTCAACGTGCTGGAAGGTCGGGTGAGTCCGGAGCCAGGCGATTTGCTCGTCGGAGAAGCGCATGCTCCGCAGGCCATCGATCGCCTGTTCCAGACCGGCGAAGACGAGGTACGATCGGTTCTTCGGGAGCTTGCGGACGAACAGCTCAAAGGTGGTAGGCGTCTCGGCCATACCCTCGGCGGCGTAGCCGGCCATCATGGTCAGCTCGTAGAGGTCGGTGAGCGGGCCGATGGCGTCGGGGTCGGGCCAGAGCGAGACGGGGGGACTGCTGGGCATGGCGGTGACTCACGGGAGGGCCTCGAATCGGCCCGAGTGGCTCAGCGTCGCGTGAAGATCCAGAAGGAACAGACACCCGCGTCCTGACTCTCCTCGGCAGCCGCCTTGCCGGGAATGGCCGGAGGCTCGGTTCCGAGGAATCGCTCGGCCGGGTCGTAGACACAGCCGGGCCGGACGTCGAGCAAGGAGGCGATCGAGATGCTCGTTTGCTGGTCCGACGTAAGCCGCCAGCCGGCATCTTGAAGTTCGAGAACCTGTTCGGGGGTCATCGTCACCCCCATTGCAGCGTCAACAAGCGCGAGGGTTCCCGAACGAGCCGAGTCGGTTCGGAGGGCTTCAAGGTCCGCAAGAACCCGGATGGGATTAGTTCCCCCTGCCAGGACGTAGTGATACCCGACGGTCGGGCGGGCGTAGACAAGGACTGAGGAGGCCGGGGCACCAAGGGGAGCCTCGGGAAGCTCGGCACGGAGAAATTCGGCGGCGTTTCGGCTGCCATCGCTCGGGGCGAGCGGGTCCGGGAACCACCGGACGCGATCGGGCAAGACCCAGGGACCAACCTCAGCGAGCAGCACGCCAACCACCGCGATCGCGACCACGTGCCGCAAGGGCTGCAAGGAGCGTCGGGTCGGGATCGTCTCCGGTTCATCTCGGACACCGCGCAACCAGCAGAGAACCGCCGCGATCAGGCCGCCCCCGAGCATCCAGGAGGCCGCCAGCGTGGGTAGCCAGAGCCGAGCATAGGGGTGGTACAACGGGGTCGAGACAGCCATGACCAGGAACCAGACGGCCATGAGCCGCGCCGAGGGACGCGTGTCAAACCAGACGAGGACCGGGGCCCAGATCAGGGCCGCCCAGTACGGCAGGTTCGCCGGGCTGGCCAGCGAGACCACCGCCAGAATCAGAGCCAGCAATGGGCCGAGATGGCGGAAGCGTTTCCAGGATCGGACGGACCTCCCCTGCCCGATCGCCGCGCCGATCCAGGCCAGGGCAACCGAGATTGCAAGCCAGGAGTTCCCTGTTCGGGTCAAGCCCACCAGCGCCGCGGCCTGAGCCATCTGCTGTTGCCAGTTCGGCCACCAACCGGCAACGCCATCGACGTAGCTCCGGTGATGAGCGAGCAGCCCCGCGTAGCCGGTGGTTCGTTCGACAAAGAGGAACCACGGCAGGTAGACCAGGAGAGCAACCGCGGCCGCGAGCAGTCCAAACCCAAGCGACTTCGGCAAGGCGTCTCGCCCGGCTCCGGGCCGGATCGCCGCAATCAGGACCGTCAGGGCGACGATCAGGCCGGTCATCCCGCCGTTGTACTTGACCAACTGTGCAAGGCCGACGAGGAAGCCGAGGCCGATCGCACTTCGGACCCCCGGCCGATCAAGGAACCGAACTCCGGCGAGCATCGCCAGGGACCACACGAGCAGGAATGTCGCGTCGGTCAGGCCGGTTCGGGAAAAGAGAACGTGCGGCCCCGACAGCGCGACCAGAGCGGCGGTCGCGGCTCCGGCCCCCTGCCCGAACGTGCGACGAGCCAGCCAGGCCAGGACGGGGATGGTCAGGACCCCGGTCAGAATCGAGACGAGAATGACCGCCGCCGCCGAGACTCCAACCAGTTGGTAGGACAGACCGACCAGGAACGGAAACCCGGGAGGCGCGTACGGGATCAAGGCCGGATCGAGCGCGCGGAGTCCTCCCTCGGCAAAGACCCAGGAGGCGGCCTGGGCATAAATGCCTTCGTCGAAGTGGTCGAGGCCCAGCGTGCCCAGCCCTTTGAGCCGCACGCCGGCGCCGAGCATGGTCATGGCGATCACCCAGACCGTTTCTCGGCCAAGGCGTCGCGGCATCGCATCGGTGTCCATGCCGGGCATTCTACCTCAGTGGCGAGCGTTTCGCGCGTCTCTCGGTTTCACGTGGAACGCGCCGGGCACAAATGCCTCGAAGGCGATCGGTGTGGGCTTCGGGCTTCACCTCATTGACGCCCTCTGGTCCTCGCCTTACCGTGCAACGATACGGTCGGATCGCCCTTCCCACCCGATGCGACTTTCGAACCGAGCCAGATCGAGGCCCGACGCCCATGGCCATGGTCCGCTTCTTCAGCGACCCCCGGATGCTCGAACACGTTCCGCCCGTCGGCCACCCGGAGGCTCCGGAACGGCTCTCCGTTCTCCTCCGACACCTGGAACGGACGACCGTTCGGGCAGCCTGCGCCACGGGCACGGTCCGCGAGGCAACGGACGAGGAATTGCTCCGGATCCACGATCCCGAGTACCTGGAGACACTGTCGCGGATGGCGTCGGAGGGTGGCGGACGGATCGAAGCCGATACGTGGCTTGGCAAGGGGTCGATCACTGCGGCTCGATTGGCGGCAGGAGCGGCGATCGAGGCTGTCTCATCCGTCGTCCAGGGGCCGCAACGCGTGGCCTTCTGCGCGGTCCGGCCGCCGGGCCATCATGCCCGGCCGGCTCACGCGATGGGGTTCTGCCTCTATGGCACTGTCTCGGCGGCCGCGTCCCATGCGGTCGAGGTGCTCGGGATGTCTCGCGTGCTGGTCATTGACTGGGACGTCCACCACGGCAACGGCACCCAGGAGATGTTTTACGAGGACGGCCGGGTCGGCTTCCTCTCCTTGCATCGGCATCCGTTTTACCCCGGCACCGGCATGAAGGATGAGACCGGCAGCGGCCGAGGCCTGGGATGGATCAAGAATCTGCCGACCCCTTACGGAACGCCTCGGAAGCTGATCGTCGATCAGTTCACCACGGCACTGGAGGAACTGGCGGACAGGACGCGGCCGGAGCTTGTGCTGATCAGTGCGGGCTTCGATGCCCACGCGAACGACCCGGTGGGCGACCTGGGGCTGGAGATCGAGGACTTCGAGATCATGACTCAGGCTGTCGAGCAGGTGGCCGACACCCACGCGAGCGGGCGGCTGGTGAGCGTCCTCGAAGGGGGTTACGATCCCGTGACGCTCGCCCAGTGTGTCGAGGCACATCTCCGAATCCTGGGAGCGGAAACTCCCTAAGCCGCGCGGGTCGGCCGCCAACCGCAAGACCGAACGACTGACTGACCGGATCGCCCTGATGACTTCCGATGCTCCTGCTCCTCGTCGCCGCGTCTCGTTCGTTGCTCGAATTCTTCTGGCTATGGTCGCCGGAGCGGTGCTTGGCCAGGTTGCCAACTGGGCGATTGGGCCTGAGGCAACGCTGGCCGACCATCTGACCTCTCGGCTGCCGGAGGGAGTCGGCCCGAGGGTGTTTGATGCCTGGCTGTCGATCGGGCGGTTCACGGTGACGCTGGGCTACCTTGGCGGCCTGGTGGTCGATTTGATCAAGGGACTGGCGGGGCCGCTGCTGTTTTTTGCCGTGATTGACGCGTTTCTCCGGACCCGGATCCAGGCGAGGAACGCGGGCCTGATGCTGCTCATCTCAGCCACCAATGCGGCGATCGCCGTGGTGATCGGCCTGACGATCTCGAACACGATCGAGCCGGGACGGTATCTGAATCAGGACCTCACCGGTCCCGTCGCGGCGCAGAACGGGCAGGGGGCTGCTGAGGCCGAGGTCGACAGTGAGGAGCCTGCGGATCTCGAACGATTCGCGGCCGGACGACGGCCGATCGACTTCGTCAGAGACCTGCTCGGCTTCGTGCCGACGAACCCGGTGCAACCGTTTTTGGAAAGCTCGATTCTCTCGATCATCATTCTCGCCTTACTCGGGGGAGCTGCCCTGAGGAAGGTCAAGGATGAGCAACTCGCCGAGGGCCGGGCGGATTTCCAGGTGATCGAAACCGGGGTGGCGGTGATCTTCCGGGCGATTGAGGTGGCCCTGGCGTGGGTCATTGCGCTGGTGCCGCTGGCGGTCTTCGGGGTGGTGGCGAAAACGGTGGCCGAGCAAGGTTTCGCACCGTTCCTGGGGCTGATCGTGTACGTCGGGGTGGCGATGCTTGGCCTGGCGATCCAGGTGGCAGTCGTCTATCAAGCCTGGATAGTGCTGGTCGCCCGGATGCCCTTGCGGACCTTCTGGAAGTACGCCAAGGAGCCGGTCGCCTACGCGATGGGGGCCAGCAGCAGTCTGGCCACGTTGCCGGTGACGCTGAAGAACCTCGATCGCATGGGGGTGTCGCCGACCGCCGCTCGGCTGTCGGCCTGCGTGGGGACGAATCTGAACAACGACGGCATCTTGCTGTACGAGGCGATGGCCGTGCTGTTCGTCGCCCAGGCGTACGGGATCGACCTGTCGATCACTCAGCAGTTGATCGTCGCGTTTTCGTGCGTGGTTGCGGGCATCGGCATCGCGGGGGTACCGGAGGCGGGCCTGATTTCGCTGGCCCTGGTGCTGAGCACGGTGGGCTTACCGCTGGAGTTGCTGCCGCTCTTGCTGACGGTGGACTGGGTGCTCTCTCGGTGCCGGGCGATGACAAACGTAACGGCAGATTTCCTGGTGGCGGTCTTGCTCGACCGGCTCGGAGTGAGGGCCGAGGAGGCGGAGGATCTCGGGGAGTCGATGGCCCCGCACGATCCGGAAATGACATCGGGGCCACCCTTCGTCGAGTCAGACGAAGAGCAGCCCCGTATGTAACTGATCGGAATTGAAAGCGACCCCGACGGGACTCGAACCCGTGTTACAGGTGTGAAAGACCTGTGTCCTAACCACTAGACGACGGGGCCGTCGTCGAACTGGGTTCTATTATGAAAAAATCTGGGCGGAGGTCAACCTCAACACGAGAAGAAGTGGTCGAGAACTGGAAGGTCAGAGGCTTGCACCGAGCGGGACGTGTGGGTTAAGGTCAGGAATCAGCTCGAAGGACCCCTGTGCCAAGGATCACGATTCGCGATGAAATCAATCCTGATCCTGACCGGTGACGCCGGCGAATCGCAAGAGATCTACTACGCCAAGTACCGGCTTGAGGAAGAAGGTTGGCAGGTCCAGATCGCCGCTCCCGAGCGACGGACCTTTCTTTCGGTCGTCCATGACTTCGAGCCCGGATTCGATACGTACACGGAGAAGCCAGGCTACCGCGTGTCGGCAGATCTGGGCCTGGAGGAGTGCGACCCGAGCCGATTCGACGCGTTGGTACTCCCCGGAGGACGTGCGCCGGAGTATCTTCGGAACAAGCCGAAGGCGGTCGAAATTGTCCGGCACTTCCTTGAAACCGGCAAGCCGATCGCGGCCAATTGCCACGGCCCGCTGTTGCTCTTTGCCGCGGGATATGGCAAGGGGCAGACGATGACCTGCTTTCCCGACCTGGCTCCTGAGGTGCGGAGCGCGGGCGGGGAATTCGTCGACCGAGACGTCGTCGTGTCGGGGCCGGTGGTCACGGTTCGAGGCTGGCCCGACAATGGACCGTGGATGCGCGAGTTTGTCCGACAACTCAAGGCGAAGTGAATCGGAGGCCCCGAGAGGGACGGGCCTCAATCATCTTCGTAGAGCCGCGCGCCACTCGGGTTCGTTTCGACCTGATTATGGATCGCATCGTAGACTTCGCGGCGATGAACCGAGATGTCCTTGGGCGCTTCGATGCCCAGACGGACCTTATCGCCTCGGATCTCGACCACCGTGACGACGATGTGGTCGTTGATAATGATGCTCTCGTTCTTTTTCCGGGAAAGGACCAGCATCGCCAACCCTCATTCTGGTGCCGCAACAAAGGGAGGTCATCATGGACCGGGTTGGGATGAGCCCACGGCGCGGGCGAGAACACGTGCGTCCTGCCCGGAGAGGATGATCGAAACCCCTCTCTCCGTGCCAGCTACCCGTTAAACTCTAGATGGAGAGAAGGGAAAGGTCAAGGATTTGCGCCGATCTGGTCAACGACGTAAGCTTAGCGTTCTTCTTTCTTGCGATAGCGTTGGTAGAAGGCTCCCAGGCCCAGATCGTAAATTTCGGCCTCGATTTCGGTCTGAGACGGATGGGTGATCCCGTCGCGCAGCTCCTCGACAAGCAGTTCCACGAATTTTTCGCGGGCCCGTTGCAAAGTCTTGCGAAACGCTTCCGGACTGAGGTGTTCTCGGCTGCTCTGGGCGAGTTGCTCGGTCAGGTCCTCGATCGAAGCCTGGGGGTTTCGGATCCGAAGGTTGAGGACTCGGGCATAGCGGTTTTTGGGATTCTGGGCTTCGTACGTATCGAGCCGGGCGAGGACTCGCTTGATGACCGCTTCGCGCCAGACTCGGTCGTACTCGGCGTCGGGAACGGACGGATCGGGCAGTTCGCCGGGGGGGAGCGGCTGAAGTTTTCGACCTCGGAAGTGATCGATGATCAGGCGGTGAAGGACGGTGCGAAGGTAGTCTCGGAAGCGGCCCTTCGTGTTGTCGGCCCCGGCGAGTTTATGGTTCAGGAGCTTGATCCAGAACTCCTGAAGCACCTCGTCGGCGAGATTCGGATCGCGGAGCTTCAGGCGGAGGTAGCGTTCCACGGCATCGTGGTAGCGACCGATCAGATGGCGCATGGCTTCCCGACCTTCCGGGCCTTCCTCGTGGGCCGTTCGGACGAGGTGCCAGTCGGTCGGCAGTTCCGTCAGTCGCTCTGGGATCGCATCACTGGACATCACGGAAGCGTCGTCCTTCCAGATCAAGAAACCGCCACGCTCCGGAGCGATCTGGCGGCCCGGAAGCGTTCGGAACTCCATCCTCGGCGTGAGTCGTCGCGGAAGCAGGGAGTCGGAAGACCGGCGGTGAAGGTCCTGATCCTGCTCGGCCTGGTCAGGCGTGCCGGTTCCACGTGAAACGGGCACAGAGCGGCCGGCGGAACCGCGTCAGAAGATCAATCGACGCGCTCACTCAAGACCCTACGATACGATTGTACGAGCGGGTAGGGAAAAGACGGATTCCCAACCGACCTGATTCCCTCGCTCAATGCCGAACGTGAGCCCAGGAAGCCATAATTTTAGCGCGCCCGGCAGGATTCGAACCTGCGACCAGCGGTTTAGAAGACCGCTGCTCTATCCAGCTGAGCTACGGGCGCTCTCGTCGGGGAGTGGTCGACGGGGGTCGAGATCATTGAGTTTGGGATGATGGTCAGTACGCCCGGCAGGATTCGAACCTGCGGCCTGCGGTTTAGGAAACCGCCGCTCTATCCTCCTGAGCTACGGGCGCATCGGCTTGTGCAATCAGACTCGATTCTCCGGCTTCGAGGATCGGCTGTCAACGGATCGGACACGTTCACGCAGGAAGGAGGTTCGGAAGCGGTCGGAACCCTTGACCGTCGCCGGGAAGCTCAGGATGCTTTTCGGTTGGGCCTCGGACCGAGGATGGCACGAAGCGCAATGGAGGGCCGGTCGTGGCCGGTCGGTTCTGAATGATCGAGCATCGAGTGGCGGTCGTGACTGGAGGAGGGCGGGGAATTGGCCGGGGGATTGTCGAGGCATTGGCCGCCGCGGGGATGGCCGTGGTGGTCAACTACCGATCAGACGCCTCCTCGGCGCAGGCCGTCTGTCAATCGGCCGAGCAACTGGGATCGCCCCGAACCCTTGCGGTTCAGGCCGACGTGGCCGACCTGGAGCAGGGGCGAGCCTTGATCGACCAGACGCTCGAAACCTTCGGCCGGATCGATCTGCTGGTCAATAACGCGGGAGTCGCCCCCTTGCAACGGGCCGACCTGCTGGAGACAACCCCCGAGAGCTGGGACCGTGTGCTCGGGATCAATCTTCGGGGGCCGTTCTTCCTGTCGCAATATGCCGCTCGGGCCATGATCGGGCGTAAGGACACCTGGGGGCCGCTGGCTCCGACGATCGTGTTCGTGACCTCGGTTTCGAGTCGCTTTGCCAGTACCAACCGCGCGGAGTACTGCGTCTCGAAGGCTGGGGTGAGCATGGTCGCTCAACTCTTTGCCGTCGGCTTGGCGGAGCAGGGGATCCGGGTCTTCGAAGTGCGGCCGGGGATCATCGCCACCGACATGACCGCAGGAGTCCGAGAGGCTTACGATCAGCGGATTGCCGAGGGGCTGAGCCCAATCCGGCGCTGGGGAACGCCCGAGGACGTCGGCCGAGCGGTGTCGGGGCTGGCCTCCGGGGCCTTCGAGTTCTCGACAGGCCAGATCCTCTGGGTCGATGGAGGGCTTCACCTCAATCGGCTCTGAACCTAGCCCGAAGTTTGCCGAGAAACGTTCGAACGCTAGAATAAAAGATGGTGAGGGCGACCCTGGGCGTTCTGACCGCGCGCGTCTCCAGGCTTTGGGGACAGGTCTGCTCCCCATTTCTCGCAATCGAGGACGGGACCGCGGCCTTATGGATGAGCCACTCCCCACGTCGACGTCGACCCAGCCCGTCACCCGACTGGGCAGCTATCGACTCGTCGCGCCGCTTGGCTCGGGGGGGATGAGTTCGGTCTTTCGAGCGGTTCACGACAGTAGCGGCTATGAGGTTGCGCTCAAGGTCCTGCCACGCTATCTGGCCAAGAACCCGACCCTCTTGCAGCGATTTTTGCGAGAAGCCCAGAGTGCCGAGGCTCTGGAACATCCGAACATCGTTTCGATCTACGATCGAGGCGCCGAGAACGGTCGGCACTATCTGGTCCTCGAATTCGTGGACGGCTCGGATCTGCACGATCTGGTCCGGCAGCATGGTCCGATGTCGGTCGTCGATGCGCTCCGAGTGATTCGAGAGGCCGCTCAGGGGCTCCGATACGCAGCGAGCAAAGGGGTCATCCACCGGGACATCAAGCCGGCGAACATTCTGATGGCTCGGGATGGGGCGGTGAAGCTCATCGACCTGGGCCTGGCCCTGCAGAGTGAGTCGGAAGATGAGCGCGTGACCCGGCACGGAACGACCGTCGGCACGGTCGATTACATGTCTCCGGAGCAGGCCAGGGATAGCCGGGCTGCCAACGAGCAAAGTGATATCTATTCGCTCGGATGTACCCTGTACTACCTGCTGACCGGCTTCCCGCCATTCGCCGGAGGACATATCGCCGACAAGCTCCGTCGCCACGCGACGCAGCCGCCGCCCGATGTCCGCCAGCTCCGGCCCGACGTGCCCCGGAGCGTGGCGAAGTTCATTCAGCGGATGATGGCGAAGCGGCCCAATGATCGCTACAAGTCGTACGAGGAATTGATCGCCGATCTTGACTTCCTCGACCTCAACGACAGCGACTCCGGCAGCGGTTCCTTCGAGTTTGCCCTGATCGCCGAGGACGACGAGGAATCGGCCGACTTCGACCTGGGGGAAGGCATCGAGGCCATCGAGGCCCCATCGACCCGTGATTTCTCCCCGGTTTCCGACCTGCCCCAGCGGTCTCCTGCGATCGGGCAAGAGATGGCTCAGGCCCGTCGTGTCGGAGAACCCGAGCTGAAGCTCGACGAGCTGGCGGCCTTGCTGAAGGATGACGACGACGAGCCGGCTCCCCGACGCGCGACGACTCCCGCGGCGACCCCGAACGAGCCGCTGCCACGTGGCCGATCGGCTCGACGGTCCGCCCCCCCGATTGAGCCGTTCGACCCCTTCGGTGACCTGGACGAGGACGAGGAGGTGGTCGCCCCGATGCCGCTCAGGGGTCGGCGATCGTACGGGCAGGATGCCTCGGTCAAGGCCTGGGCGATTGGGGGAGCGCTCGTCGGCCTGGTCATCGCCCTGCTCGGCTTTGCGATCATCAGCCTGATCCGGATGGACTGGTCGCGAGGACCAACCTTCCCACCGCAACCGTCCGATAGGCGGGAGGCTCCCGAGGACTCGCTCTTGCAGGGAAGCAATCCGAATTCATTCGGAGACGAGTCGAACCGTTTCGCGAACTCTGGTCGGATGATTCCAAGTTGATCGACACGACTGAACCGGCCGGCGTTGTGTCGTGAATCCTGGCTGATCAGACCCGCAGCCTGGCCGCTGACTGAGCCCTTCTCCTGGCATTCCGCCCGACTCGAACCTGAAGAGCCGACCTCGATGGCTGCACCCTCGCGCTACTATGCCGCTGCCTGCCAGACGGATCTCCCGTGCCCGACGACCCGAGCCGAGCTGCCCGAGCGGGTCGATCGACTCCTGGGAATGGTCGATGCGGCGGTCATCGGCTACCGGCCGTTCTTCGACATCAGGCTGGTGGTGTTCCCGGAATTCGCCCATGCTGCGCCGATCTACGAAACCTCGGAGGAGTTGCTCGACCGCCTGGCCGTTCCTCTCCCGAACGAGCAGACCGATCGCTACGTCGCCAAAGCGAAGCAGCACGGGGTCTACATCCAGACGGGGACCTTCCTCGAATCGGACCCGAAGTGGCCGGGGAAGGTGTTCAACACAACCTGCCTGATCGGTCCCGACGGCATCCTGTCGAAGTACCGAAAGGTCAACCCCTGGCTGCCGTGGGAGGTCCATTCCAGCCCTCACGACTTGCCCGGGTACGACGAGCCGATGTTTCCGGTCGCCGAGACGGAGATCGGACGGCTCGGGGCGGCGATCTGCTACGACTGGCTCTTTCCGGAGGTCTTGCGGGCACTCGCGCTGGGAGGGGCGGAGGTCCTGATTCGGGTTTCGGCCTACATGGACCCCTGGGGAGCGACGCCGCCGATGGACTGGTGGACGCTGTTCAACCGGGCCAGGGCGGTCGAGAACCTGGCGTTCGTGGTGGCGTCGAACCAGGGGGCGTCGTACCGGAACTACCCGCCGTTCTCGTGGCCGGGAGGGAGTATGATCGTCGACTTCGACGGCCGGATTCTCGCCCAGGCCGATCCGGGAGCAGGGGAGAAGATTGTGGTGGGACCGATCGACCTGCCCGCCTTGCGAGAGGAACGGAAGCGAAGGCAAGGGCATGCGCTGCTGTCCCATCTTCGCACCGAGGCGTATACTGACCTCTACGCCCGGCCGATCTACCGCCCGCCCGGTCGGAGCTGATCTCAACAGCGTCGTCCAGGGAACGGGACGATCTGGGTTTCTTGAGCGATCTCCGCCCCTCAACCTGCGCTGACCTCTCACCTCGGAGTCTCGTGGCGATGCGGTATTCGATCCGCGATCGATCGACCCTGGTGGTCGTACTTCTGACAGTTGTTGGCGTTTCGGGGTGCGGCTGGTTCCGGGGTCAAGGCCCGGAGGCGGACGTAGCGATCGAGGGGATTCCGCCGTCCTCCGTTGAGGAGGTGCTCGACGCCCATTATGCCGGGCTTGGGCACATGGAGCGGTACGAGTACGCCGACGCTGCCGAGCGATTCCGGGAGGTCCGCCGCGACGCCCCCGACTGGCAACCGGGCAAGATCAACCTGGCGATCGCGCTCCTGAACCAGACGGGCGAGGCGATTGCCGAGGAGAACGGCGGCGATTCCTCTGCCGAAGGGGGCCAGAGTCGCTTTGACGAGGCAATTGGACTGCTCGACGGGGTGCTTGCCGAAGACCCGGGCAACCTTCATGCGCACTATTGCAAAGGGATCATTCTCGAACAGGTCGGCCGATGGCAGGAAGCACATCGGGAGTTTTCGGCCGTCGTGGCGGGCGATCCGAACGATGCCCACGCCCTGTACTGGTCAGCGGTCACCATGCCCGATGACTCGGGCCAGGAGCGAGCCGCGCTGTACGACCCCGAGAAGCTGGTGGAACCGCTCGAACGAGCGTTGGCGATCAACCCGTATCTCGTCCCGGCGCTCTACAACCTTTCTCGGGCGTATATTCGGCTCGGCCGTCGAGACGACTATGACCGCCTAACCGAGTTGAAGAACCGGCTCGACCCTCAGCGAAGCGAGCCCCCTCCTGGGATCGGAGACACCGCCGCCAAGGTCTACGGTGAGATGGGTCAGTACGCCGATGTCGTCGGCCCGCCGTCTCGAAAGTCCTCGACCTCGGACGAAACCCCGCCGGAATTCGGTGCGTTTCAAGTCGTGGATGCGGCGTTGCCCGATGGCCACCGCTGGGCCTCGGCTGACGACTTCACCGGCCCGCTGGCGGTGGTCGGTCGGGCTCGGGCACGCTTCGGCGCCGGGGTCGCTGCGCTCGACGTGGACCGGGATGGAAAGATTGATCTCTACATCACGTCCGCCCTGGTCGGCCCGGATGGGGTGCGGGATGCTCTGCTCAGGAATCTCGGCGGTGGGAAATTCGAAGACGTCTCGGAAGCCTTCGGTATCCCGGCCGATCGCGCAAGCCTGGGAGTGGCGGCCGCTGACTTCGATGCCGACTTCTTCCCGGATCTCTACCTGACGGGCGTCGGGCCGAACCTATTGCTGCGCAACACCGGCGAAGGAGGATTCGAGGACATCACCGAGGCGACCGGAACCGACGGCGGCGACGCGCTGAGCATCACCGCACGATGGCTCGACCTGGATCTCGACGGCGACCTGGATCTGTTTGTCGTGAACCATTGTGACGCCTCACAGACCGACCTGGCGTTCACCGAGGAGGAGGTCAGCGGGGCCTTCACGGTCGCCTACCGGAACGATGGTCAGCCGGTTCCGCAGGAGACGGGAACGCCGCTTTCGTTCGCTCCACTGGCGGTCGAAGGGCCGAAGGCGAATGCGGTGGCCGGCCTGAAAATCGCCTTCTCGGAGTGGAGCGACGCGGTGGCCTTGCAGAATGCCGAGGTCCCGCATGTGAGCGTCGCGGCGCTGGATGTCGAGGGGGACCGTGATCTTGATCTGGTCCTTGCCGCGGACGGACAGCCGCTTCGGGTAATCCTGAACGATCGTCTCGGCCAGTTCCATGCGGTCGATCTGATCGTGGACACCAAGCCCCGGCGGTTGAGCGGATTACTGGTGACCGACCTCGATCAGGATGGGCGTCCGGATCTGGTCGCGACCGGGGCCAACGGCCAGACGCTCGCCTGGCGGAATGCGACAGAGGGCAGGGGGGAGTCGCTTGCACTGACGTTCGAACCGTTTCCGATCAACGGCGAGGGCTGGCGAGCCGCGAGCGTGGCCGACCTGGATCTCGATGGGAAGCCCGACCTGATCGCCACGTCGGTCGAGAGCGAGATGCCAACCTGGTCTCGGAACGAAGGGGACCGGCTCACGACCCGGCCCTTGCTCTCGATACCGGCCGGCGAGGAAGGGTCGGCGGCCATTTTGGGCGGTGTCTACGTGAACCTTCGGGATGACTCCCCGCTGCCCGGCCTGGTGCTGGTCAGAGACGGAATGCCTCCGATCATCGCCGGGAACAAGGGAAACGGGAATCGCTGGTTGGGGCTCGACCTCGCCGGCCGGTGGAACATTTACCCGGAATTGATGAGGACCAATCCGCACGGCCTGGGAACGGCCCTCTCGCTCGAAGGGGCCAACCTTTCGGTCCATTACCATCACACGACGACCGAGTCGGGCACGGGACAGTCGATTGCTCCGGTCGTGCTCGGCCTGGGAGATGCGGACCTGGTCCCCTTGATCCGCCTGCGATGGCCCGACGGAGTGATGCAGACCGAGCTGAACCAGGCGGCCGACGTGACGATCACCCTGGCCGAGAAGAACCGGAAGACGGGCAGTTGCCCGGTGCTTTTCACGTGGAACGGTGAGCGGTTCGTCTGCATCGGCGACATTCTCGGCGGCGGGGGTATGGGGTATCTGATCGCGCCGGGGGTCTACAGCCAGCCCGATCGGGACGAGATGGTCCACATCACCGATGAGCAATTGACGGAGCAGGGGGGCGTGTATCGCATCTCGATCTCCGAGCCGATGGACGAGGTCGCGTATCTCGATCACCTGGTGCTTGATGTGGTCGATCGGCCTCCAGGGGTCGAGGCGCATCCTGACGAGCGATTCGCTCCCGGTGGGAATCGCCCGAGCGGCGAGTTGTATGCCTGGCGGGAGACGATCGCCCCGGCATCAGCCTCGGACCTGAACGGCAACGACGTGACGGAACTGCTCGCCGCCAAGGATCGGCGAACCGTCGATACGTTCAAGCGGCATATCCGGTGGATCGGCTATGCCGAGGAGCACGGCGTGGTCCTCGATTTCGAGGACCGGCTGTCCGGGTTCGGGCCGGAGGATCGCCTGGTCCTGTGCATGAACGGCTGGGTCGAGTACCCGTACTCGCAGACGAACTACGCGGCTTCGACGGCCGGAGTCGATCTGCAACCGCCGGTCCTGGAGCGGCTCCGGGAGGATGGAACCTGGGAGGTCATCGAGCCTGACCCCGGCTACCCCGCGGGATTGCCCCGAATGACGACGCTCGACCTGACGGGCAAGCTGCTCGGCGACCGCTGCGTCTTGCGGATCAGGACCAACATGGAGTGCTACTGGGATCAGGTCTTCATCGCCCTGCGCGATGCCGAGGCGGAGGAGCAACTGCGCGTCTCGTCGCTTCCCGTGTCGCGGGCGAAGCTCGGCCCGAGAGGTTACACCCGAGAGGTTTCGCCCGACGGCCGCTTGCCGCTTCTGTACGACTATGACTATGTGGACCCCGCGCCGCTGGCTCCGTTTGCCGGTCTGCTGACGCGGTTCGGCAATGTGGTCGACTTGCTGACGGCGGATGATGACCTGCTCTGCCTCGTCGGTCCCGGGGATGAGGTGCGGGTCGAGTTCGACGCGACGGCTCCCGCGTTGCCGGAAGGATGGACGAGAAGCTACGTCCTTCGGTCGTACGGCTATTGCAAGGATGCCGACCCCTTCACGGGAGGAAGCGATACGGTGGGCCCCTTGCCCTGGAAGGGAATGCCCGCGTATCCGTTCGAGGAGGGGGTGGAACGCCCGAACGATCCGGTCTATCAAGAGTATCTCGAACGTTACCAGACACGGATCGCGGGAGGGGATTGAGCCTCCGAGTGAGACGGGGGGCGACCGGGAGCGGCCGTCTCCCGTTGCCCCTTTCCGGCGGATCGGATGGAGTGGAGGAAGACCGATGGACGAAGCCGGTGGCTGCTGCGGACTGCTGGTGATCGTTGTCCTGATCGTTCTGGGGGTGGTCGTCTGGCGAGGGATGCGCAGCGAGCCGGAACCGGCTTCGGTCCCGATTGCCGATCGTGAGGAGAGGATTGAGCAGGCTCCTCCAGTCGAGGCAGAGGCGGGCCCCCCAGAGCAGGAGCGGCCGTTTCACCCAATCGTCGGGTGGTCGTTCACGCCTGGGGCCGTCTTGATTTTGCTGGGCGTGCTTTATGGGCTCGGTCTGTTCTTGATCCGACCGGCGGCCCAGCGGGCCAAGCGCGACGGCGCGAGCAACCAGCAAGCCGCCCTGACGGCGCTGACCCTCTTTGCGATGAGTCCGGTCGTCGTGCCCGTGAAAGGGGTCTGGTACGGGCTCGGTGCGCTGGGAGAGGCACTCACGAGGAACCCGAACGACACCTCGAAACCGCACAAGCCCCGAGGACTGGACGACCTCGACTGACGGATGGGTGGATCGCTCTTACGGAGCTGAGCCACCGGACTCGTCCAAGGGTTCCGGTGACTCGGCGTCCTCCGGGGATCGCCAGGAGGGGATCGAGGCGATCAGACGCTCTCGGGTGGCCTCGGGAAGTTTCTTGTCGAGGTGAGGAACTCGGGCGTCGAGGTCGAGGGCGATCTCGGCCTGATCCACGGCGCGATCGAACTGGCCGACCGCGGCGAGGGCCTCGGCGGCTCGGGCGCGATCGATCGGGCGGGTCGGCGAGAGGTCGGTGGCAATCGTGTAGGAGGCATCAGCGATGATGGCCCGCAGTCGGTCACGAGCGGCCAGAGGAAGATCGGGCCGAGCCTGCAAGATCCGGCGGGCGGAATTGATTCGGGCCATGCGGGCGTCGAGCGATCTCGGGTCGCGCGGAGGGGTGCGGGCGGCTTCGAGCAGGCGCTCGATGCGGTTCCAGACGGCGTCCTCGGGCGGGGCTCCCCGACCGAGCCAGGCGATCAGCTCCAGCTCAGCGAGGGCGAGGTAGGGTCGGGAGGCGTAGAGATCGGCCGCGATGGCGCGGTCGAGCAGATCACCGACCTGATCGAGATCTTCCTGACGCGGGGCAGTCGGACGCTGGGCGAGCAGGGCGTCGGCCTGGTTCATGAGGGTCTGCGATCGCCAGTACGGAGAGACGGTGCCGTAGAAGGTGCCAAGGATCGCCGCCAGCACCGCGGCGGCCGTGAACGGGAAGAACAGACCCGGCAACTCGCGGAGCCGACCGGCGGGGCGATCCTCTCGCAAGTTCAGTCCGAGCGCGGCCAGGCCCCAGAGCATCGAGGCGATCGGAGCGTAACCAATTCCTCCGGCGGCAAGGAGGTTGACAACCGTCGCCAGAATCGCCGCGGCGAACGCGACCGGGGGAATCGAGACGCGGCTCCAGAGCGGCCCCGCCAGGGCAACGGCCAAGCCCCAGCCGAAGCCGAGGATCAGCCAGCGAATCAAACCCTCGTTGTCGTCGCTGAAGATGACCAGATCGCCGAGCAGGAGAACGCCGATCCAGCCCCCGAGTCCTGCCCAGAGGAGGATTGATCGCGGACCTTGAAGACCGACTGGGTTCGGCTCGGACCCGACCGGATCCTTCGAAGGCAACTTCGCCGGCGATTCCGATCGCGCGGGTCCGAACAGATTCCAGAGGACCAGGGCTAGCCCAAGTCCGAGACAGATCACGGCGAACAGTCCAGCGGTGGCCCAGACTTCGAGGATGAGGTTGTGCGGGTCGACGATGTCCTCGCTCGCCTCGACGAGTTTGTGGACCCGGTACTCGGGGCGGAAGTTTCCAGGGCCAAGGCCGGTGAGCCAGGTGTTGCCGTCGGTCAGCACACGCCAGGTGCCGATCCAGTACTCGACCCGGTAGCGCAGCGAGAGGGTGGACTGAGTGATGACTTCCCAGTCGAGCAGGCCGAGTTGCCAGAGTCCGACCGAGGCCAGGATACCGACGACGATCAGCCCAAGGGTGCCGCCAATCACGGTACGACGCCCAAGCCGCGGAGCCATCCAGACGGCAAGGATCGCGACGCCGACGACCAGGCCCGCGAAGGCGCTCCGGCTCTTGGTCAGGAGCAACACGACGAGGATTGCCAGTACCGGAAGGGCGGCCATGAGGAGGGAAAGAAGGGGCGGCCTCTGGGTCGAGGGAGAGTCGCCCTGGCGCCCCCGGTTTCCGATCCCGACCATCAGCAGGCCGATACCCAGCACGAGAGGGCCGACGATGTAACCGGCCAGCGAGTTGGCCAGGGCGAAGGTGGCGTAGGGCTCTCGGGAAAAGAGGACACGGTTGACGAACTGCTCGTACTCGGGGGAGCCGGGGGCGGCGTTGATACCGAGCATCGCCAACATCCGCGCGGGGTTTTGCTCGAACTGGGCGCGGAAGGCGGGTAGCTCGACACCGACCTGATAGAGTGCATAGGCTGACACCGCCGCGGCCGTCGCAGCAAGGACACCGGCCAGGCTTCGGGATTCGTCTCGGGTCCTCGGCAGGCTGCGGAACAGAACATACACGAAGCCGACGCCGACCCACTGCCAGGCCAGGTTGATGGCGACGCGGCGATCGAGCGCTCCGGAAGCACTGACACCGACGGAGGCGATCAGGGCGAGGATGGCCAGGTCGGCCCAAACGAACCGGAAGCGAAGGGTGCGCTCCATCATCGCCCCGACCACCGCCAGGGCCGCGACCGCGAGGAGGGCGAAGGTCCAGGACAATTGCGCGCCGGTCTCGATCTCGGTAGTCCCCTCGGAAGGCCAGTAGGCCCGAGCGACGACGAGCGCCGCCGTCAGCCCGAGGGCAAGCCGCCGAAGGTGTTCGCCGAATCGGGAGGCATCGTCCGGAACCGCCGCCGAGGGGCGGAGGGTGTCCGGGGGTGTCTTCGATCGTTTCCGAGTTTTTCCGGATCGCCCCGCCATAGGAGGAGTCATCCCGTTGGGGTCGAGCGGGCCGGGTCAGGAGAGTCGGTGGGATCTCCCGATCGCTTCGGCCGCGAAAGTTCCAGGATCGCCACGACCCCGAGGACGCAGAGCGTTTGCGAGGCGACCACCGAGGCCCCCCAGCCATCAAGGCGATGCAGCAAGAGCGCACCAAGCCCCCCGGCAAGCGTGACCAGATAAATCGTCCGCACGGCCCAGGGCGGGGTCAACCCGCGCTCGACCAGGCGATGTGAGAAATGACTCCGATCGGCCTGAAAGGGGCTGCGGCCTTCCCGAATGCGAATGATGATGACCGAGACGGTGTCGTAAAGTGGCACGGCCATCACGAGCAATGGGGCCAGAGCGCCGAAGGGGGAGAAGTCGGAGTCGGGGTTGTCTCGCGTGAAGGTGCCGACGACGGTCAATGCTCCGAGCAAAAAGCCGAGGAAATTACTCCCGGCGTCTCCCATGAACAGCTTCGCCGGCGCGGAGTTGTGCACGAGGAACCCGGCCAGGGCTCCGGCCAGAACGAGCAGGACCGCAGGCACAAAGAGAGCGCCAACGGCGATCTGAGCCCCGACGAACAGCAAGGCGACAATCAGACCGACCCCTGCGGACAGCCCGTCCATGTTGTCGAGGAAGTTGAACGAATTGGTCAGGCCGACGACCCAGAGCAAGGTGACGGCCCATCGCACGGGAGCCCAGCCGAATGGCCCGAACAGGGTAATCTGCGCCCCGGCCGCAATCAGCCCGACCGCCGCGAGGACCTGGAGCGCGAGCCTCGGCTTCCAGTCGATCCGGAAGCGATCGTCCGCGAGGCCGACGAGCATCATTCCCGTGGCCAGGCCGACGATCATCCAGAGCTGCCCGACACGAAGCAATGACCCTGAGGCGTAGTCGGCGACGCTTCGGGGCACTGGCAGGTTCCAGGCAACCCAGGCCGAGCCCAGGCCGAGCACCAGCACGACCGATCCCCAAATGGCCACACCGCCGCCGAGCGGGGTCGGGGCCTTGTGAGCCTTGCGGCCTCCGGGCGAGTCGATCAGGCCGACCTTCGGCGCGGCCCATCGCACGACCCAGCAGAGCAGATAGCAAAGCAATCCGCCCACGCCAAACAAACCCAGACCGGCCAGCGCCTCGGTCACGGTCGGACCTCCGGGCGGTCCGGGGTCGAGTCGGTGGGGGCGGATTTCGGTTCGGAGGTCGATGGGGTCGCATCTCGGCGACTTTGCCGCAGCGTCAGACTTGCATCGAGGATGCAGGAGGCCATGAGCAGCACGAAGCCGATCGTGACGATCCCGAAGGTCCACCACTCGACGGGTCGGTCGGGGGGCCAGCCGGGCCGATCTCCGCCTCGACCGACCAGGACGATGGCCATCGGCCCGCCGAAGGTCATCATCGTGAGGAGGATGAACAGGAGCATCGGCCGCAAGCGAGGAGGCAAGGCGGGGCCGGTCTTCGAAGGGCTCATCCGGCAGTTCCTCGACGCGAGGCCCGCTGCTCGGCGCGCTCATCCACACGTTGCTGCTCGGCCTGCCGGGCAGTGATGATGTGGTTGACGACCTCCTGGGGAGCGTTATCGGCCGAGACGGTGAAGGCCTGTCCCTCGTGCCGCCACTTGAGCTCGATCTTGCTTTCCTTCAGGCCCCGCTCCCCGATGACGACCCGAAGCGGAATGCCGATCAGGTCGGCGTCCTTGAACTTCGGTCCCGGGCGCTGGTCACGGTCGTCGATCAGAACATCGACCCCGGCGAACTTGAGGGCACCGGCGACCTCGTGGGTCAATTTCATCACCTCGCCGTCGGGATCGACCTGCAACGGAACGATCAGCACTTCGTAAGGCGCGAGGCTCAGGGGCCAGATGATGCCGTTGGCGTCGTGGCCGGCCTCAACCGCCGCGGCGACGATCCGGTTCACGCCGATCCCATAACAGCCCATGATCAGGGAGCCGGTCTTCCCCTCGGCATCCTGGAACTGAGCACCCATCGCGTCGGAGTACTTGGTGCCGAGCTTGAAGACGTGGCCAATCTCAATGCCGTTGCCGACCTTCAGCGGATCGCCACAGCGGGGGCAGGGGTCGTCGGCCTCGGCATTGCGGAGGTCCACGACGCGGTCGATCGAGAAGTCGCGGCCGGGGACCACATTCGTGAGGTGGACGTCTTCGGTGTTGCCGCCGACGACGACGCGGGGCATGATCGCGACCGAAGGGTCAACCGCCATCGGGATTTTCAGATCGACCGGGCCGAGGAATCCCATCGGCGCTCCGGTCGCCTTTTCGACGGTTTGCGGGTCGGCCGGTTCGAGCGTGACGGCGTTGAAGGCGCGTCGGACCTTCCCCTCGTTCGCCTCGTGATCGCCCCGGATGAGGGCGGCGACCGGCTTGCCGTCGGCGAGGAAGACGAGCAGCTTGGCCGTCTCCTTCGGCTTGACCTTGAGGAAGGAGGCGACCTCCTCAATGGTCCGCTTCCCGGGGGTCTCGACGGGAGAGGCCGGCGGGACATCGTTCGAGGCAGGGGGGTGACCGTCCTTGGCACCGATCTCGGCCTTCTCGACATTCGCCGCGTAGCCGCACGATTCGCAGTGGATGAGCAGGTCTTCTCCCGACGGCGAGGGGACCATGAACTCGTGCGAGGCGTCGCCGCCGATCGGGCCACTCTCGGCCTCGACGGCAACGTAGGGGAAGCCGCAGCGGTCGAAGATGCGACAGTAGGCCTCGTACATGCGGTCGTAGCTGGCGTTCAGGTGATCGAGGTTTGCACCGAAGCTGTAGGCATCCTTCATCAAGAACTCGCGGGTCCGGACGATGCCGAACCGGGGCCTCGGCTCGTTACGAAACTTCGTCTGAATCTGATAGGCCGTGACGGGAAGCTGGCGGTAGGAGGTGATGAAGGCCCGGGCGATGTCGGTGATGACTTCCTCGTGCGTCGGGCCGAGGCAGACCTTCTTGTCGGCCCCCAGGTCGAACTTGATGAGCACCTCGCCCATCGTGCCAACGCGGCCAGTTTCCTCCCAGAGTTCGATCGGGTGGAGCGCGGGCATCAGCAGTTCGAGCGCTCCGGCCTCGTCCATCTCTTGCCGGACGATCTGCTCGGCCTTCTTCAGAACTCGGAGTCCGAGCGGCAGGTAGGAGTACGTCCCCGCCCCGAGCTGACGGATCATTCCGGCTCGCAGCAGCAAGACGTGGCTCGGGGCCACGGCGTCGGCCGGAGACTCCTTCTGGGTCGGGATCAGGGCGTTCGACCAGAGCACGGTTTCCACTCCCGGTGCAATTCCGATGCGATGCGTTGCAAAGCGAAGTGAGGCGAGCGTGAGCGGGTTCGAGGCAGGAGTTGCAGCGATCTCGACAACGTTCCTGGCGCGACCCGAATTCCCGGTGTTTCCCGTGAAACGGAATCGAGCGAGTCGTCCGAACCCTTCGAACGAACCCCAAGCCCTGTCGCAACGGCTCGGGCTCGGGGTGCTGAGTTTACCAGAAGTCCCCCTTCCGGAAGAAGATGTCGACGCCCCCAGACCAAACCGATAGACTCGAGACTTCATCTCAATTCCGCGATACGCCCTTGTCGATCTCGAATCGCTCGGGAGCCCTCTCCGCCATGACATCGAACGATCCCGGTTCGGAGGCTTCGTCGCCGGCTCCCGATGTCGGAGCCAGGGTCCGGGAAGCGGGTGTGGTGTTGCTGGTCTGTGTGATCGGGCTTGGCGGTCTGCTCTGGGGCCTGAACCGGAAGCCCGCCGCAGTGGACGATCCAGGCCGAGGCGCCTCGGCAATCCATCCGGCCGGAATCGCTCGGGAAGACTTCATCGGCGACAGCGCCTGTGCCGAGTGTCATCCGTCGATCGCCTTCTATCACGATCAGAATGGCCACAGTCGGACGTTTCGCCGGGCGGCCGATCGATCACTTGCCGATCGGCTGGATGGTCGGGTGGTGGCGGACCCGGAACGGCCGGGAGTTTCCTGGGAGTTTCTGCTAAAGGATGAACGATTCTCGGTTGAGCGTCGGCATGGAAATCGAGTGGATCGCTTGCCGATCGAGTTCGCCCTTGGCTCGGGCTACCACGCCACCACCTTCGTGAGCCGGATCGAGGGGGACGACGAGGAGGCCGAGGGCAGGGGGGATCTGACCCTCCGCGAGCATCGTCTGACCTATTATCACGACGACTCGATCCGGCTGACTCCCGGCCAGAAGAAGGCAACCGCCCTGCCAGGGACCGACGCGCTGGGTCGGATCGTTCGAGGGGACGAGGCGTTCGACTGCCTCTCCTGCCATGTGACGTTGACCTCGGGAACCGACGCGGACCTCTTTGACGACGAGACGATGATCCCGAACGTCACCTGCGAGCGCTGTCACGGGCCCGGTCGATCGCACCTTGAGGACGCCCGACGAGGTGTCGACCCCGATGCCCTGGTGATGCCCTTTGGGCCGACTCGGAATTCGACCGAGGACCAAATGCGACTCTGTGGCGCCTGCCATCGGCACCCGGCCGACGCACCGCCCAATACCATTCGACCCGACAACTTCGAGTTGATCCGCTATCAGCCCGTCGGCCTCATGCAATCGGCCTGCTACACCCAGAGCAACGGCGCCCTGAGCTGCACCACCTGCCACGATCCGCACCGCCGCCCCAGCACCGACCCGGCCTTTTACACCGCCGCCTGTCTCTCATGCCACACGCCGACACAGCCCGAACAGGTTCCGTGTCCGGTGTCTCCCTCACAGGATTGCACGTCGTGCCACATGCCCCGGCTCGACTCGGGGCAGGGGATCTTTTTCTCGGACCACTGGATTCGCGTGCGGGACGAATTGTCTCCTAAGCCTGAGAATCACCCGAACGAAACCGAGTGATCAGGGCGTGGTCGATCCCGATGCGTGTTCGACGGGTTCGCCCTCGCCGATCGCTCCGGCAAGCGGAGCCTTCTCCGCAGCCAATGCTTCCGAGAGCGCCGTCACCGCCCAGCAGGTCCCAGAGACGGAGATGAACGAGGACTCGCCATGCGGGTCTCCGTTGTCGAACATCGTCTGGAACGGTCGGGCGCGGGTCTGGACGAACCAGGAGCCGTCATCGCACTGGGAGTCGATCAGGAAGGCGAGGCCGCGCCGGTAGGCAGGGTCGGACGTCGAGAAGCCGGTGCGGGCGAGCAGGGCAAGGGCCTGCCCGGTGGCGTAGGCGTCGCTTTGGCTCTCGGAGTCGTCGAGCTGCGACCAGCCGCCGTCGTCGCGCTGGGCCTTGAGGATGGCGGATCGGGCGGCGTCGATCGCCTCGGGATCGGCGTCGAGCAGCCAGAGCCCCCAAAGCTTCGCCGCGCGGTCCTCGGCATCGGCGGGCTCGACCTGGAGGAGCCAGTCCTTCGCCTTCTGCTCGGCACGGTTGGCGAGGGCGCGATAGGGCCGGGGAGCAAACTGCTGGATTCCGTAGGCGGCCAGGGTGGAGCACATGATGTGCGAGCCTTCGAGCGGAGGACGCCCGCTGTTGCTCTTCCATCGCCCCGAGGACTCCTGATTCTTCAAGAGGAAACCGACCATCGCGTCCGACAGCTCGTCGCGCGGCCGGTCTCCTTCCAGAAAGGCCCAGAGGCCGTAGCCGACGGTCATCGACGAGCCGCCGATGCCTGTTCCTTTTTCAAGCTGTTCGAAGCGCGTCTCGAACGAATCGGCCGAGAAGGCGACGATTTCGGCGAGGAGGTCCCGATCGACCTCGACCCCCGCCCGATCGGCGGCGACCATCGCCATCGCAGGCAGCGTTTGATGGTGACAGGTGAAGCAGTCGCGGTGATTCGGGTAGTTCCTCGCGGCCGCCTCGACGCGGACGAGGCCGCGCTCGATGCGCTCCCGAATCGCCTCGGTGTTCGGCCCGTCGTCCGCTCGGGCAAGACCGGCGGCACTCAAGGGGAGGAGGAGCAACACGGCCAAGCATTGCGTGCAATCAATCATCATTCATGGCTCCCTGTGTGCGAGGCGGGGATGTCCTTGCTTGATTGTCCGCCTCATGCGGGAGGGGGGCAAGCCACCGAATTGAGCGGCGGGGCGATCACTGGTATGGTGATCCATCATGCCCGGACGCACGCGGGGTCTCGCCCTCTCCCCTGTGACCTGCGAAACGAGACGCGCCATGACGTGTTCACGACTCGGTTTTCCGTTGATTTGCGCGGTGCTTGCCGGCGTGCTGCCGGCCTTGCCGGTGATGGCGCAGGAGGAGGCGAAGCCCCTCGGCGGCGTGGTGCCGAGCGACGCCGACGGCCGACCCCTGAATCTTGGCTTCGAGACCGGCACGCTCGATGACTGGATCGCCGAGGGGGACGCCTTCCGCGACCAGCCGATCGAGGGGGACACCGTCTCCGCCCGCCGGTCGGACATGGTGAGCAACCACGCGGGCCGCTTCTGGGTCGGCACGTTCGAGCGATCCGGGGATGAGCCGAAGGGGACGCTTACGTCGGTTCCCTTTGTCGTCTCGCAGCCATTTGCCAGCTTCCTGCTCGGGGGAGGGGCGCACCGGGGGACTCGGGTGGAGCTTCGGCTAGCCGACTCGGAACGGGTCATCGCCGAGGCCACGGGCGAGAATGCCGAGGACATGAGCCGGGTGGTGGTGGACCTGTCGAAGCATCAGGGGGAACGCATTCAGATTCGCCTCGTCGATGACGTGTCCGGCGGCTGGGGTCACCTGAACTTCGATGACTTTCGCTTGCACGAGGAGCGCCCGAACGTCCCCGCGCGGGACCCGCTTCCTCCGCAGGACCAGATTGCCCACGCCGGTCTGACTCCCGAGGAATCGGCCGCGGCGATGACGGTCCCGGAAGGCTTCCGCGTCACGCTCGCCGCGGGAGAGCCGGATGTGGTGCGGCCGATCGCGCTGGCGATTGACGATCGGGGGCGTGTGTGGGTCCTCGAAAATCACACGTATCCGTTCAAGGCTCCGGAAGGGGAGGGGAAGGACCGCATCCTCATCTTCGAGGACGAAGACGGCGACGGGCGGTTCGATTCGCGGAAGGTCTTCCATGAAGGCCTGAACATGGCGACCGGCCTGGAACTGGGCTTCGGTGGCGTGTGGGTCGGGGCTGCTCCGGAGTTGCTGTTCATTCCCGACCGGAACGGCGACGACGTGCCCGACGGTGAGCCGGTCGTCCTGCTCGACGGCTGGGGCTTGCAGGACACGCACGAGACGCTCAACAGCTTCACCTGGGGCCCCGACGGCTGGCTCTACGGCTGCCACGGCGTGTTCACGCATTCAAAGGTCGGCAAGCCGGGAACTCCTGATGAGGAACGCATCCCGATCAACGCCGGTGTCTGGCGTTACCACCCGACGAAGCACGAGTTCGAGGTTTTCGCCCACGGCACGAGCAACCCCTGGGGGGTCGACTTCGACCAGTATGGCAATTGCTTCATCACCGCCTGCGTGATTCCTCACCTCTACCACATGATCCCCGGCGGGCGTTATCAGCGGCAGGCGGGGCAGCACTTCAACCCGTACACGTACGACGACATCAAGACGATCGGCGATCATGTCCACTACCTCGGCCGCACGCCGCACTCCGGCAACGACCGGTCTGACGCCGCCGGCGGCGGCCACGCCCATTCCGGCCTTCTCATCTATCAGGGGGACGCCTGGCCCGAGGAGTACCGCGGCTCGCTCCTGATGAACAATATCCACGGCGCCCGACTGAACCGCGACCTCGCCGAGCCCTCTGGCTCCGGGTTCATCGGCCGCCACGCCCCCGACTTCCTCCTGGCCAACGACCGCGCCTCTCAGATCCTCGCGTTCAAGCAAGGGCCGGACGGGAACGTCTGGATGATCGACTGGTACGACCTCCAGCAGTGCCACGTCCCAAACGCGAGTGTTCATGACAGGAGCAAGGGACGAATCTTCAAGGTCTCGTATGGCGATCAGGCACCGGCTGAGGCCGTCGATCTCCGCGCCCTGGGAGAGGTCGAGCTGTCCTCCCACGCGCTCCAGGTCCGGCCGATCGTCAAAAATGGGGCGTGGTCGTTTACCGAGCACCTGAGCAATCCCTGGGCATTCACACACGCTCGCCGCCTCCTGCAAGAGCGGGGCATGTCGCCCGCGTTGAAGGAAGAGCTGCCACCCGGGGTACTTGAAGGCATTGGTGGTGGCGTCAAGCATGCGCAGATCTTCCATCAGCTCGCCGAGTCGGTCCGCCTCCGGTGTCTCTGGCTGCTGCACACGACTGGCGGACTAGACGAAGCTCATATTCGTCGAGGCCTCACGGATGAGGGTCCCCACGTTCGCTCCTGGACGATCCGCCTTACGATGGAGGACAGGGCCCCCTCGGATGCAACCCTCGCCACCTTCGTTGAGTTGGCGAAGTCAGATCCCTCCCCTGTCGTCCGCCTCGAACTCGCCTCGGCCCTCCAGCGGATGCCCGTCGATTTGCCTGCCCGCTGGGACATCCTTGAAGCGCTGACAACCCACGCCGAGGACGCCGACGACCACAACATCCCGCTCATGCTCTGGTACGCCCTCGAACCGGCGGCGGCGAGCGATCCGGGCCGGGCCCTGAGCCTGGCGTCCCGCTCGCCGATCCCGAGACTCCTGGAGTTCACGGTTCGGCGGATCGGAGCCATCGGGACGAATGAGGCGATTGCGATGCTCGTCGACGGCCTGGCCTCGGCCGAGTCGATGGGAGCAAGGAAGACGATCCTGGGCGGAATCAACGAGGCACTGAGAGGTCGGCGTCAGGTGCCGATGCCCGAGCGATGGCCAGCAGTCTTCCGAACACTGCTCGACGAGGGAGACGCCGACCTCCGATCGCAGGGGACCGCCCTGGCCCTGACCTTCGGCGATGCGTCGGCGCGGGATGTCCTACTCGACCTGGTGACGGATCGGGCGGCCGATCCGGACCTCCGGCGCGAGGCGCTTGAGGCCCTCCGACGTGCCCGAGCACCGGGCCTGGCGGGACAGCTTCGCCACCTGATTGGGGACCCGGCGGTGAGGGGGCCGGCGCTGCGAGCGCTGGCGGACTTCGACGATGTGGAGACGCCCGAGTCGGTCCTGGAGGTGTATCCTGACTTGCCGCTCGCCGAGAAGCGAGACGCTTTGAACACGCTTGCCTCGCGGCCGTTCTACGCCCGAGCGTTGCTCGACGCGGTGGGGCAGGGGACCGTGGCCGGGAGTGACCTGTC
Organism: Tautonia marina; assembly: GCF_009177065.1. Taxonomy (NCBI): domain Bacteria; kingdom Pseudomonadati; phylum Planctomycetota; class Planctomycetia; order Isosphaerales; family Isosphaeraceae; genus Tautonia; species Tautonia marina. The sequence goes on from NZ_WEZF01000007.1 coordinate 148,798, forward strand.
GGCCGATCTGGTGCGCCAGCTCCGCAACCTCGACGATGAGGCCGTGACCGCAAAGATCGCCGAGGTCTGGGGCACCGTCCGCGACACCCCCGCCGACCGGGCCGAACGGATCGCTACGTTCAAGGGGATGCTCACCTCCTCGCCCGAACATGAGCCGGATGTGGCCCTCGGCCGCGCTGTGTTTGTGAAGACGTGCGCACAATGTCACGTGCTGTTCGAGCAGGGGGGGAATGTTGGTCCCGAGCTGACAGGATCGAACCGGGCAGATCTCGATTACATCCTTTCGAACGTGCTCGACCCCTCGGCCCTGATCGGCAAGGATTATCAAGCCCATCTGGTGGCCACGAGCGATGGGCGCATCCTCACGGGCATCATCAAAGGTGAGAGTGAGGATGCCATCACGCTCTTGACCGCGAATGAGACGATCACGATACCCCAGGACGAGGTCGAGGAGCGCCAGCTCAGCGACCTGTCGATGATGCCCGATGACCTCTGGGCGAACGTCTCGAATCACGAGATCCGATCGCTCGTGGCCTATCTGGCCAGTCCCTCGCAGGTGCCGGTCCTGCTCACGCAAGACACGGCGCAAATGATTTTCAATGGTGAGGATCTGACCGGCTGGGTCGGCAATCCAGCGTTGTGGAGCGTCGAGAACGGCGAAATCGTCGGCAAGACCGATGGCTTGAGGCGCAATGAGTTTCTCAGGAGCGAACTGGTCGCGGGGGATTTCCGACTCACCTTGGAGGTCAAGCTCACCCCGAACGCCGAGAACAGCGGCATTCAGTTCCGAAGCGAACCCCTGCCCGAAGGAGAAGTGAAGGGCTACCAGGCCGACATCGGCGCTGGCTGGTGGGGCAAGCTGTACGAGGAGCACGGTCGAGGCTTGCTCTGGGACACACCGGGAGATGCTCACGTGAAGCTCGGCGAGTGGAATACGTACGAGATCATCGCCCGAGGATCGAAGATCACAACCTCGATCAACGGCAAGCCATGCGTTGACCTCGATGATCCTGAAGGAAGCCGCCGGGGCATCTTTGCGCTGCAATTGCACTCGGGAGGGCCGATGGAGGTCCGATTCCGCAACCTGGTCCTTGAGCCGCTCGATTAATTTGATCCAAGAATCCGATTCCTCCCTTTTTGATGGAGCCCGCCCGCGCATGAACCTACTGACCACCCTTGCCGGATCGATGATGGAAGGGTTCCTCCCTTCCGGCTGGGACCTCGCGAAGATTGACGCCTGTTGCTCGCATCCCGCGGCCTCGGTCACGGAACGCCAGGCGTTCTGGAACGAGCGCTTCGAACCGATCCCCTGCAAAACGGTCGAAGACTTCGACGTGATGATGGGTCACGAGATCGCCAAGAAAATCAGGGACGCCCGCACGCAGGGGCGAGAGCTGGCCATGATCCTCCCCGTCGGCCCGATGGGGATGTATCGCTGGGCCGTCTACTTCCTGAAGGAGTGGGGCGTCTCGGCCGATCACGTCCACGGATTCAACATGGACGAATGGTCGGATGCCTCCGGCAACACGCTGCCGGGCAACGATCCCGGCGCGTTCACGAACGCGATGGAGGCCGCCTTCTACGGCCCGCTCGGTTCGGCGAGCGTGCCGAAGGAGCATCGCTGGTTTGCCACGGCGGACCGGCTCCCTGAGTACGGCGACCGGATCGCCGACCTGAAGAAAGGGGGGGCGGAGCTGGTCGTGATTTTCGGCATCGGCCGCGTCTGCCACATTGCGTTCTGGGAACCGCATTTCGCTTGCGAGTATCCCGACGTCGAGACCTGGAAGGCCCAGACGCACCGGATCGGTGCGCGGCTCCACCCGCTCACGATCGAGCAAAACGCCCTGACCAGCTTCAAGAGCCGGACGACGCTGGTACCGGCCTTCGCCAATACGATCGGCCCGGGTCTGTTCCTCCAGGCCGACCACATCATCGGTGGCTGCGACGGCATCCTCGGCCGGGGGATGCAGTGGCAGGGGATGAGCCTCTGGATGACCCTGCGCTACGGCCCCGACCCCTGGATTCCCAGCTCGTTCATGCCCACCCTGCCGGGCCGCCTGTTCTTCCTTCAAGAACTCGCCGGGCCGCTGGAACCGGAAATGAACTGATCACCCATCAGGTGACACCTGGCCTTGTGAGTCGGGAGGCAGCAGTGCCTCCCGACTCACAAGGCACTTGATCCGAAGATCTGCGATCACTCCTGAGTGTCCGAGTGCGGGGCCGGAGCCTCGTTCGGGGCACTCGGGGTCGCTTCATCCTCAAGGGACGGGGACTCGGGCCCTTTCGGAGTGTCCGGCGTGGCGACAGAGGTGGATGCGCGGAGCAAGGCCCCCCGGCTCACACTCCCCTTGCAGCAGTCGAGCAACGGCGCATCGGTGGCGGGGACCGTCGCATGATCTGGCGTGGTCTCGCCACCGGGCATTACGCAGGCATCGGCTTCCTCGTCGACGAGGAGCAAGGGGCACGGAGCGGCCGGCATGGTGTCGGAGCAAGGCAAGGAGCCAGACGCGCTGCACAATGGCTGACCGGCTCCTCCTCCAAGGAAGCGATCGAGCCCCTCGGGATCGAGGTAGGCATAGCCGGTCGAAAGGCCAAGGAAGGTTACGGCAAAGAGGCTTGTTCCTGCGATCGAACTTCGGGGGCGAGACGGCATTCCCATCGTATCGGGGCTCCGATTGGTTGGAGAAACGCTGGAGGAAGGTCGGAAGGGATTCGCTCACTCGGGAAATCGGACAGGGCTCCGTCCGGGGCTTACGACGAGTCCTCGCCGAAGTCAGGCAAGGTACAGCCGATGGCTTCGGTACGGGGTGTTCGCACCGGATCACCGGCCAGGACGGCGGCAATCGCGTCGAGCAGGTCTTCCGAGCGGACGACCTGCCTGCGTCGTCCAAGATCGTAGAACTGGTCGTTGATTCGTCCCTGATATCGGACGGCTCCTTGATCATCGAGGACGACGGCCGAAGGGACCGTCTCGACCCCCAGTTCCCGGGCGAGGCGGCCCGCACCGAGGCGGCCGATTGGGAATTTCAGGGCGAACTCCTTCGCATGGGTATCGACCTGGGCATCAGTGAGGTCGGCATCGACGAATAGGCCGATGAACCGCACGCGATCGGAGTCGATTTGCGCGGCGATCCGGTTGAGCGTTGGACTGTACTGGTTCGAGTTTGGACAAGGGGTCCAGAGGAAGACCACCGCCAGGACTCCACCGTCCGGAGCGTGCAGACTCAGGGGAGTTCCGTCCAGTCCCCGGACCTCGGTCGCAAGAGTTCGGGGTGCTTGTGATTCGTGAACGGCGGAACCCGCAACGCCGCACGCCGTCAGCATCACTCCCAGGAGACCTACGGCCTCAAGGGTTCGTCGATGTTTTTCCAATCGTCCAGTCATGAGCGAGGGTCCCTCCTTTGGCTGAGGGTACTCCAGAATCTCATTCCAGGTTTCGAGGTCGGGGTCTCTCGCCGGGCTCAGCATTCGGGGTGAAGGGAATCGAGTGTATCGCAATCCCTCGCGGTTCGCTCAGAAAACCCCATGAAAACTCTCAAGACCTGGGAGGGAAGCCCCGATCACTGGACGACGCGACGAAGGGTCAGGAACCCTCTGCCTGAATGGCGTGATCGTGAGTGTCGTGATCATTCGCCGAGTGGGCATGCTCCGACTCGCCGAACGACGACAGGAACATCAGCCCCAGGCCGAGCAGAAAGGCGACGGAGAGCTTCGTACGGTCGTGCGAGTGAAAATGCAGTTCGGGCAGCAGGTCGCTCAGGGCAATGCACAGAAAGGTTCCGGCCGAGAAGGCCAGGGCAGACGCGGTCACGATCCCCGACCTTGGTGCATCGAGCAGCAAGACGCCGATCAGGAACAAGGCCACGCCAATCGGAATCATCAGAGAGAAGCCGAAGTTCACCAGATGGGCCATCGCCGGAGTGGTGCGGGCCCGGAGCATCAGGCTGATGACCGTCAGTGCATCGGCGGGTTTATGAACGATCGTCGCCAGCAAGACTCCCCAACTTGCTGCGCCGAAGGCTCCTTTCGTCTCAAAATCGGCCACGACCGCACTGGCCAGGGCGACCCCACCGATCAGGCTATGAACGGCCAGGCCGATGACCGCCGCCGCCCAGTTCAGGGTTGGCGATTCGAACCGACCGTGATTTGAATCACGGCCAGGCTCGTGATCGTGTGGATGCCCGCACGAATCGGTCGCGTCGGGAGCCTCATGCTGGTGGAACGAGAAGAAGCGTTCGAGCAGGAACAGGGCGGTCAGCCCCGCGGCGGCCCATCGGAGCGTTCCCGCCGATCCGAGCGCGACGGCCTCGGGCATCATGTGAAAAAAGGCCGCGCCGAGCATCGTCCCGGCGGCGAAGCTCAGATAGAGTTGAAGCCGCGTATGCGTCAGCGTCGCGATGAGCGGGAGCAATCCGCCGAGCAGACTGACAACGACAATCGCAAGGCAAGAGAGGGCCAGAGCCAGGGTCATGCGACGGCCCTCCCGGGGCCGATCAGGGCGGATTCGGGGTTGCAGGAGACAGCGATCCGCGCCCGAACACAGCCCGCTGAAGATTGAGGGATGGCCCAGCGAATCGCTTCTGGGGGAGTGTCGATGATGCCTGGATTTCGCCCGGATCCTCCGCAGCTTCGAGGGAGGCCCAAGAGGGGCCCCTTGCCCTCTCTGCCAGCGCGGGGGATAATCAGGATTCGATCGATTTGGACCGGAATCCCGCCGAGTTTAGGCTCGTCGGGAGCATCGCAATCGCTCCGAATCCGATCCGCGAGGGGCGAGCCATGAAGAAGCTCCACGACGACGAGATCCAGGTTCGGATCGCAACGATTCCGGGCTGGGAGCATGTCGGCGACATGCTCGTCCGCACCTGGCAGTTTGCATCAGGCCGACGCGGGCTCGACTTCACCAACCAGGCCTGGGCCGTGGCGGATCGGCTCAAGCATTACCCGGAGATCGTGCTCAGCTATCGCACGGTACGGATCGAGGTCAACAGCCGAGACGAGGGCGGGCTGACCGATCGAGACTTTCAACTCGCCAGCGAGTTAAATGCCTTGCCGGACGATCGCTAAGCACAGATTCGAGACGCGTCAGCGGAGAGACGGGTTGAGGGAACTCCTCCCTCAGTCCTGACCGCTTTCCGGTCGCTTCGGCCCCGACTGACCGGCGGCCAGATCGCGGTGGCGTGTCTTCGGAAGTCCGTAGACCGGGTGATCGTGGTCCCAACGGCCGTCTTCCTGGAGGATCGCCAGTCGCTCGGCTCGGGTTTGCACGTTACGCTGACGGGAAAGGCCGCTGGCCTTCTTCAAGCTTTTGTCCATCGACATCGGAACAACTCCCAACCCCCTTCCTCCCGAGGTCGGGGGGCACGATATTGGTTCTGAGGCGCCTTCGATCCGGGCCGGAACGAGGCATCATAACACCCCCGACCGGCCCACTGCAAGCCGACGAGCCGCACCGATGCCCAATGCCGATCGCATCGACGCCCTGCTGGGCCAGACCCTCGACGATTTCCGGCTCTCCCGATCCGAGCGACAGGCGATTGACAAACTGCTCGACGAGCAGAATGCCGATCCCGCCGACGAAGCCTTCTGGCGAAGTCGAGCGTTCGCCCTGGCCCGCCGCGCCCAATCAGACGGCGGAGGTCCGGAGATTCTCGACTGGCTGGAAGGGATCGAGAAGCTGCTGGCCCACCGAGCCGCGTCAGCACGCGATGCCCCGGCGGAATCGGCCGCCTACTTTACCCCCGGTGACTCCGGCCCTCGGGCCATCGCCGGTCTGTTCAACCGAGCCCGGCATTCGGTAGACGTTTGCGTCTTCACGATCACCGACGACCGGATCGCGTCGGCCATGCTCGACGCCCACCGGCGAGGGGTCTCCCTGCGGGTCATCAGTGATGATGAGAAGGCACACGACACCGGCTCAGACATCCGGGAACTGCGCCGCGCCGGAATCTCACTGCACACCGACCGTGACCCGAACCACATGCACCACAAGTTCGCCGTCTTCGACCGAACGACCTTGTTAACCGGAAGCTACAACTGGACTCGGGGGGCGGCCGAACATAACTTCGAGAACTTCATCATCACCAACGAAGCCGGGCTCGTCACCTCCTTTGTCCGCGAGTTCGAGCGACTTTGGGGTCTGCTCCGGTGATTGCTCCAAGCGATCGAAGATCGGTTCTCCCCTGGCCGTTTGGAAAGAGCCCGAGTGACAGGGGGTTCTTTATCTTGAAAGGTCTCGGATTGGATTTCGTTCCGGGGCACTGAGAGAGCGCACCGTCAGGACAGGGTCGACGAGAACGGGACGCAACCCGTAGGATAATTCCGATCAACACGATTGCTCGGGGTTGATTCTTCACCCCATTCTCGGAGCTCCTCGACACCATGATCCGGTTCGCCCCATCCCTCGGCCGAGCGTTGGCCTTGACCGCTCCGACGATTGTCTGCGCGGCCCTGACCGGTTGCGAACGTGCCGAGCCCTCGGTTGTTGAGACCGGGCCTCCGGTTGTCTCGGTCAGCCGACCTTTGGTTCAGCCCGTGGTTGACTACGACACGTACACCGGACGGACGCGAGCGGTTTCGACGGTCGAGATCCGGGCTCGCGTCCAGGGCTATCTGAAAGAGATCCGCTTCGAGGCTGGCGATCTGGTCGAGGCAGGCCAGGTTTTGTTTGTGATTGATCCGCGAGAGTATGAAGACGCCGTCGCCCTGGCCGAGGCCAGAGTCGAACAGGCCAAGGCCCGCACTCGACTGGCCGCCGTAGAGCGTGATCGTTACCGAACACTTGCCCAGCGCGACGTCGGCAGTCGCCAGGATTTCGACCGCGCTGCCGCCGCCTACGACGTGGCCGTGGCCGAGGCCAAAGGGGCCGAGGCGGAGCTCCGCCGTGCCCGACTCGACCTGAGCTTCACGGAGGTCACCTCTCCCATCACAGGGCAAACCGGAGCGCACATGGTTGATGTCGGCAACCTGATCACCGTCGGCAAGACCGACGACAACCTGCTGACAACGATTGTCTCGGTTGATCCCATGTTCGTCGACTTCGACGTGGATGAGCGAGCCTTGCTTCGATACCGGAAAAACGCCTCAGAGCGCCGGGGAGAGGAACTCGACGCCACCCGCATTCGGGAAGCGATGGTTCCGGTCGAGATGGGCCTGGCCGTCGAACCAGGCTACCCGCACGTCGGGATTCTCGACTTTGCCGACAACCGAATCGATCCGAATACCGGCACCCTTCGAGCCCGGGGGGTCTTCCCCAACCCGAACCAACTGCTCTCTCCGGGGCTGTTCGCAAGGGTTCGGATTCCCCTCGGCAAGCCCGAGGACGCCATCCTGATTGCCGAGTCGGCACTCGGCTCGGATCAGGGAATTCGCTTTGCCTATGTGGTGGATGACGAGAATCGGGTCGAGCGTCGGCTGGTTGGGCTCGGCCCGGTCGTCAGCGGGATGGCCGTCGTGACCGAGGGACTTACGGCCGATGACCGCGTGATCGTGACCGGCATCCAGCGAGTCCGCGAGGGGATCGTCGTCGAACCCCGAGACGTTCCCATGCCCATGCCTCCCGGAACCGAGGAAGCCCTGGCCGTGGCCTCAGAGGAATCGGCCGATCTCGAAGTCCCCAACCTGCCCACCATCGGCATCACCGAGGCTGCGGGAATGGATGAGCCGGAGTTGCCCCCCACAACCGACGAGACCGATACCAGCACCAGCCCCAACGCTGAGGTCGATCCCGCGTCCGAATCGACTCCCGATCCTGACGCCCCTTGAGGACTGCCGCACGTGTTTACCGAGTTTTTTATCAAGCGGCCCATTGCCGCGGCAGTCATTTCAATCCTCACGGTGCTGTTCGGCGGAATCGCCCTGATTGGTTTGCCCATCGCTCAGTATCCGGAGATCACGCCACCGACCGTCTCCGTCACGGCGAGTTTTCCGGGAGCCAATGCGCAAACGGTGGCCGATACCGTCGCCTCGGAGATCGAGAAAGAGGTCAACGGCGTGGAAGACATGCTCTACATGTCCTCCACTTCGACCTCCGATGGTCAGTACCTTTTGAACGTCACGTTCGAGGTTGGCACGGATCTGGATACCGCTCAGGTTTTGACTCAGAACCGCGTCAGCACGGCCGAGGCCAAGCTGCCGGAGGAAGTCAAGCGGATCGGCGTGACGACCAAGAAGAAGTCACCGTCGATCACCCTTTGCGTCAACCTCATCTCTCCCGATGCGCGGTACGACCAGCTTTACCTCAGCAACTTCGCCTCGCTTCAGATCCGAGACGAGCTGGCCCGGCTTCCCGGGGTCGGCGACGTGGCCTTCCTCGGCGAGCGGGAATACAGCATGCGAGTCTGGCTCGATCCCGACCGCCTCGCCTCGCTTGACCTGACCGCCTCAGACGTGGCCAACGCGATCCGGGAGCAGAACGTCCAGGTCGCCGCCGGTCGCCTCGGCCAGCAGCCCGCCCCGGCCGATATCGGCTTTCAGTACACCCTCAGTACCCAGGGACGACTGCTCGAAGCCGAGGAGTTCGGACAGATCATCGTCAAGACCGGCGATGATGGCCGCGTGTCGCGGCTGCGAGACGTGGCCCGGATTGAGCTGGGGGCTCGCAGCTACGATGTGAACACCTATCTTGATGGCACACCAACCATCACCCTGGCCGTCTTCCAGCTTCCCGGCTCGAACGCAGTCGAGACGACGCAGGGAATCTACGATCGAATGGCCGAGCTGCAGAACTCCATTTTCCCCCCCGGCCTGGAATACCGGATCGTCTACGACACGACTCAGTTCATCGAGGAGTCCATCACAAGTGTCGTCCACACCCTCTTTGAAGCCTTCGCCCTGGTCTTCCTGGTCGTCCTGATCTTCTTGCAAAACTGGCGGGCGACGATCATTCCCTTGATCGCCGTGCCGGTGTCCTTGATCGGCACGTTCATGTTCATGGCCTTGTTCGGATTTTCACTCAATAACCTGTCACTATTCGGACTGGTGCTGGCGATCGGCATTGTGGTGGACGATGCCATCGTCGTTGTCGAAAACGTCGAGCGCAACCTGGCGCTCGGCCTGAAGCCTCGTGATGCCACCTCAAAGGCGATGCGCGAGGTGATTGGCCCGATCATCGCCACGACGTTCGTCATGCTCGCCGTCTTCGTGCCGGTGGCGTTTATCAGCGGGATCTCGGGACGATTCTACCAGCAGTTTGCCCTGACGATCGCGGTTTCGACCGTCATCTCGTCGATCAACTCGCTGACGCTCAGCCCGGCGCTGTGTGCCATCCTGCTCAAGCCGCATGACCACGGACCGACCACCGAACGATCCTGGGCCTTACCCCGCCTCGCCTATGTCGTCGCCTTCGCATTTCTCGCCGATGTGATGCTCGGGGCGGGGATTGCCTCGGCCCTGGGCCTGGAGGAGTCGAGGGAGTGGATCGCCCGAAGCGCCGCCGCGCTGGGCGGGGCGGTTGGAGGGTGGTTCCTTGGGCTTGTGATCGACCGCCTGTTAGCCCTTTTCTTTGCCGGGTTCAACACGGTCTTTGATGTCGCCACAACGATCTACGGCCGACTGGTTTCGGGGTTGATTCGCGTCTCGGTGATCGTCCTGATCGCCTACGTCGGATTGCTTGGCCTGACCTTCGCCGGATTCCGGACCGTGCCGGTCGGCTTCATCCCGTCGCAAGACAAGGGGTATCTTGTCGTCAACGCGCAACTTCCCGATGCCAGTTCGCTTGAGCGTACCGAGGCGGTGATCCAGCGTCTCTCAGAGATCGCCCGGAACATTCCCGGCGTCGCTCACACGATCGACATGGTCGGTTACTCTGCCTTGAACGGCACGAATGCCTCGAACATCGGCTCGATGTTCGTGGTTCTCGAACCCTTCGAGGAGCGAGCCGGTCGCGAGGAACTCGGAGCCAACGCCGTCCTGCGCACCTTTGCCGTGAAGTCGAGCGAGGAACAGGAGGCGATCGTCAGCGTCTTCGGTGCTCCTCCGGTCGATGGCCTGGGCAGTGTCGGCGGATTCAAGCTCATGGTGCAGGACCGCGCCGACCTTGGCTCCGACATGCTTCAGGGGACGGTCGCGAACCTGATCGACACCGGAAAGGCCCAGCCGATGATCGGGGGTCTGTTCTCCAGCTACCGGGCCGATGTGCCGCAGTATTTTATCGACATCGACCGCGACATGGCCCGGTCGATGGGCGTCCCGCTCAACAGCATCTTCGAGACGCTTCAGATTCAGCTCGGATCGCTTTACGTGAATCAGTTCACGCGATTCGGCCGGAACTGGCAGGTGAACATCCAGGCTGATTCTCCCTACCGACTGCGGCCCGATCAGATCGCCCAGCTCAAGACCCGAGGGGCCGACGGCCGGATGGTTCCCCTGGGCGCGGTGGTGTCGGTTCGGGAGATCGGCGCCCCGACGATCATCGAGCGCTACAACATGTTCCCGTCGGCTTCGGTGGTCGGGGCTCCCGCTCCGGGAGCCAGCTCGGGCCAGGTGGTCTCCTTGATGGAACAGCTTGCCGAAAAGGAGCTGCCCCGAGGCATGAGCACGGAATGGACCGAGTTGACCTTGCTTCAGAAGCTCGAAGGTAACACGGCGCTCTTTGTCTTCCCGTTCTGCGTGCTCTGCGTGTTTCTTGTACTGGCCTTCCAGTACGAGAGCTGGAGCTTGCCGATGTCGATCATCCTGATCGTGCCCATGTGCTTGCTCTGCGCCATCGCGGGAATTTTTCTGAGAGGGATGGACAACAACATTTTTACGCAAATCGGCTTCGTCGTACTCGTTGCTCTTGCATGCAAGAATGCCATTCTGATCGTTGAATTTGCGCGCGAGAAGGAGCAGGAGGGCCATCCTCGGCGCGAGGCGGCGGTGCTGGCCTCAGTCTTGCGGCTTCGGCCGATCCTGATGACTTCGTTCGCCTTCATTCTCGGCGTGGTTCCCCTGGTCCGGGCCGAGGGAGCAGGGGCAGAGATGCGACAGGCGCTTGGCACAGCCGTCTTCTCGGGGATGTTGGGCGTGACGGTCTTCGGGGTTCTGTTGACGCCCGTCTTCTACGTGGTGATCCGATCGATCAGCAGTGGCAGATCTGCCAAGATGGCCGATGCACCGAGCCATGCCCGTGAGTCGGCTGAGACAACTCCGGCCGCGACGACGGATTAACGCTTTCTTCTTGCAACCATTCCGGTTCGCGTCGGAACCTTACTGCGGATCGGAGAATTCCGCTTCCGAGAGTCTGGCACCTCGACCCGAATCATCGGCCTGATTGCCAGCCCTGCACTCGAACGATGGACTGAGGACTTTCCTGATGCGCGTACTGCCTCGGATTCGATCGGCCTCGGCAATGGTCGCGGCCTTGCTTCTCGTGACCGCGGCCGAATCGGCCGACGACCCCGACCCGGCCGTTTCTCCAGGGGCCGCAAGAGTCCATGCCGAGGCGATCCTGATCGATGGCCATAACGACCTGCCCTGGCGGCTTCGAGGCGACGGCGACGTGGGCTTCGATCGGCTCGACATCGGCCGACGGCTCGACTCGGGTCATACCGACATCCCTCGCCTGCGTGAAGGGGGAGTCGATGCACAGTTCTGGTCGGTCTACATTCCGAGCGAGCAGCCAAACCCATCGCAAACGGTCTTGCAACAGATCGACATCGTCTACCGAATGATCGAACGCTACCCCGACGCGTTTGAACTCGCCCGGACGGCGGACGATGTGGAGCGGATTGTGGCCTCGGGGCGGATAGCTTCGTTGCTCGGGATCGAAGGGGGAGTTGCGATCGAGGAAGACCTTTCCCTCTTGCGAAACTTCGCCCGGCTCGGGGTTCGTTACATGACCCTGACGCACAATTCCAGCCTCTCCTGGGCCGACGCGGCCACCGATGAGCCGATTAGCGGCGGCCTCTCCGAGTTTGGCGAGCGGGTCGTCCGTGAGATGAACCGTCTGGGGATGCTGGTCGATATCTCGCATGTCTCCGAGGCAACGATGGACGATTGCCTCCGCGTCTCGGCCGCGCCGATCATCGCCAGTCACTCCAGCGCTTACGCCATCGCCCCCCACCCGAGGAATGTCCCCGACACGATCCTGCGACGGATCCCTGAGAATGGCGGTGTGATCATGGTCAACTTCTACCCCGGCTTCCTCGTGCCGAACGCCTCGGAGCGTCTGGCTGAGGCACGATCGCGGTTCCGTAACGCATTCCCGGACGATGACGACGCCTATCGGAACGCGTTCCGCGAGTGGCTCGACGAGCACGAGGACGAACTGCGCGGTGATGTGGGACTCGTGGCCGACCACATTGACCATATTGTCAAGGTCGCCGGGATCGACCATGTGGGCATCGGCGGCGACTACGACGGCATCAACCGCGTCCCGATCGGCCTGGAAGACGTTTCCACCTACCCGAAGCTGACCGAGGAACTCCTGCGCAGGGGATATTCGGCCGAAGACGTTGGCAAAATTCTCGGTGGCAATGCCCTCCGAGCCCTTCGTGACGCCGAGATCGTGGCCGATCGGCTGCGGAAGGAAACCTCGCCCGACGTCCAGCAGCCGGAACACCGACGGCAGACGGATCGATCAAGGCGATCCGCGACCATCTGTTCGTTGTGGCTCGTTGAATCTGGCCCCTCACCCGGCCTGGCGGCCACCCTCTCCCCCAGGGGGGGGAGAGGGTTGGGAGCAGTACGATCGGGCGGTCAATGATCACCCGATCGTCGAGGCGGGATCGGGGAGTAATCAAAGGGTCTTGAGATACTCGATGACGGCCCGACGTTCGCTGGGGCTGAGCCCATCGCCGAAGGTGTGCCCCTGATTGCCAAGGCCGTAGCGGGATGCGTCGAAAATGGAGCGGTCCTGGTCGCGGTTGGCCGCTTCGGGAGAGACGGGATCGAGAACTTCGACGCGCCAGCCCACGCGATCGGTGTCGTAGTGCTTGAAATCGGTCGAGGGCGGACGTCGGAAGCGATCGGGACGGGAGGAGGAGTCGAGCAGGTGGTCCAGGGTCGGAACCGACCCGTTGTGCAAATAAGGGGCAGTCGCCCAGACGCCTTCGAGCGGAGGGGCCTGGTAGCCCGTCATGACCTCATCGACGGGAGATTCCTCGCCGAACCATGTCGAGTTGTAGTGCGAAACCAGGAGGTCGGAGGGGGCGAGGGCGCGGGCCGGATCGGTGCCGATGCGATCGAGTTCGATGATCAGGTTCGGGTAGGAAGGCTCATCGCCGTACGAGCCGTGGCACTTGGCGCATTGGTTCTGAAAGATTGAGCGGCCTCTCGAGGCCAGTTCGGAATCAATCGGGAAGGGATATTCTGGGGCCTCGATGCTATTGAGATAGGCCAGGATGTCGGCGAAAGTCGGCTCGAGTTCCTCGAACTGCTCGCGAGTCTTCTCGCCGAGCATGAACTGCATGTTCGACCGGACCGATCGGGCATCGGTGCGGCCGTCGTAGTAGGTCGTGTCCTTGTACTTGATGTTCCACCAGGCGGGCACGTCGGTTTCGGGGAACTTCGAGCCGTGGAGAACCGGAAACAGCCGCCGCGAGAGGTCGGGCTTGCGCAGACTGATCAGGACGGCGGCCATCTGCCCGGCGTTGACCGCCCCTCGCACCGTATTGACGGTGAAGCCGGTGAAGAAGATCGGCCGCCCGTCAGCTTGAAAGAAGTCCTGGTACAGACCAATCATGTCAAGCTGAGAATTTCCCAGGCCCACAAAGCTCTGGCCGCCGATTGATCCGCCGTGGCAGACCAGGCAATCGACCTGCAACCCCTGGCGGCCGGTGCTCGGGTCGGTCGAACGCTTCAAGCCCATCGGCAGGTTGTCATTGGGGAAGGGGGCCGGGTGAAGTCCGTAGCGCCGAGCAAACGCCAGAGCATAGCCTTCGGGGTCGGCTTCGGGATCGGGGGCGTCCTCTCCCCAAAGCTCAGCGACCTTCTCGTAAATCTCGAGACTCCATTCGGGCTTTAAAAAACTCCGGGAGGTCAACGCCTGTCGGCCTCGATCGACCGCAGAAGGTTTGTCCGCGTCGGAGTCTGCATGGGCAAACGGAGAGCCGAGGACGACCCACAGCGAAAAAACGCCCACTTTAGAAAGGGTCCGAAGATTCACAGGTGTGTTCCTTCTCTCTAGCCGAGCGGAGATTCTGTTCTATAACCCTTATAGACACCCCCGGGACCGGCGGAAATAGCTGCCGAAAACCGGAGTGGGTTCTCGAAGTTGCCTCGATTGAGCGATTGTTGTACAATCGGTCCACCCTGCCATCCGGTCACAAGAAGCGGTCAAACCTGCAGCATCGCTTTTGCCGATGGTAATGAGGTCTTGCAAACTCTTCTGTGTTATTGGTCTCAACCTTGCACCAATGACACGGCTCCCTCGATTCTCCCCCCTGTGGTGGTCAACAACGGGATGATCCGCTCGACTGCTGGTTCGGTGTCGAAGCTGATCCGAACGCCCTCCTGACTGCCTGCCTTCCCCTCAGCGCCGAAACCTCTCGGGCTGACGACGACAAGCCTTCCCGCCTCCCCCCTGCTTGAATGAGGAACGATCCCATGAAAACCCGAACGTCGAAGCGAGGACTCTCCTGGCTCGCCGCAACGCTGGTGATGGCCGGCGCAGCCGCGAGTGCGGCGGTCCTGCTCCCCTCGGCCTCCTGGTCGAGCGACGCTCGGGCGATCCCTGAAGGGATCACCCGGGTCCCCGTGGTACGCAAGGACCTCTCGGTGACCGTGGTCGCCAACGGCGAGTTGAATAGCTCGGAAAATACCCTGATTGAATGCGAGTTGGAGCGATTCAGTGAGCGAAACGCTGGGGGAAGCCGTATCTCCACCAGTGGACGATCCGTTCTCACCGAAGTTGTTCCCGAAGGCTCGGTGGTAAAGAAGGGGGATGTGCTCTGCCGGATTGATGGATCTGAGTACGAGGAGTTGATCCGCCAGAAGGAGATCGAGGTCCAAAAGTCGGCCGCAGAGCTGCAACAAGTTGAATTGGACCTGCAAACCGCTCAGATCTCGCTGACAGAGTATGTCGACGGCCTTCGGGTTCAGGAGATTCAAGACTACGAGGGTCAGGTCAAGCTTGCGGAAGCACAATTCAAACGGCAGCAAGACCGGCTCGCCTGGTCAGAGAAAATGTTGCCTCTTGGGTACATCTCTCAATCCCGTCACGAGCAAGAGAAGCAACTCTTTCTGAGCGACCAGATCGCCCTGGACCGGGTTCGGATGGCCTATGCGAACTATCTGAAATACACCGTTCCCAAAATGACGCAGACGCTGGAAACCCAGATCGATCGACGGCTTTCGACCGCTGTTTACTATCGTCGGCGACACGAGCGACAACTGGAACGGCTTGCTCAATACAAAGAACAACTTGCCAATTGCACCATTCGAGCTCCCCACGACGGATATGTCATCTACGCGACGGATCGCGATCGATCTGAGCCACTGGCACCCGGTGTGGAAGTTCACCGGAACATGGACCTCTTCCTCCTGCCGAATCTCGATGCGATGCAAGTCGAGGTCATGCTGAATGAAACGATCGTCGAGCGTGTTCGGAAGGACATGCCGGCTTCGGTTCGGGTCACTGCATTCCCGGATGTGCAATTGCCGGGGCGGGTGATCAAGGTGGAGCGACTGCCGGTTACCACTCGGCTCAGCCGTATCAAGGACGACGTGAAGGATTACAAGGCGATCATCGAGGTCGCCTCCATGCCCGGCATCATGCCCAAGATGGAAGCCGAGGTGGAGATCGAAACCGATCGCCGTGATGATGCTCTTGTCGTTCCGGCCGAGGCACTTGCCTTCGACAAGGGAAATTCCTTCTGCTACGTGGCCAGCCCCAATGGGTTGGAGCGACGATCCGTCGAGGTGCGTCCCGGAACGATCGACATGCTTCAAATTACTGGCGGACTGGACGAAGGGGAAGAGGTGGTGCTCAATCCGACCCAGCTTGATCTGGAGGATTTGATCATCGAGTCACGCAATCCGGAACCGCTCGTGACGACCGATCCAAAGGATATCAGCGAATCGCACGCAGCTCTGGGATCCGGACCTCTGTACTGACCGGCGCAATCCAACATCGATCCGGGTCGGGCTGGCTCATGATCGTCCGGCCCGGAAACCGATGGGAAGGATCGAGCCGCGGCGCGTGCCGGAACGGGTCGGCGCCCGCACTCGAGCCGCGACGATCCGACGCCGGCCTTCCCTCGTTCTCTGGGTTCTTTCGATGCCCTCGAAACGCGCCGCCTCGCGGAATTCCGCGTCCACCGCTTCCGTGTCGTCGACCCAGGGCACAGCATCTCCAGTACTTAACGCGACCCTGGTACTGCTCGCGATCGGCTATGGCCTGATGTTGCTGGTCGATCGTCACGAACTTTCCTGGCCACCCCGCGAGTTGCTCGCGAGCCTCTCAACGCTTGCAGGCTGTCTGGCAATGGTTGGTCCGTTCCTCCTCTGGCGCCGAGGCTTGGAGGACGGGACGGTTGGTGAATTGACCTGGATCGTTGGAGGCCTGCTGCTCTGGGCGTTCGATGTCTCGGCGCTCATTCAGGGGAACGTGCGAGAACTCGACTGGGCTGCCCCGATCGGCCCAGAGATCCTGGGTCCCATCATCCTCTCCGTGATGATCGGGGGTTGGCGAACGGGTCGGCTCGCCTGGAGCTGGACCTGGACAAGCGTGACGGGCTGGTTGCTCGGTTTGATTTGGATCGGCATTTGGATCGTGTCCATGATCCCGCAGCGAACCAACCCATTCAATCTGTCGTAACAGCCACGGAACGCTCGCGGAGGGTACGGGACGAGTTTCCAGCGCTTGACGCAATCATGATTCGGCGATTAGCTTGGTTAATCAGCTCACCTGACTGATCGCGCGAATTAGAATGAGTTCCGTGATCCGTGTTCGTTCTTCTTCTTCGTTGCTTTATCGGCCCGCCCTCGCACCCGGCCCGCCCCTCGGGCAGGCGATCGCATTCGCAGGAGCCCTCGACGTGGCCACCGAACCGCAAGCCGCTTCCTCGACGGCCCCATCGTGGTCCGACTCACCCATTGAGAACGAGTTGCCCACGTACCGGGCAATCAGCAGTTGGGCTGTTGCCAGCCTTGTACTCGGAATGATTTCGCTGGTGAGCTTCGCCAGCCTGAGCTTCGTGATCGCCTCGGTCGCCGCCATTGGCTGCGGCGCAGCCGCCCAACGGGCAATTCGGCGCTATCCCGATCTTGTCACGGGAACCGGATTGGCGAATCTCGGCATTACCCTGGGGCTGGTTTCCGGACTCGCTGCTCCGACGCTCTCCGCCGTGCAGCACTCGATCATTTCTCGGCAGGCCCGCGAGTATTCCACTCAGCTGGTCGCGGCTCTGGAATCCAAGGGAATGGCCGATGCGTATTGGTTAGGCCAGCATCCTGAGATTCGAGCACAGATGACTCCTCAGGGTTTGATGACTGACATCGAGAACACTCCCGAGCAGGAGATGGCCGGCCCAGACACTCGGCTCTCGACCTTCCGCACCATCAGTCAGCGACTGGCGAGCGGCGATCAGCATATCCACTTTGACGAGATCGAAGGTCGAGGCTTTTCGGGAACCACACCGTTCGCCTACGTCCGTGTCATGCTCGACGGCCCAGAAAGCGAAGAGTTTCCAGCCGTCCAGTACGCCCTGTTCCGTGTCGAGGGAGCGGATTTTGAGGGCCAACGCCAATGGTACATCAAGGACATTGTGTTCCCTTACGAAGCCGGTACCCGAGCGAATGTCGTCGAGTCCGCTCACGGTCACGAACATTGATCATTGATCGTTGCTCGACGCCGGAGAGCTGGGCAATTTTCTTGAGCTGAGATCATCTCGACGGATGAGCTGCTCGGGCCGCCTTCGCAAGGAAGGCGGCCCGTTTGCGTTTAATCGCCATAAGTGGCGTGACAACGGGGGGTCTCCCAGAGGGTCACCTCGACCACTGGCAATCCGGCTTCCTTTGCCTTGTCAAAGATCAGCCGGGCGATGTTTTCGGCCGTCGGGTTGTCGTCCATGACAAAGAACCGTTCACCTCGCTCATGAAGCACTGGGACGATGGGATCGTCTCGGTGAAGGAGCATCGTGTGATCGAGGTGATCGTCAATCCAGCGCTGAACATGCTGCTTGATGTCGCTGAAATCGACGAGCATTCCTCGATGGTCGAGCGTCTCCGATTCCAGGATGATCACGGCCTTGCCGTTATGACCATGGAGATGGCGGCACTTGCCCTCGTAATTGAGCAAGCGGTGGCCGTAGCAAAAGTCGATTTCTCGGGCAACGCGATACATGGACTTCGTCCCTCCCTTGATGGGGGGATTCTAGGCCGAGGCTCCTCCTCTCGGCAAGGATTAGGCGAAGATCGATTCCTCGTTCACACGTGAGGTCCGATCAGCCCAATCGGCCGGACAGAGCGGCAGACGTGTCGATCAGGTCACGAACAACGTGCCCATGCACATCGGTCAAACGCTGGTCTCGTCCACCGTGGCGGAAGGACAGTTGCTCATGGTCGAGCCCAAGTTGGTGGAGGACCGTGGCGTGAATGTCGTGGATCGTCAGCGGGTGCTCGACCACTCGGTTGCCGAAGTCATCCGTCTGGCCAAAGGCAAACCCGCCCCGGAAACCGCCACCTGCCAGGAAGATCGAGTAGCCATCCACGTGATGATCGCGTCCTGCTCGCTCGGAAATGGCCGGGGTATGCGGGGTTCGTCCCATCTCACCGGCCCAGACGACGATCGTCGAATCGAGTAACCCTCGGCGTTTCAAGTCAACGATCAACGCCGCAATCGGCTGATCAGAGATCAACGCATTCTCGGTGTGGTACTTCTTAAGTTCGCCATGCTGATCCCAGGGTGAATTGTTCGGATGAGTCAGCGGGCAGGTGATCTCGACGAACCGCACGCCTCGCTCGACAAGCCGACGGGCCCGGAGGCATTGCAAGGCGTAAAACCGCTGGTGGTCGTCCGGTCGATCCAGCCCGTAAAGCCGCCGGGTTTCCTCCGATTCTCCCGAGACGTCGGCCACTTCGGGGACCGAGGTCTGCATCCGAAACGCGGTTTCGTAGTTCATGATCGCCGATTCAATCACGTCGCCATCCGTCGAGAGACGGGCGAAGGTGTCATCTTGCTCGGCGAGCAAATCGAGCTTGCGGCGCTGGATGGGAACCGGATCGCTCGGTTCGATCCCATCCACGGGGACGCCGCGAGATCGGATCATCGTTGCTCCATGAGAGGCCGGCAAATAGGCCGGGGCGAAATTCTCGAAACCGCCATTCGGAATCCAGTCATTATTCAGAAGCACATAACCTGGTAAGTCGGAGCGTTCCGAGGCCAGACCATAAGAAACCCAAGAGCCGAAACTCGGAGCCTGACCCGTGACTCGCCCGGTGTGCAAGAGAAGACTCTGCTGGCCGTGCAATGGTTGCTCGCCTTCGAGCGATCGGACCACGCACAGCTCGTCGGCACATTCGGCGAGGTAGGGTAGCAGATCACTGACCCACAAGCCCGCTTCGCCGCGCCGCCGGAATCGCCACGGGCTTCCCATCCAGACACGCGACGCAGCCGATTGCGACTTCTTTGAAACGGCTTGCTCGCCAATCGCCTGCCCTTGATAACGGGCCAGCGCGGGCTTCAGGTCAAAGGTATCGACGTGGCTCGGGCCACCGTCCATGAAACAAAAGATAACGCTCCGTGCCCTGGCCGTTGAGCCGGTGTCTCCTCCCTGCGATTGTTCGGAGAGCAGTCCCGAGAGGGCCAGCATGCCGAATCCGCACGACGAGGTCCGCAGCCAATCGCGTCGGCTCGGCAAGGGAAGACGAGACGCAAGGTCCTGGGATTCCCGTCGTCCTCGGATAGTCATGGCAAGGGTCTCGGCTCGGGTCGCGACGGGTCAACGAAGGTAAAGGAATTCCTTGGTATTGAACAAGGTATGGGCGACATCTGCCCAGATCTCTGGCGCGGTGAGGACGTCTTCCGGCGCGATCGACCGTTCGGCGGCGAGGTCGTTGACCAGGCTCGACCAGCGGTCCTGTTCGGCCGGGTTCGGGCCTCGTCCCAGGGCCCCCTGAAACATCGTCGTCAGCTGATCCGCGACTGAATCTGCCGGGGAAGCTGCGACCCGAGCCCCCCACGACGACGCCTGATCCGTAACAAACGGATCGTTCAGCAGCGCAAGTGCCTGGGTGGGGATGTTCGTTACGTCTCGCCTGCCGGTCGGAATTTTCGGGGGAGGCTGATTGAACAGCGCCAGGAATCGAGGCGGTTCCATCACGGTCAACTTCGTATAAAACGATCGGCGATTGTCGCCATCGACCGGACCTGAAAACAAGCGTTTCGAGGGATCTTCACTTGAGCGATGCGGATTGATCGGTGGTCCGTACAACCGGGGATCCAGCCGGCCGGACGCGGCAAGGATCGCATCTCGGATCGACTCTGCATCGAGCCTTCGAAGCGGATAATGAGCAAGAAGGCGGTTGTCGGGGTCGATCTCGGCAGCCTCCGGGATGGCCATGCTGCCCTGCCGGAAAGTCGCGCTCAGGACCAGTTCGCGAACCATCCGCTTGGTTGACCATCCCTCGTCCACCAGGCGGACTGCGAGCCAATCGAGCAATTCCGGATGCGAGGGGGGGGCGCCAAGCTTGCCAAAATCATCCGGGGATCCGACCAGACCAGCCCCGAAGGCCCATTGCCAGAGCCGGTTCACATAGACTCTCGCCGTGAGCGGATTGTCTGGCGAGGCGACCCTCTCGGCAAGCTCGCGGCGACCGCTTGCAACCGAGCGGAAGGCCGCATCCTCCGCATCGGCGGAAAGCACTTCCAGAAAACCTCTGGGCACGGGAGGGCCAAGGTCTGCATAATTTCCGCGAATGTTGATTCGATCGTCGATTCCCTCGTCGAGATCCACCATCCCGTTGATGGTCTGCGGTTCCCGGATTTTGCGCTCGGTCGTTCGATACGCATCGACTAGGGCTTGGAGGGCCGGGGGGGAGGTGTCGTAAAGGTGGTTGGGCAACAGTTCGTGATCGAGAAGCCAGTTCAGGAGGATGGTATCGTCGTCGTTGGCCTCATCAGCGGCCCAGCGATCGAGTGCAGCTCTGAACCATTGCTGATACGCCTCTGCGACAGCGGCCAGCGAGTCCGGCGAAGGACCATCGAACAACGAAACGAACCGGCCAAGTTCATCCTGAGGGATTCCGGCCTGCTCGCTCACCACGGCCCGTGTCACACCGAACCAGCTTCTCGGATCGGCGGCCTGTTCCTCGGAGCAAGCGCCGCCCAAACCGACTCGGGGAGGGAAGTTCGGGTTGCTGGTTTTCGTGGCCAGCTCGCGATAGACCCGACGCCCCGTGAACTCGGGCAAGGCAGGGTAGCCCGACCATGCGGGAGCCTTACGGGCCAGGTACGTCTGTCGCTCGGTGAGGAAGGCGTTATCGACCACCGTTCGCTCGGCCGAAAACTCACCGCCGCACACCTCCCAGTTCAACCAGGGTGAAGGCAACGCGTTAAGCATCGGCGACCGCAACGCACCGTTCAATCGCGGAGAAAGTGCATGTGTGAATAAACCGGCCGGCAAGATAGCATCGAGAATTGCGTCTCCTTCGATCGCTACGGCAAAGTCTCCCGATCGGACGGGGCCATCACGGAGTCCTTCTCCTTCGGCCGACCATCCGGGCGGAACGCCGTTCGAAAAGTCGGCGACCACGGTGAACGACGCGGCATTCTGCTGAAGTCGTTGTTCTCGCTCCTGCGTATAGCCTGACGCAAGTTCGTCCCAGGTCGAGGCCAGGTCGGACCCCTCACGCTCCGCCTTAAGCATCGTCACCCAGGCGAACAGGGGATGCTCACGGGTCGGCTCCTCACCCGCACTCTGTACCGCTGCCGCCCAGAGATTCGAGGGGTCCGAGGAATCGGCCGAGGCGATCAGGGCATCGCCCCATCTAGCCGATTCCGGTCGCCACCAATCGGCCAGGGCATCGCGTAAGGAAGGCTTCAGCTCGCGAAGTTCGGTCAGGACCTCGGCATTGCGGTCACGAGTGTCAAGGGTCCGGGAAACCCATCGAGGGCTCATGAACACACCGGCCAGGGCGTGATAATCGCGCTGAGAGATGGCGTCGAGCTTGTGATCGTGGCAGCGGGCGCAGCCGACGGTCAGACCGAGAAACGCCTTGGAAAAGGCGTCGATCTTGTTATTAAGCATTTCCTGATGAATGCCGTCAAACTCGGCACTGTCGCCATGCCGCTTCTCGCCGAGCTGGAAAAACATCGGTCCGGCAAGCGACTCAACGATCCCTTCGACCGGGTCGATCCGGGGATGCTCCAGCAAGTCGCCGGCGATCTGCTCCCGGACGAGTTGATCAAACGGCACATCGGCGTTGAAGGCTCGCACGAGATAATCACGGTAGCGCCACGCCCCTTTGGCAGGGATGTCCCACTCGTAGCCGTAGGTGTCGCCGTATCGGACAACGTCCATCCAGTGCCTCGCCCAGCGCTCGCCGAAGTGAGGCGAATTGAGCAAGCGATCGACGAGCCGTTCATAGGAGGAGGGCGAAGGGTCATCGAGGAACTCGTCCAGCGAGGTTTCGTCCAGCGGCAGACCCGTCAGGACAAACGCCAGGCGACGGGCCAGGACGGCGGGCTCAGCCGGCTCGGCCGGTCGGAGTCCTTCGCGGAGCAGGCGATCGAGGATGAAGCGGTCGACCGGACCTTGAGCCCATGTTGCGCCGTCGGGCTCGGGAACCGAAGGGCTGACGACGGGCTGAAGGCTCCACCAGGTGCGCCGCTCGGCCAGCTTGATCGACCACTCGTCCTGGGCGGATTCCTCGGGAGAGGGAAGCGAGACTCTCGGGTCGTACGCCCCGTCGAGAATCCAGGAGCGGAAGTCGCGGAGAATCTCGTCGGAAAGCTTCGGGGCCTTTCTCGGCATTTCGAGGCCCGGCTCGGCGTGCTCCATGACGAGCACGAGCAAACTCTCGTCGGGATTGCCCGGCTCGATCGCTGGACCAGAGTGGCCGCCTTCGAGTAATCCCTCGCGCCAGTCGACCCGGAGGCCACCCGCCTGTTTGGCCGCGCCGTGGCATTCCGCGCAGTGGAGGATGAGCGCAGGGCGAATCCTCTCCTCGAAGAACGCGTTTCGGGTCACATCGTCGCGGGCGTCGACGTGGGTGCCGAGCGCAAGTGACACAAGGGAGACCAGGGCCAGAAGTCTGGCCCATCGCCTCCCTCGTCGAATTCTGGCCGACACGCGATCCGGACCGGCTGGCAGCATTGCGAGACGCTCCCCCGAGGGCCAGGATGTTCAACACACGATGAACACACATCCTAGCGAATGAGCGGAACGCGGTCCACGGCGGACAACCGCAGCGCTCAGACCTCGGGATTCGTCAGGCGACCGAGAAAGAGGATGCTGCCGGTGTGCGTGTCTCGGATCAGGAACAGGAACGGATGATCGGCGCGGAAGACCTTGGGCTCGCTCGGCAGGGCGGATCGCACACCCACGACAATGCCGGTGGCCGCGGCGGCCTCGGTTCCTTCCTCGTTCACATCGACAAAAGCCTTGTGAATGGCGGCCGTGATGTACAGCTCTCGGCTGCCGTCCATGCCAGAGAAATCTGCCTGGCCCGGTTGGAACGGCAACGACATTCCGAGCTTGCTCAGTGCCTGATTCAGGGTGAATTGCGAGCTAAGCGAGAAGCGGGGCAATGCCACCGCGACCTCCTGACGCCGAAGCCCGGCGATCCAGTGGTCAAGCTGCTCGGCGTTGAGCTTCGCCTCCAGGGCTCCGAGGCCATCCCTCGTGTCGGGCAAGAGGACGACCATGGACAGATCACCCTTCCCATAAGGGAGTTCAAGGATCTTCAGATCCTCTCCCTCACCATAACGGTAGGAACCGCGACGGTTCATCAAGGGGACCATGACTTCGTCCTCACCAGGGAGGAAAAAGGGGGCGTCGCGGGTCGCCTGATCAAGGAAGGGAGCCGCCCAGTCTCCCTTGAAGTGGATGGCGTTGGTGAGGACAAGGCGGGTCAGCGAATCCAACACACCGGGAGGGATGAGGTTCTGGATCTTACCCTTCGTCTGGTCTTCGACCCATGAGTTGATCTCGTCACGGGCCTCCTCGGTGGCCCGGGCGAAATCGACGGTCTGTAACTCGGCGTCATACGCATCTCGGGTCAGTGCGAGGTAGCCAGGGACGAAGCCGTAGCCCTGCTGGCCCCAGAGGCGGTTGGCGACGTCGAGTTGATACCCTGTGTCGTCCTTCGTTTCGAGCAATCGGGTATTGAGCGCGCCAAAGGCAGGATGCAATTCGTCCGAAGGCAGTGTGAGATGCAAGACGTCAGCCATTTGCTCGGCCGTCTCGCCTGCGGCACCACCCAGGGTCATCGCCAGGGCCGACGAGATGCTGTAGGGCGAGAAGAACAGGTTGCCCGGCTCCTGGGCAAGCTGACCGTAGAGGTCGAGCGCGAACTGTGAGTTCCCTCGGACGACCGCATCCATCGGCTCGTCCTCCGGTTCCAAACCGCAGACGATTGCCAGGAAGAAGCACCCAAGCATGACAGACCTCCTCACGAATCGAGTTGGGATTGGTTCTTCCCTGGATTACGTTCGGAAGCGGGGTTTCTTAGGTCGATTGCGAGCGTTGGAAGCGATTAGGCGAGAATCGGCGTGATCAGGTTGCCATGAACGTCGGTCAGGCGGCGCTCGATGCCGTTGTGGTAGTAGGTCAACCGGGTGTGGTCGAGCCCGAGCAGGTGCAGAATGGTGGCGTGGAAGTCGTGAACGGTCGTCACGTTTTGCTCGGCCTTGAAGCCGAAGGGGTCGGTTTCACCGTAAGTGAACGGAGCATGCACCCCAGCCCCGGCGAGCCAGCAAGTGAAGCCGAAGGGGTTATGGTCGCGGCCGTAGGTGCCGAGCTGGAACATCGGCATGCGTCCGAACTCGGTGCAGAACACAACGAGGGTTGATTCGAGCAAGCCCCGTTGTTTCAGGTCGCGGATCAGGCCGGCGACCGGCTGATCAAGGATTGCACCGTGTCGATCATATTGTTCCTTGAGCTGGCTGTGCCCGTCCCAGTTCAAGTTCCCCCCTGACGCATACGCACCATTGAACAACTGAATGAAACGGACCCCTCGCTCGACCAGGCGACGGGCCAGGATACAGTTGCGAGCGAAAGCAGCCTTGATCGGCTCGGGATCGTCGGCACCGTAGAGGCGAAGGATGTGGTCCGGCTCGTTCTCGATCGCGGTCGTCTCGGGCACCGATAGCTGCATGCGGGCGGCCAGCTCGTAACTGGCGATGCGGGCGGCAAGCGACTCGTCGCCGGGGTACTGCTGGGCGTGGTCGCGGTTCAGGGCAAGCAGGGCATCACGCGCGGCGGTATCGGTCTCGACCGAGAGATCAGCCGGGCGAGCGAGGTGGCTGACCGGCTTGGTCGTGCTGAAGGGGGTTCCCTGAAACGCTGCAGGCAGGAAGCCGTTGGCCCAGTTGTTCGGGCCGGCCTGCGGCATCCCGCGCGGGTCTTCGATGGCGACGAAGGAGGGAAGCTCCTGGTTCTCGCTGCCCAGGGCATAGGTGAGCCACGAGCCCATCGACGGGAAGCCTTCGGTCGTGAAGCCGGTGGACATGACGTTCTCGCCCGGCCCGTGCGTGTTCGACTTCGTGGTCAGGGCGTGGAGGAAACAAAGGTCGTCCGCCAGCTCGCCCAGGTGCGGCAAGAGGTCGGAGGTCATCTTGCCCGACTGTCCCCGAGGCCGGAATTTCCAGAGCGGCGCAGCCAGATTCCCGTTCTCTCCCTGGAAGGAGACGAGCCGCTCATTGCCCGGCATCGGTTTGCCGTCGTACCGGATCAAATCCGGCTTGTAGTCAAACGTATCGACATGGCTCAGTGCTCCTGCCACAAACACGACGATGACGTTCTTCGCCTTCGGCTCGAAGTGCGGAGGGCGAGGGGCGTGGGGGCGTTTCGGGTCGATCTGGGGGCGGTCGGACACCTCACTGGCCGCAAGTAAACGCTCCTGGGCGAGCATGGAGGCCATGGCGATGCCGCTCAGCCCGTCGAATGTTCTGGAGAGAAAGCCGCGGCGATCGAGCAAGCGGAGACCGCTGAGTGACGGCCGGGGTCCGGGCATGGCGACGCTCCCGAAAGGCAAGACGCTCATCCTGCTGAAATCACTCGATGAGCAAAAACGCATTGGTATTCAAGAGCACGCGGCAGACCTGATCCAGGCCGTGTTCCTGGCCGAGCGCCAGGAGTTGCTCTGCCTCGACCTCGGTCGGGGGTCGACTCAACGCGAGCCAGACAGCCCGGTCGATCTGGGCGGTGAGGTCCGCTCCGGCATCGGCCCGAACCCGATCCGCGAAGCGACCGGCCTGCCGCATGATGAAGGTGCTGTTCCAGAGGCTCAGCGCCTGGATCGGCGTGATCGACTGCGTGCGCTTCGGGGTCATCTGACCAGCGTCGGGGCAGTCGAACGGGCCGAAGACATCAACCGCCTGCATCCGAATCTTGATCGCATAGATCATCCGACGCCAGCCGGAGGGGTCATCATGATCAACAGGGATGTAGTCGGACAATCCACCCCGTTGGTTAAAGAAATCAAATCCGGGACCACTCATATCCCGATTCAAGGAACCGCTCGCGAGCAGGATCGCATCGCGAATCGCCTCCCCTTCCAGCCGACGAGGGGGGAAGCGCCAGAGCAGGCGAGCATCCGCGTCAATCGCGAGCGCCTCATCCCGTGGCGTGCTCTCCTGGCGGAAGGCGCTCGACGCAACGATGACCCGGTGCAGATGTTTCACGGACCATCCGCTCTGGATAAATTCATCGGCCAGCCAGTCGAGTAATTCCGGATGCGAAGGCGGTTCTCCCATCCGGCCGAAGTCGGAGGGAGACGACACCAGGCCGGTGCCGAAGTGATGTTGCCAGATGCGGTTGACCATCACCCGGGCCGTCAATGGATGATCGGGGCTCGTCAGGTGCCGGGCGAGGGCCTCACGGCGCTGACGATCCTCAGCTTCGCTCGACAGTTCGAGCGAGCCGAGCACGGTGGGGGTATTCGGCTCCACTTCCTCCTGGCGTTGCATCGGATCGCCACGGCGGAGGAGATAAGTCGGCTCCGGTGCGCCAAAGCTCCCGGCGAAGACCTGGGGGCCGGCGGCCAGTCGTCCCTGTTCGGCCTTGCCATCGCGGATCTGCGACACGAGGGAGACGAGGCGCTCGACCTCCTCGGACGAAAGGCCGTCGATCGTAATGTCGGCCGCGGCGCGTCGGTCTTCCTCATGGACCATCCGGGTGCTCGTGTCGACCACGGTGATCCAGGAGCCATCGGGGCGGCGCACCTCGATCTCATACGCGACCGGGAAGCCGTCGAACCCGCGTCGCCAGACGATCCGGTCGATCGTCACCGCCTCGGGTAGATCGATCTGAGCCCAGGCCGGTCCTGGACGCTCGGAGATCCAGGGGAAATACCCCTCGGCGATGGACTTGCCGTCGATCAGGTTGTCGGGGTGCCGCGTCTGGTTTTCCAGGGCGAAGCTGGAGGCCGAGGCCTTCGCGCCGCGATCGGCCAGGGCAACGTTGACCGATTCGGCTCCGGCCGACCAGGCTTCCAGTTCTTCGAGTGACGCTCGACCGCCGTTGTGGGTGGCCGCAACGGCAATCCGGAGGGACCTGGCCTCGATCGGCTCGAAGCGTTCCTCGTGCGACTCAGGAGTAATCGGCGGTTGCAGGCCGAGCGACGACCGCTCCGCGTCGAGTTCCTCGCGGAGTCGGGCGACTGTCTCGCCGACCTCGGCGGCCTGGGCCATCCAACGATCGTTTTCTGGGCCCCGAAAGCGACGATCGGCATAGCGGAGCCCGGAAAAGACGGCTTGAAAGGTGTAATAATCGCGCTGGGTGATGGGATCGAACTTGTGATTGTGGCAGCGGGCACAGCCGACCGTCAGCCCGAGGAACGCCTCGCCGACGGTCCGGACCACTTCGTCCAGCTCGTCCTGGCGCGCCTGTCGCATCGACTCCTCATCCTTGCCGATCTGCCCCGGCAGGTTGGCCGGTCCAGCCACGAGGAACCCGGTGGCCGCGTCGATGCCAATCGTATCGCCAGCGAGTTGCTCGAAGACGAAACGGTCGTAGGGCAGGTCGGTGTTGAAGGCCTCAATCAGCCAGTCACGATACGGCCAGGCGTTCGGTCGGGCGGTATTCGTCTCGAAGCCCCAGGTCTCGGCCCACCGGATCACGTCGAGCCAGTGCTGCGCCCAGCGCTCGCCGTAGTGCGGGCTGGCGAGCAGGCGATCGACCAGGCGATCGTACGCGTCGGGCGCCTCGTCGTGGAGAAACGCGTGCACCTCCTCGGGCGTCGGCGGCAATCCCGTCAGGTCAAGGCTCAGGCGACGGATCAAGGTGGCGCGATCGGCCTCGGGAGCGTACCCGAGCCCCTCGGCTTCGAGCCGATCAAGCAGGAAGGCGTCGATCGGTGATCGGACGCGATCGGCGTGGGCGACCTCGGGCAGCTCGGGCCGCTCGATCGGTCGGAAGGACCAGAAGTCGGTGTCCTCCTCGGACAGGATCGCGGTGCCGGGCGGCGGGATCTCCTCCGGCTCGGGTCGGAGGGTCGGGGCCCCGGCGTCGATCCAGGCGGCAAGGGTCGCTTTCTGGTCGCTTGTGAGCTTGCTGTCTCCGGGGGGCATCTCGTCGGCCTCGACCCGATGCCAGAGGAAGCTGCCCTCCAGGTCGCCGGGCACGATCGCCTCGCCGGTGAGGCCGCCGTCGAGCATCGTGCGGACGAAGCGGAGGTCGAGCCCCGCCTTCGGGCGTTCCTCCTCTCCGTGGCAGTGGAGGCAATGCTCGCGGATGATCGGGCGAACGTCACGCTCGAAGCTCACCGAGGGCGTTTCGCGAGGCTCATCCAGGCGGGCCGCCGCTTCGACCGAGGCCGGGAGCAGGACCGAGATCATTAAGGCAATCGCGAAGCACCATCGAAACGGCATGGCGGCGTTCTCCCCATCGCAAAACGGATGGTTGAGCAGCGTCCCGATCACAAGACTCGAGCCCATCGCGGAGACTCACCGCAGGCATCGGGCGAGTCTTTGGGAAACGTTCCCATGTCAAACCCGAGTTTAACCGTGATGGGCGTTGGGGAGCAACGCGGCAGGACATCGGAGCGGCGGAGATCACACCAGCGAATCCACCGCTCCGGTCGAGCCAAAGGGTCACGCTTCCCACCCCTTGAGGCGTTCGACGACCTCCATCACCTCTCGCCTCCGCTTCTCGAACAGGGCGAAGGCCGCGAGGATGAGAATCCCGGCCACGATCCCGCTGGCGGCCCAGATCCAGGTCTGACGCAGATCAACCGCGGCGTACCAGATCATGGCAAAGATTGATAATCCCAAAAACGCCAGGCCCAGGAACAGGAACCCCCGCACCCGAAGCGCAATGCCCGCGAAGATGCCGAGCAACGACAGACCGCCCAGCACCAGGGGAAGCCACGGGTCCTGCGCCACGCCGTTGAGGATCAGGTCGGCCGTCGAGGACAGATACACGGCCCCCGCCGCCACGTGGCGCACCGAGGCCGATTGCGCTGCGCTGAGGCGATCGCGGCTCAAATACGCCCCGACCAGCACACAGAGGGCCGGCGGGACGACCCAGAACTGCGGATGCTCCATCAGGCCAAACCCCTCGCGACGGCCGAGGACCGTCCAGAGCCCCGCGTTGAACGCCAGGGCCGCCACGGCTCCGAAGCCGATCGACGACCGCAAGAGGGCGAGCGTCGCATACACGCCACCGGCCAGGACGAAGAAGACCGTGTCCTCTCCCGGCGTCGGCTCCAGCCAGAAGGCCCCAAGCAACGGCAAGACGGGCAAGACGGCACCGGTGCGCTCCAGGGGGTCGGCCAGCACAAGCCTCCCCTGGCGCCGGAACAGCTCTCCCAGGCCCACCCCCGTAAACGCCAGGCCAATCACGATCAACGGCCAGTAGCGGGCAAAGATGCCCGTGAACAGCCAGGGCATCGTCAGTCCCAGGTGCAAGGCCAGCAGGGCAAGCAGCCCTTCCGCCCCGTAAACGTAGACCGTTCTCCGAGACTCGGGAAGCCCCAGGGGATCGCGACCGGGGACGATCGCCGCGAAGAGACTCGCGACCACCGCTCCCAGCAGCGTCACCGCGACGGCCACGAGCCCCGGGGCCGAGATCGCCACGGCCGATCCCTCAATTTTCGCAAACAGCTCGCCGCCAATCACCACAACCAGGGCCACCGCCGCCAGGCCCAGCAAGGGCGGCACCAGTCGCCGGGCGGCTCGGGCCCAGTGGACGGCCCGAGGGGCGATCTTGACCAGTCCGACTCCGTATCCGGCGGCCGATGCCAGCAGGGCGACCATCACGGCGACGCCTCGATCGAGCACGACCGTGGCCGAACTCGGATCGATCCAGGCCCATCCCCAGGCCACCGCCCCCGCCGAACCGAACCCGAGCGCCGTGGCTCGGACGATCGATCGCCGTTCTCCCCTCGCCAGCAAACCGACTGCCAACGCCGTCGCCAACGCCGCCTTGCCTGCGGAGAAGCGCGGCACGAGATCCGGATGGGTTGACACGACCCCGAAGGCCAGTCCCACCACCACCGCCGAGAGCATGATGTTCGCCGGGATCAGCCAGCCAAGGCCGACATCCGGGTTGTCAGTGTCGGTCGATCGCGGCATTCTCAAGCGGTCGCCCAGGCGTCGGAACCCAGTCCGGGCGCTCCAGAGGGCTCCGGCAATCACCGCGTAGACCGCCAGCACCACCGCACCGATCCAGGCGAGCATCGATCCGGGCAGATCAAACCCGGCCACGAACCAACCCGCCGCACCAAGCCCGAGAAGGTAAAGGCCGGCCACCTCGGACCGCGACCGCTCATCCCAGAACCCGGCCGACAGGGCAATCCCCACCGCGCCGATCGTCACCGGCCAGGCCAGGCCGAGCGTCGGCCCATCCCAGCCTCCTGCCGCATCACCGAGCACCCAGAACATCACCATCACAACGAGCGACAGCACGGCTCCCCAGGCTGCAACTCGATGGAAGGGGACCGCTCCAGGGCGCAAATCGAGCGATCGAGCCGGTCGGATCACCCACAGTTCAATGACGAGCCAGAGCGGTACGGGCACAGCCAGGGCGATCATATTTATGATCATAAACCCATCAAAGGTCTCCCCAAGCCACGCATTCGAATCCCCGAACCACCAGAGCGTGGTTCCCAGGTTCTGCAAGATCCCGGCCGCATACAGGAATCCTCTCCCCGCCGACCACCCCGCCAGGGCCGTCGAGAGTACGACCGAGGCCGCCAGGCCCCCGACCGTCCACCAGAGCGGATCGTGCGGGTCGCTCTCATACGCTCGCAGGGCGAATAGAACAATCACTCCGGTGGTGATCGCGGCCCATCGGGTCACGCCCTTGCCGCGCCCTTCGCGTGGCACCGCCGCCCGCAACCCGCGCCGATTCCAGGCGACCAGCAGCAGTCCGCACGCCGTCACGGCCTGAACGATCATCATCGCATGGTAGGTCAGCCAGTTCCCCGCATCGCTCCGGGCCGTCCCAAAGGCCAGCAGCGCACCGATCGCCAGCGTCCACGGAGCGAGCATGTCGATCGAGAACGAGCGGGCAGCCCCCTTCGCCTTGCCGAGCACCGCGCCGAGGGTCAAGATCACGGCGAGCCAGCCGACAGGATCGGCAATCGCCTCCCGCGCAGGCATCGGCAACGGATCGACGAGCAACCCAAACCCGCCGACCAGCACCACGAGCCCCACAAACGCGACCGGCAAGGCCACCTGCACCGCCATCGCGGCCCCTCCCGGCGAGAGCTTCTCCACCTCCCACCGTCGCCGACCGACCTCAACGACTCCCATCCAGCCGATCGCATACGCTGAACCGACAATCGCATTGAGCTGCGCCAGCCGGAGCCAGAGCATCGGATCGTCCGGTACGGTCGGCACCCTTCCCGAGAGCAACAGCCCGACCGTCGCGCCGAAGCTCAACAGCAGGCCCCCGGCCAGGGCAAACCCCGACGATCGCTCCCGGATCGCGTAGCCAACCAGCGTCAGGGCGACCAGCAGGATCGGCGGCGCGTACGACGCCGCCAGGCCAATCCGACCGAAGAACGACCCCGGCGACGGCCCCAGAATCGGATCGCCCCTCAACACCGAGCCGACCACCAGGGCCGACACCGCCACCAGAGCCAGCGCCCCCATCGCAATCATCAGACCGCCGGCCACTCGCATGACGCCCGATCGGCCTGATTTCTCGCCCGTCTCCCACATCCTGGCAACCGCGAGGGCCACAGTCCCAAGCAGGGCCAGCACGATGAACACCAGACCGACCAACTCCCACAGATCCGACAGGTCCGGATCGATCGGATGCACCCAGAGGGCCGCGCTGGCGACAAACGACGCCATCGCCATCACAGGCAGGGCGGCGATCGCCACCACCAGGCCGATCGCCATTGGCCCGAGCCCGCCCAGCCGCTCGGGTTCGATCCGCCAGCCGATCCGATCGGCCACCGAGCCCAGCCATCCCCGAGCCCAGATCGGCACCGAGAGCGCCAGCAAGGCCAATGCTCCTCCCCATCGCAGGGCCGAGGCCACTGCCACATCCCCTTCCCATCGACCGGCCGCCAGAGGGACGACCATCGAAGCCACCAGCATCGCTCCCAGCAGGTCGAGCCTCCGGAACCGCTCCCACTGCCCGAGCACGAGCGTCAGCAGGACCGATCCGAGCAAGAGCCACGATCCCAGGCCAAGCGCCGCGTCATGGGCGATCCCAGGAATTTCGAATGCCCGGGCCGCCGGCACAAGCCGTCCCTCGATCGTCTCGTACCCTCCTTGAAATGCTGCGAGGTCAGCAAACACTCGTGGGGAAAGTTCCTGAGCCACCCCCGGCACCACGCCGTACACGGCCAGGCCGACCAGCACCACCACGGCACTCCAGAGCGTCAGCCGGTCAAACGTCGGCCAGGAGGGCTCCATCAGCCGTCGGGCCGTCACCCGGCGATCCGGCTTCTGCCCACGCTCGGCCACCGCTCGAATCCCGATCCGCACGCCCACCCAGCCCAGGGCGAACAGGGCCAGGGCAATCCCCTCGGCCTGAAGGGTGCGCGGATCGAGCCAGAGCGTCGTCTCATCAACGAGCCAGGCACGTTGATCGACGAACCACGGACGCCCTTCGATCCACGACGCCACCGCGAAGCCCACCGATCCGGCCATCGCCGCCTGGAACGCCCAGAACATCCCCGGCGACACGAACCGCCAGGCGAGCACACCCCAGACGCCCGAGAGCCATAGCAGATGCACCGCCAGATCCATCGGCGCGGCCGTCGGCACGAGCCAGACCAGGCGAACCGCCGCCGCCACCGAGGTCAGGAAGGCGGAGAGAACCAGGGCCCGCCCGATCGGGCCAAAGTCGCCGGAACCTCGCCATCGGCTCCCGAGCATCATCGGGACGAGCGCGGCGATCGTCGCGTGTCCGAGCAGGCTCGACGACCAGGGCAACGCCAGGCCCCACGCCTCGCCATACCGGAAGACGAACCCCTGAACCAGGGCCGCGAGCAGCAATACCGAGGCAACCCAGCCCAGGGCACCCGGCTCCGCAGACCGGCCCATGCCGCCCGCCGCAGGCATCCGGGACGCCACGACCGCCCCGAGCATCGCCCCGATCGCCAGGGCACCATAGGCCCACGTCGCGCCGGTCGGATCGCCCGGTATCCCCAGGCCGTGCCATGTCACCAGGCCCAGCCCGAGCAAACCGGCCAGGACCGAAACCAGGGCAATGGCCCGGGCTTCCAGCGTCCGACCGAGCCGAACGCTCCCCGCCACCATCGCCTCGAGGAACAGGGCAATCCCCACCAGCGCCGAACCGCTTCCGGCAGAGGTCAGCGCCGCCGTCATTTCCGCCGATTCGCCTCCGGTCCATGGCAAATCGCCGGAGATCACCTGCGTCACCACCACCGCCGCCAGGGCGAGCGACGCCCCCCCCAGTGCCAGGGCGGCGGGCAAAGCGAAGGCCAGGGCGATGGCCACCAGTACCGCGGCATTCACGGCCGCCACCACGGTCATTCCGGCCGGTTCGGGCCAGGCTAGGGCCACGCCGCCGAGCATCACCAGCGCCCCGGCCGCGGCGATCGACCCGCCCGCGATCCGATGCACGACCATCGACGACGAGGCCTGTCTCCATCCCATCAGGCCCGCCGCCAAGCTCGGCATGCCGGCCAGCGGAGCCAGTACGGCCAGTTGACGCAGCACGCTCACCGTCGATCCAGTCCGTTGCAACAAGGCACCGATCGCCACCGCCGCGGCGAAGGCCGTCAGCCCGAGCGTTCGAAAGAGCCGATCCGCCGCCGCCTCATCGAATTCCAGGGTGCGACGCTCCGCGAGCATCGCGCCGAGGGTCGCCCCCGCATGGGCCAACAAGGGCAGGGCACCGATCGCCAGCAGCGCCGCCCCTTCCAGGCCCGATCGCCCCCACCATCCGACCGCCAGAATCGCCGCCGATGGCATGACCACTCCCATCGCCGTCGCCCAGGGGACCGAAGCCCGGATCGCCTGCGACCCCTTGCCGATCAACACTGCGAACCCCGTCAGCGTGATCAGCTCCCCGACCAGGAGCGGGATACCGACCCCTTCCGTTCCTCGGGCCAGCACAACCGTCAGCACGCTGAGCGGCACGAGCAAGGTTGCGATCCCGAGGAGCCCTCCCGCAGTCGTCGCCAGCCCCCAACGCCGATCGGCATGACGACCGACCCCGAAGAACGCCGCCACCACCCCATTCGCCAGCGCGAACCGGAGGATCGGCCGCTCGGCAATCCGGTCCCAGTAGCCGATGACCAGGGCCAGCGAGCAGCCGACGATCAAGAGGCCCCCGACCAGCTCTCCCCAACGGATGTTCCGCTCCTCCATGAACGCCGCGAGCAGGCCGCCAAGGCTCGTCTTGCGTCCCGTCGCTGCGGGCTCCTCGGATGCGGGAACGGAAACGGGTTCCGGCTCCGCCTGCTTCGCCTCGCGGTAGGCACGGACACGGGCGGCCACATCCAGTCGGGGGGTGATCGCCTCCTGAGGCGTTCCCTCCACCCCTGGAAATTCCGGCTCGGTCGGCGAGATCGGAGCAGAGACGGGCTCGGGCTGCTCGATCGGAGCTGGAGCAATCGGCCGGGGCGTCCTCGGGGCCGATGGTTCCTTCGCACGAACGGCCGATGGCCCTGAGAGCTGTTCCCACTCGGCAATCAACCCCTGCGCGATGCGATCCGAGTCCTCGACCGAGAGCAAACCGACCTCTCGGTAGCGACGGAGCCGCTTCAACAACTGTCCGACTAATGCTCGGGTCTGTCGGGAATCGTCCGGCCTCGGAGGGTCCGGCCAGTGGCAGACAAGACAGCCGCGTCCGTTCGGCCGCACCTCCCAGACTTCTCCGCATTGGGGGCAAAGCGCAGTCGTGACCGGCTGAAGCGGTTCCGAACCGATCGCCCTCCTGATCGCCCGAATCGTGGCCCAAAACGCCACCCAGATCCCGTGCCCCACCAGAACGACGATCACCAGCACGATCAGGAACCAGATCAGCTCATCCATCGCTCGTCTCCCACTCGTGCGGTTCGACCTCTTGATCGGAGCCAGGTCGCCGGCCGATGCTGTCACGCTCAAGATTCGGAAACGGTGCTCGGGGGCCTCGTTCCCATGCCCCTCGCGCACAACGACGCCCGACGCGGGCCGCCCTCCTCCTCCCCTCCTGACAATCGGGCGACCGGTCGTGCCACGACCGAGCATCTCGGCCGGAGTCGATTCCGACGGGCAACCGCTCCGTCCTCTCCGTCGGGAACGGATTCGAGCACCGTTCCCGAGTCAGGTCCGCAGTGACCGATCACTCGGTAACATCGGGAATTCGGTCCGCACTGCGACCCCGACTCCCGTCCAAAATCGGGGCCAATCGGGATGGCGCTCGCCCATCACCACGAGCGAGCCCCCGCGCCCCCGACGCCCGCCCCGTCCCATCAATCGGCCAGACGATAAACGCGCATCGCGTTGTCGTGGAACAACTTCTTGCGATTGACAAGGCTGCGGTCGGCGACCACCACCTTCAGCGCCTCGGTCCACTGGCGAAGGCTGGCGGCTCGGGTGCAGACAGGCCAGTCTCCCCCGAAGACCACGCGATCGGGGCCGAAGCAATCGAGGACGTGGGTGATGATCGGGGCCAGGTCGTCCGGAGTCCAGGTCTCCGGGTTGGCCGAGGCGACAATCCCCGAAACCTTGCAGACCAGATTCTCTCGCTCGGCCAGCCGCGCCAGATCGTCTCGCCAGGCGGAATGGTCGGCCGCCTGGACGTTCGGATTCCCGCAGTGGTCGAGAATAAAGAACGTGTCCGGACAGGCATCCACGAGCCGGGCGCCATCGCGCAGCTCTCCGGGTCGCATGCAGAGGTCGAAGCTCAGGCCCCGCTCCCCGAGCAGCCGGATGCCTCGGATGAACTCCGGCTCCAGGCACGTTCCCGGCGGCGTGCCCCCACCATGCAGCACCTGACGGACCCCTTTGACCTCTGGGCTGTCCCTGAAGCGATCGAGATAGGTTCCGAAGGCGTCGGACGCCGGCCTTCCGCCAATGACGGCACCGACCAGGGGCTCGACCCCTCGACGGCAGAGATCGACCACGAACTCGGCCTCAGCCACATGCTGCGCCGGGTCGACATCTACCTCCATGTAGACCCCTCTGACCACGTTCAACCCTTCGGCGGCCTCCCGGTAATCGTCGGGCAGGTAATGCCGGGCCAGGGGTCCGCCTCCCTCCAGCCAGGGCAACCGAAAGCGATCGAGATCCCAGAGATGCACATGCGTATCAATGATCGGCACGTCCCCCTCGCTCTGGCGAGCCGCCGGCCCCTCATCGCCCGAGGCCTC
Source organism: Tautonia marina (assembly GCF_009177065.1). Lineage (NCBI taxonomy): Bacteria > Pseudomonadati > Planctomycetota > Planctomycetia > Isosphaerales > Isosphaeraceae > Tautonia > Tautonia marina. Next base: position 185,662 of record NZ_WEZF01000007.1, read on the forward strand.
GACCCGTCTTCCCATCCGCGTGCCGCAGGCGGCCAGGAACGCCGCACTTCCCAGGAATCGCCGTCGGTTTGTCATCGTCCGCCGCTCCCCGATCGTCGCCGGTCGGGCCGAAAAAGGAGAGACCACGCCTCGCCACTGGTGGCCGACCCGGGCCGAGGGCTTCCGCCCTCTCGATCGCTCATCCTACCACCGGCTCGACCGACTTCCGAGGACTCACAATTCCCAGGAGAAGACGGAGAACGATGACGAACTTTCGCTTCGGAACGCCGATCAGGTCGCCTCCACCACTTCCGGACAGGCCGATTCCCGCCGGCCTCGCATCCCTTCCTGATACGCGCCCCACAAGATCAAGGCGAAGGGAATCCACCAGACCAGGTCGTTCGAGAGCAAGATCGCCCCAAACTTCAAAGGGAGCGATCCCTGCCACAACGCCTGAGCAAAACCGATCGGCCCGAAGATCTTGCCCAGGAACCCGACCAGCACGATCGGCCAGTGTCGATACGGATCAAACGCCGCGATGGCATAGCCGATGCCGTACACCCCCACGATCATCCCGATGCACTGCCACAACTCCGGATAATTCGGAGCCTCCATCCCGGCCCAGGTAAAGAGGGCACTCGGGAAGACCACCGCCCAGGCCCCGAACACCAGGTTGTACGCCGCCGCCGCCAGCAGCCATCCCTTCATCCAGGCGGCTCCCGACCTCGGTCCCCTGTTCTCAGGTCTGATCATCGCTGCTCCTCCTTCCAGGTCAGTCGGTATGCCGCGGCCACGAAGACCGCCTGAAAGACCAGGCGGCCCCAGAGCAGGACAGGATCACGAATCCCGAACATTTCGATCCCATTCCAGGCCACATGCACATGGGCCGGCAAAATCGCCACAAAATAGGCCACCAGGCACCACGCCGTGAGTCTTCTCAGCCGAGGCACCCACAGCCCCAACGCCGCCGCCAGTTCCAGCACCCCCGTCACATAAATGATCGTCAGATGCCAAGGCAGATACGGCGGCATCGCCGGCATGAAGACGTTCGGAGCAATCAAATGCACCACCCCGGCCACCGCCAGAATGCCGCTCATCACCCCTCGGATCCGCTGCTCCATCATCCCCCCCCAACCGTCATCGAAATTCCCCCTCCTTCGTTATGCACCTCCCGTCCAGTCCCCCCCCAATCCCCCCCTGATCTCGCCGAGATCGCCTGGGCTTGGCCGACTCTGCCCGAAGCCGTGAAGGCTGGCATCCTGGCGATGGTCCGCGCCTCCTCGGGTGGAAAGGAGATGCGATGAGCCGTGCTCGATCCCGAGCGCGTGCGTCTTCTCCTCGAAGCGCTTCGAGCCGACACATACATCGGGACCGCTTGCCAAGCGACCGGGATCAGCCGAAGCACGCTGCACCGATGGCTGGAGTGGGGACGATCAAGATCCCCTCGATCGAGCGTTTCGACGGGAGTACCGGGACGCATCTGGCTGGCCGGGGAGTGACCGTGACCGGCCGGGCGGCGGCCGAGGACGGCGGCCTGCTCAGGAGGACAGGACCGGTTCTGACCGATCCGCCTCGAGGCTCGACTCCTCGGACCGGGCCGGGGCCGGTCGACGACGGAACAGCCCGCTGAGGTCATCCAGGTAGGAATAGATGACCGGGACGGCCAGCAGGGTGAGCAGCAGCGACATCATCTGGCCGCCGACGGTCAGCACGGCGATCGACCGTCGTTCCTCGGCCCCCGGCCCCGTGGCGATGAGCAGCGGCAGCAGGCCCGCCACGAAGGCGACGGTGGTCATCAGGATCGGCCGCAGGCGGTCCCGGTTGGCCCGGATGATCGCATCGTACCGATCGAGACTCTGAGCCCGGAGCACGTTCATGTGATCGACTTGCAGGATTGCCGCCTTCTTCACCACACCGAAGAGGACGAGGATCCCCAGCGCCGAGTAGACGTTCAGCGTCTCCCCGCCCCAGGCCAGGCTGAGCAGGCCGAAGGGGATGGCCAGCGGCAGCGAGAGGAGGATGGTGAAGGGGTGGATCAGGTGCTCGTACTGCGCGGCGAGCACAATATACATAAAAACGAATGAGAGGACGAAGGTCCATCGGAAGTCGTCGAAGGTGCGCTCCAGTTCCCGGCCGCCGCCGAGGACTCGGGTCTCCATCTCGGGGGGGATGCCCATCTCGACAGCGGCGGCCTGGAGAGCCTCAATCCGGCCGCCGAGCGAGTAGCCGGGGGCGACGTTGGCCCGGACGGCGACCATCCGCTGGCGGTCGAGGCGGTCGATCCGGGCGGCGGCGTTGCCGATCCGGAAGGAGACGACGTTGTCGATCCGGGTCAGGACCGGTTCGGTAGGAGCCTCCCGGGCGGCCGAGGCGACCCCCCGGCGATCGATGCTGGGGTTGGCCCTCACGAAAAGCTGCGAGATAGACTGGACGTCGCTCCGGTCGACGCCGACGAGCCTCAGCTCGACGTCGTAGGCGTCGTCAACCGTCTCGTCGCGGTACCGGGAGACGCGGTCGTCGCCGCCAACGGCCACGCGGAGCGTGTCGGCGATCTCCCTCACGTCGACGCCGAGCACGGCGGCCCGCTCCCGCTTGATATCGACCAGAAGCTCCGGCTTGTCGAGTTGCAGGGTGGTCGTCAGGTCGACAATGCCCGGGATCTCCTCAGCTCGTGCCTTCAGGGCGTCGGCGAAGGCGGCCAACTGGATCAGGTCGGGGCCGGTGATCGAGAAGTCGATGTCGACCGGGGCCCCCTGGCGCAACGAGGTCAGGTTCCGCACCGAGACGCGCACCCCGGGGACGACCTTCAGGCGCTCGCGGACGGCGACCATCTTTTCCTGCTGGCTGAAGTTCCCCCGGAATGCCTCCCCCGGATCCCCTCTGAGCAGCCCCTGGAAGAGTCGTCCGAGGGAGAAAGTCCTCGACTCGATGTCCTGGAGCCTCACGAACATCTGGCCTCGGTTGACCGATCCCCACCCGCCGATGGTGGTGAGCACGGTCGTCACGCCCGGCTCGGCGAGCAGGAATTCCTCGGCCACCCGCATCGCCTCGTCGGTGGAGACGAGGCTGGCCCCCTCCCCAGTCTCGACCCGAATCTCGAACTCCGACTCGTCCACGTTCGTGGGGATGTAATCTCGTTTAACATAACTGTACAGGGTGATGTTCGACGCGATGACCAGGACCGAGACGATCAGGACCAGCCAGCGGAACCGCATCGCCAGGCCAAGCAGGCCGAGGTAGCTTCGCTCGATGACGCCGTAGAATCCTCGGCGGGAGCCGGGGTGCTCGGGGTCCGGCATGCCGGGCCTCAGCAGCTTGCTGCACATCATGGGGGTCAGGCTGAAGCTGACGAGCATCGAGACGAGGATGGCCACCGATGCCGTGATGCCGAACTCGTAGAGCATCCGCCCGGTCACGCTGGAAAGGAACGAGACGGGCAGGAAGACGATGATCAGCGAGAGGGTCGTCGCCAGCACCGCCGGACCGATCTCCCGGGTCCCCCGGATGGCCGCCTCATAGGGGTCCATCCCGCGCTCCTCGATGCAGTGGAAGATGTTCTCCAGCACCACGATGGCATCGTCGATCACCACGCCGACCATCAGCACGAGCGCCAGCATCGTCATGTTGTTCAGGGTGAACCCGAACATCTTCATGAAGGCGAACGTGGCCACGATGGAGGCCGGGATTGCCACCGAGGCGATGATGGTCGATCGCCAGGACCTCATGAACGCCAGCACCGTCAGGCAGGCGAGGATGCTGCCCACGACCAGGTGGGACTCGATCTCGTGCAGGGCGGCGACGATGTAGCGGGACTGGTCCTGGATCAGCTCAAGCGTCACGTCCGGGGGGAGCATCGCCCGGGCTCGTTCCAGCCGGGCCTTGACCCCCTCGACCACCCGGACGGTGTTCTCACCGGACTGCCGCTGGACCTGGATGATCACCGCGGGGGCGCCGTTGAGCCGGGCGGCCGTGCGGACCTCCTTGGTCCCGTCGGTCACGGTCCCCAGGTCCTGGAGGCGGATCGGCCGGCCGTTGACAGTCGAGACGACGAGCTCGGGGAACTCCTCGGAGGTGTCGACGCGGCCGAGGGTCCGCAGGGCACGCTCGCGGGGACCCTCGTCCACCAGGCCACCGGGGACCTCGGCGTTCTGCCTCGCGATGGCGTCCCGGACCTGGAGGATCGAGAGCTGGTGCGAGGCGAGCCGGGGGGCATCGATCTCGACCCGGATGGCCCGCTCCTCGGCGCCGGAGATCGTCACCTCGCCGACCCCCGGCGCCGACTCGATGACGTTCTTTACCGAGCGGTCGGCCAGCAGGTACAGCTCCTTCGCGGATCGGGGGCCGGAGACGGCCAGCGAGAGGATCGGCGAGGAGTCGAGGTCGCGCTTCTGGACGACGGGCGGGTCGATCCCGGGGGGGAGCAGGTTGAGCACGCCGGCCACGGCGTCGCGGATGTCCTGGGCGCCGGCGTCGGAGTTCCGGTTGAGGTCGAAGGTGACGATCACGAAGGACTGGCCGTCCCGGGAGATCGACCGGAGCTCGTCGATGCCGGCAACGGTGGCGACGGCGTCCTCGATGACCTGGGAGACCTCCGATTCGACCTCGGTCGAGGCGGCGCCCGGGTAGGTCGTCCGCACGTAGACCGTCGGCAGGTCCATGTTCGGGAAGCGGTCGACCCCCAGCTGGGGGAAGGCGGCGATGCCGGCCACGACGAATGCCGTGATGAGCATCATCGCGAACACGGGCCGCTTGACGCAGAGCTCGGAGAGCCAGTACATGGGACCTCTTCCGCGAGGGGCAGGGGCCGAAGGCCGGGGAATCGGAGGGGGGAGGACGCGACGGATCCGAGCCGATCCGGTCAGGGGCTCGGGGACTCGTCGGGGTGTTCGCCGTCGCCGCCATCGTTGGGGAGGGCGGCGATCTCCATCGGGATCTCGACCGGGGCAGGGCGGCCGAGGGAGCCGTCGAGGAGAACCTGCTCGCCAGGCTCAAGGCCGTCGAGGATCTCGATGAGGTCGTCTCGATGGCCCCCCAGCTCGACCGGCTGCTCGACGGCGCTCCCGTCGACCACCTTCCAGACCTTCCGGGTGCCGGCGAACTCGACGACGGCCGATTTCGGCAGCGCGATAATCCGACGGGACTGGTCGAGGACCACCTCCCCCTGGGAGAACTGGCCGGCCTGGATGGCGTGGTCGGGGTTGGGGACGCTCGCCTCGAAAAGGACGGAGCGGCTGAAGGGGTCGATCGAGGGGCTGATCCGGGTGATCGTCACCTCGGGGAGCTCGGGGCCGGTCTCCACCCGGAGCCGGACGAGCTGGCCGATCGCCAGGCTGGAGGCGAACAGCTCGGGGACCGTCCCCCGGTAGCGGAGCGGGTCGTCCCGGATCAGGGTGGCAACGGGGGCGCCAACCTGGACGTACATGCCGGGGGAGACGTGGCGGTCCTGGATCCGGGCGTCAAAGGGGGCGCGGATCTCGGCGTCCTCCAGAGCCTGCCGGGCCAGCTCGAGCTGGGCGGTGCGGACCTTGGCGGTGGCGATCAGCTCCCGGACGGAATTGATGGCCGAGGCGTGCCGGGCTCGGGCCACCTGTTCGGCGGTCAGGGCGGTCTCGTACTCGATGTCGGTGGCGACCTGGCGGTTGCGGAGGGCGGCGGAGCGCTCCCGGTCGGCCCGGGCCTGGTCCCAGAGGGCTTTCTGCTCGAGGACGATCGGGCAGGCTTCGGGCTCGAGGTCGTCGAGCGGGTCCTCGAGGTCGAGGCCGATGGCGGCCCTCGCCTGGATCAGCTCGGCCTCAGCCTGTCGGACCTGCTCCTGAAGCTCCCGGCGGTCGAGCGAGGCGAGCACGGTGCCGGCCTCGACGAAGTCGCCGAGGTCGACGTGGACCTTGTCGATCCGGCCGGCGACCTTCGCGCCGACGACGGTGGTCTCGTCGGCCACGAGGTTTCCCTGCGTGGCTACTTCGCTGGGCCACTGCTGCTCGGAAACCTCGACCACCGTGGCCCGGATCGGCGAGGGGGTGGGCGTCGCGGTGGCCGCGACCCCCTCGGACTCGGAGCAACCGGCCGAACCGGCCGTCAGGGCGAGCAGCAGCCCGAGGAGTAGGAACTCGGGGGTGCCGGAAGGACCTCGGAGAGTTGGGTGGCCGGGCATGGTCTTTGCGTCCTCGAGGGGGGGGCGGCACGGGCCTCGGCGGGGATGAGGCGGGGCGGTCGGGCAGGTGAGGCGGACGTCCCGGGAGACGCCGAGGTCAAACGCGGCCATCGCCCGCCGGGGAGGCGGTCGATCCGATCCGATACCAATAAGTGCGTCGTCAGGCGGGGGATAGGGCGGCGTTCAGATCTAAAATTGCCCGATCGGAGGCGCCCGTCAACACCCCAGCGGCCGGGAGACCGCCTCGGAGGGCCGATGGCCAGGTGAAACGCGACCCCGGGATTGGACCATTACGCCAGTCAAGACTGGCCCTCCCAGGAGCAGGACGATTACAAAGCCTCGTTCGGCCGTTTATCCCTTGCCGTCGTAAGGACTTCCCGTTCCCGCCCAAGGGCCGCCTCCGATGGATGTGACACCGAATCCACTGAATCACGAACCATTGAGGGCGACGGCCCAGTGGAAGCCGGACGCCCCGTGAACGACCTCGGGGTGGTCCATCAGCCACCGGCACCACTCGGCCAACGGCTCCTCCATCGCCTCCAGGTCCTCAACACCCTGGTTGGCCACCGCCTCACGCAGCAGCGGTCAGAGCGGCTCGACCGGCTGCAACTCCGGGTTCTTCGGCGGCAACCGGTGCAGGAACACGTTTGCAGGGACCTCCAAACGCTTGGCGAGGTGCCAACCGGCGTTGTCGACCAACACGACTAGCAGCTTGCGGCCCTCCGGATCGGCCCAGCGGGCGAAATCCGCCAGGGCCGCGGCCATCCACTCGGTGTTCGCCGCCGGCAGGATCAGCTCCAGGCTCCGGCCGCTCGCCGGGTGGACGAAGCCAGAGACGGAGAGCCTCTGGCACTTCGTGCGGCCATGCGCCGTGGGCCGCTGGCCCTTGAGCGACCAGCCCCGCCGGGCGATCAGCTTGAGCCCCAGCTGGGCCTCATCTTCGGCCCAGAGCTCGAGGGTCTGCTCCGGATGCCTGCGGCGCAGCCCGAGGCCCCGGGCCGTCGATCTGGAAGGGGCCGCCGCGCTGCCTTACCTCGGCCCCGATCTTCCGAGCCCCGAGGGGCAGGCCGCGATCGGGACCGACGGACGCATCAGCGAGCGCCTTGCCCACCCGAGGGGAGGGAACACGTCGAACACGGTCGGTTACTGGCGAGAACGCCGACACGTCCACCTTCGCTTCCGATCGGCGCAAAGAGAACCCCGAGAAGCCCTTAGACGTCTCGGGGCGGGTGGTATCGTCTGCTGTCGCAAGTAGCGGCGGAGGGACTCGAACCCCCGACACGCGGATTATGATTCCGCGAAGCGATTACGCTAACTTACAACCCGCCAAGCCTTTACGTCTTGCTTCTGTTCCCGTTGCCCCTTATTTGCCCCACGAGGCCCCCGAGACGCCCCCAGACCTGGCCGAAGTGATTGCCTCGTGGGAGGTGCTGCCCGAAGCTGTGAAGGCCGGGATCATGGCGATGGTCCGGGCCTCCTCGGGTGGGGAAGCGACAGGGTGAGTCGGTCGCGGCCTGAACGATCAGGTCAAGGCATCCTCGAAATCAACGACATCGGCTTTCGCCCTGGAAGTCTTGCCGAGGGAGAAACGGTCGAGAAGGTCACGGATTTTGGTCCCGAAGCTGATCTTCGGGGGAGGCTCGGGGGTGTGGCCGTCGCAGCGTTGTTCAAGCTCACGGGCGACCCTGCGGACGTTGTCGTAATAGGTATCGAATCGGGCCTTGAGCGTCCGAAAGTCGATCGTCTCGTCAGTGCTCGTCGCGAGCTTGGGGGTATCGGGCAAGAAATTATTGAAGACCGGGGGCATGGCCTTCTGGCTGGACGCTTCGAGAATTTGGGGGAGCTTGGTGCGATATTGCTGGGTGCGTTTGTCGGTCTTATTGAGGACCATTCCGACGATCTTCGGGACCGGCTCTTGATTCAGGTCGCAGGCGTAGTCGATGAGTTCGAACGTGTCCGGGAGGCCGTTCAGTGAAATCTGGTTCGGCTCGATCGGGATGAGGACGAAATCGCTCATGACGAGGCCGTTCACGACCAGCGTATGACGCTGATCGACGTGACTCGGGAGATCGACGAGCACGAAGTCATATGCGCTCAGCGATGGCTTGAGGTAGTCGCGGAAAAGGCCCGCGTCCTTCGTACGGTGCATCCGTTCCTCGATGTCGAGGATGCCGGGCTTGTCGGGGACAAGGACATCAATCCGAGCGAGTGGTGTGCCCTTCACCATGCTGGCAGGGCGTTCCGTGATGTAATCGTTGGGTTGCGCCAGGGACCTCCGAGTCCGCAAGAGCCTGTCCGCGAGCTTGGTGATACTCCGATGACTCTGGACGGCATGAGCAACCTCACGATGCCCGAGCAGGGAGCAGGAACTCGATGCCTGCGAGTCGAGGTCGATCACAAGGACTCGTTTCTTACGATTGGATGACAGGAATTCGGCAACGCCGACGGTTAGAGTCGATTTCCCCACTCCGCCCTTGTTGTTGTAAATCGAGACGACGTGCATTGCGCGGCTCCGAGGAATCTCTACATGTTCAGGAGGACTCCCTGCCCGGTTCAGTCATCCTTCAAATCATTGAACCATGAAATTGACCTTGAAGACATCTCCTTGTGACCTTTCGAGCGTGATGAAAATCACCCAAGAATCCCTCCCCGCAGCGGTGTCTCGATCTCTGCCGATCGTCATTCTGGACTCGGCCCGGTGGTTCGAACTGAGAAGGCCCCGACCCAACGACGACTCGCCGGGGGTCGGGGCCTTCGAGGGAGGACATTCCTGCTGTTCACCTCAAAAGGGTGGGATGTCTCGGAGAACCGGGTCTGCCGGAAGGACGGGGGGACCGTCGAGGGAGGCTCGTTCGGCCGCTCCGCAGGCGTTACAGGCGCCGTCGGCGATCTGGTCGGGGCCGGGGAGATCGTACTCGATCAGGACGCGACCGCAGGAGCAGACGAGGCGGCCCGAGGGGGTCGAGTCGGGGTCGTCGAGGTCGGGGGAGGCGGGGCCGAGGGTCCAGCGGATTTCGTCGGTCCAGGCTGGCCAGGTCGAGGGGTCGGAATGCTGGGGGAGTCGGGTCGGGGTGCTCATGGGTGATCCTCTGGGAAAGGATTGGGATGAGAGGGGAAGCGATGGGGCCGGGAGTGGAAGACTCCCGACCCCGAACCGATCAGAGGTAGCAAGGGGACTCGACGCGGCGCTCGGCCTCTGCGTCGGCCGCCACCTGTTCCCAGAGGATCGAGGCGGTGTCGGTGTCGAGGGAGTGGAAGTCGCCGCCCTGCGCGGCATGCCAGGCCGCATCTTCGGCCGAATAGCGGACGCGGCGGAGGGGGTTGCCGAAGGTGTCGGTCGGGCGATCGAGCCCGAGGCCGAAGCGGGTGGTCTTGACGCGGCGGGTGCTGTCGAAAAGGATCGTCATGGGTGAGGCTCCTATTCAGCCTTGCCCTCGGGGGGTCGGGTGAGTACCAGTCACTCGGCCCCCTCTCGTTTTCGGGCTTGCCCTTTGCTCGCCCGACATGAAAGAGTATAATTCATGTGTACCCATAAAGTCAATATCGGTGCACCCATAAAATCAGAAAACAGGGGAGCGATCCATGACGGACGCCACGCGCACCCGAGGCCGACCGCCGTCCGAGCGGAAGCGGACGGGCCAGGTCAAAATCCGGTGTTATGAGGAATGGGCGGACTGGCTCCGATCGGCCTCCGACCAGACCGGCCAGGATGCCGCCGAGATCATCGCGGAAGCTGTCGCCGCTTGGGCGAAGCGAAAGAAGCTGCCCGCGCCGCCGGAACGGTGAACCGGCGCCCGGATCACGACCGATCCGCCTCGGGGGGATCGCGGGTCTGTTGGATGCTTGCACCTCTGTTCAGGAGCGTGTATCGTCGCTCTCGTGAGAGGCCGTTGCGGCGATTGGCCACCTTCGAGAGGAGATAATCCAATGAAAATCATCCTAGCATTCGTGCTGGCGTGCGCCGCGATTGCGGCCCGATCGGAGGCCCAAGTCGATGTGAGGTACGACCCGGCGACGGACCGCAAGGTGGCAACTTTCGAGATGAGCCGTCCCCCTGAGCAGGACGGGGGCTCCAACGACAGGCCCGAAGCCTTCCGTCTGCTGCTCTACGGTGATGGCCGCGAGCCAGCCGACTTAAACAGCGCGACGTTTGAGATGGAGTTCAGCAACCTCTCGGGGTTCCTCTTCGAGCCCCGGGAACGAGTCATGTTCTACGCCGACGGCGAGCGGTGGGATGTGCCCGTCGAGGTCGTTCGCAAGGCCCGCCGGCCCGACGTGATTTACTCCGGGCCCGCCTCGCCCAGTAACGCGGACGTAGTCGTCTTCGACGAGCGGATTGAGGCCACCTTCGATGCCGAACGGCTCGATCTGATGGCCGAGGCCAAAGAGGTTGTCATCGGCATCGGCGAACGGCGGTACGTCGTCTCGGGCCGGAACCGTGGGACGCTGGCGACCGCAGCCGACATCCGGCAGGACCTCGCGATGCTGGACCAGATCGTCGAAAGGCTCCGGGCCGAACGGCTGGCAGCCGAGGCGTACCAGGACGCGATCGAGGAGGCCCGCGCTGAGGCGAAGTCGAAGACGACCCGTCGGGCGGCCGAGTCTTTCCTGACCCGCCGCCACCGGGAGATCGTGGCCGAGTTGTGCGAACGCTATGACCTCACCCCCGAGGCGATCGAGGCCGCATGGAAGGCTCGTTACAGCAAACCCTGATGAACGGATCGAAAAAGACGACTCCGCTTCAGCTCCGTGCCTTGGCCGTTGCGCTGAAGCGTTACGAGGAAAGAGAATCGGCTACGGTGTCGGCGCTCGATTTGGTGTCCGTCGCGCTTTTGCATCCGCGCTGCGCTTGCTCGTCATCCAAACCCGAACGCCGCCTTCTCAAGGCCGCTCGCCTCGCGCGTCGCGATCTCGAACGACTCGTGGAACGTGGGTATGCAACCTCCGACGGCCTCGGGACCGTCCGGTTGACTCCGAGCGGACTCGATCTCGCTCGCGACCGACGTTGACGTGCCGCCGGGTGGAACACTGTTCCAGGAGGGAGGGGGCAGCCCGGTTCCGTCCCGATCGGGGACGGGGGGCCGAGGTGCCTCGGATATGGCCTTCCCCGAAATGGCTCTGGGTCCAATGCGTCGTCGGTGCCCTGATCGATGCTGTAACACTGTTACAGTTCGAGCGGTGCTGCAACGCCAGAACAATTCCCTGCCTTGCGAGTCCTAACAAATCGCCCGCGAACCCTTCGCAGAGTGGGTTTCACGGCTGTGCGGCAGTGAAGTCAAATCAGACCCTCCAATCGGTCGTCGGGATGGGTATTTGATCCGATCTGGATCAGGTGACGCCCGTTCAGATACAATTGCGACGGGTAAGCCCCTGTCTGGCCAGACAGGGGCCGTGCGGGTCGGGCTCGTCATCGGTCCCCCAGCCGAGACGACGCCCGGCCCGGCCCGATCCTCTGGGGGATGATTCATGAGCCGTTACGACGATGGCACTGCGTCGGTCCTGTCAGAACTTCGGCATGACTTCCGCAGTGCCGCCGACAAGGGCCGCGACCTGTTCGGGATCATCGTGTGCGATCTTATCGAGGTGCTGGACCGACCCAACGATGCCGGGTGGGGTAGCCGCCTCCCATCGGTTCGCCCATTGACTCGGTACGGATCGCCATTCGAGAACCACGTCTGGAACAGGTTCTACGCTTGGCCGGATCGCAAGGTCCTCGCTGCCTACTACGGCGCCCCCGAGCGCTTCGACACCTGGCTTGCCCTCGCCAATCGGGCTTATCGGGCGACCTGGGACTTTCCGGCCATCCTCCACAACGCCACTCCGGAACCATTCCCTCGCGCCGGAGCGATCAACCGCGCCAACGCTGCCGCGTGGCTCGCCACGGTTCACCGACTCGCCTGGGTGGCACCCGCGGACGAAACCCTCAGCACTTGCCGCATGACGGAGTTCAGGCCAGGCCGCATGACGCAATGGTACGAGCCCGCCGATTGGGACGCATGGGCACGAGACAGGGCAAGGGCGGGCGGATTCCCGAGCGATCACCCGGATACCCTCCCGAGCTGCTGGTACTCGACCCTGCCGGAAGGGCTCGACTTGTTCTCTGCCTCCGCCGAGGCCATCCAGATCATCTCGAAGGCCTTGCCGAATCTAGTGCCGGGCGATGCCACACCCCCAGACGACGCGGCACGATTCGAGGCGAAGCCCGAGGCCCCGCATGACCTCGTGACACTCAATCAGGCCGCTGGAATGGTGCATCGGGTGAAGCGAACACTTGAAGGATACAAGAACAAAGGGATGCCCGATCCCGTCGTGGAAGGTGGAGGGGGAAGGTCTGCCCTGTATGACTGGAAGGAGATGAAGCCCTGGCTTCAAGACACCTTCGGAGTGATTCTGCCCGACACCTTCCCCGCGAACCGCCGAAACACATAAAAGATCGCTAACTGAAAACCGCCGAAAACCGCACGCAACCGCCCCGCCCCTGATTAGGTTCGCTCGCGTGGTCCCGTTACTCCCGGAGACACGCGAGATGATCGAACCGGTGAAGATCGAACCCGAGGCCCTGTACGATGACGCCGCCCTGCGTCAGACCCTCGGGTTGACCTGCTCTGCTCTGTCCGCTGGCCGCCGTTCGGGTGCCCTGCGATACACGAGGCAGGGGAAACGAACGCTCTATAAGGGGGCCTGGATTCTGGCCTGGTTGGAATCCGAGGCGAAGCCCTCCACACCCTCCCATAAGGCTACCGGCCGGGGGGGGCGATGATGGAACGTCCCTCCCTGCCCGAGGCCCCCACGAGGCCCCCGGTCGAACGCCTGGCCCTGCGCCTGGATGAGATCGCCGAAGCCATCGGCATCTCTCGTCGCACGATCGAACGCGAGCGATCGGCCGGACGATTCCCGAAGCCCGACCGGGTGATCGGCCGAGTTTCGCTCTGGAGCCGATCGACGATCATCAAATGGCTGGAAGGGGGTGTAGCATGAGCAGCCCCATCACGCCCGCCGCCGCCTGGATCATCGGCCGCCTCGTCGCTGGCCTGGAAGTGAATGGCCATCTGGACGCCCTAGATGGACCCCTACGGGGGTTCGTCGATCACCTGGCAGGATTGACCGTCGATCCCGCCGATGACCGTAAGAAGGCCCTGGATGGCTTCCTGGCCGCCCGAGATGATCGAGATGAAGTCTTGCAGAAGATCCTGGCCGTCGATCTGAGTAAGCCGATTCCCGAAGCGGAGCAGGAGCAGGAGAAGCCCGACGAGGGGGACGACTGGGGGCCGATCCGATTCGGGACGCTCCCAAGTGTCGAGCCGTTCCCCTTGCACGTCCTTTCCGCACCGGCCCGCGACCTGGCCGAAGCTGCGGCCGAATCGATCGGATGCCCGGTCGATTTCCCCGCCGTCGCGTGCCTGGCCGTCGCCTCGGGGATCATCGGCCAATCGGTCCGACTGCTGATCAAGGCGGGATATTTTGCATCGGCATCGGTCTATGCGGCCCTCGTGGGGGGGCCGTCGATCGGCAAGTCGCCTGCGCTTCGGGTCGCGACGTTGATCCTGTGGGCGATCGCCAATGAGCTTCATCTGGAGTGGCAGCGCGAGATGGAAGCCTGGGAGATGGAGGACCCGAAAGAACGAGGCCCGAAGCCCCAGCTACGTCGTCTCGCTTCCAGTGATTGCACGACCGAAGCCCTCGGGCCGATCCTGGCCGATAACCCACGAGGTTTGACCGTCCTGCCCGACGAGATGACGAAGTGGGTGTTGTCGATGGATCAATACAAGGGTGGCAAGGGTGGCGATCGTCCGTTCTACCTGTCGGCATGGGCCGGGGAACCCGTCTTCATCGACCGGGCGAAGAACATGAAGGAACCGATCGCCGTTCCTCATCCCTTCCTGACCGTCATCGGCGGGATGACGCCCGACATGCTTTCGACCCTGCCCGAGGGGAAGGGACGCGATGACGGGTTCCTGGCCCGGCTCTTGTTTGCTTTTCCCGATCCGGTGACCAGACGCCGCTATTCCGAACGAGGCATTCCCGAGGATGTTGCAACCGACTGGGCAAACCTCGTCCGAAGTCTTTGGGGTCGGGGGATGCGATTCGTCAACGGTCGGGAGCAAGCCCACGTCGTCGGCATGACGCCCGAGGCCCGCAAGGCATGGGTGGCCCTGATGAATGCCCACTTGGCCGAACACGAGGCCGATGACTTCGATGATGCCCTGGAAGGATGCTGGGGGAAGCTGGAAGCCTACGCCGGTCGCCTGGCCCTCATCCTTCACCTGATGGACCTGTCGAGCGATCCGACGAGGCCCGCCCCGGTCGAACCGCCCGACCTGGGTGAAACCGTCATCGACGCCGCCGCCGATCTGCTCGTCTACTTCAAGAGCCACGCCCGCCGGACCTACGCCGCGATGGGTGGCAAGGCGGAGCAAGGCGGATCGGATGTCCGGGCGATCATTCGGTGGGTGTTGCGGAACGACCTGACCCGATTCTCAACACGAGACATCGACCGGAATATCCCCCGGTTCCACGACAATGACGCCGCCCTGACCGATGTCCTCGATTGGCTCGTTCGCCACAACATCATCCGGCCCTACTCTCTGCCCGAGGGGGAGCAACCTCGACGCGGACGCAAACGCGTCCCTGAGTTTGACGTGAACCCGCTGCTACGGACCTCCCCACGGTTCCGACACCTTCGACGCTGAAAAGGGACTGCCCGACATACCCGACACAATTGACGAATTACCCGACCGGCCCGCCATTCTGTCGTTATTGTCGGGTATGTCGGGTGATTCCTAGAAAGTGAGGGAAGCCCGCCAATGATCTGGCCATTGACCGCGACCGGCCCGCCCCGAGGCCGGATCGACTGGCAGGAGCTTCGGGACCGGATCGACCTGGCCGCCGTTGCCACCGCCTTGATGGGGCCGCCCCCCGGCCGACGAGGCGAACGGGGCCGCCGGTTATGGTGGCCCTGCCCGTTCCACGATGACCAGAACCCGAGCTTCGCCATCGACCCGAGCAAGCCGTTCTGGAAGTGCTACGGATGCAACGAACGGGGGGACGCTGCGAACCTCGTGATGCTGGTTCGATCGTGTTCCTTCCCCGAGGCCGTGAAGTGGCTGGCCGACTTTGCAGGGGGAGCAATCCCGTATCACTGGAGCAGTGATAGAGCAGTGATACGAAGCAAGCCGAAAGCCCCCCCGAGGCCCCCGAGCGGCCCCGAGGGGATGACCGCCGACGAGGCCGATCGACTCGTGGCCGAAGCCTCTGATCGTCTCTGGAGCCGTTCTGGAGCCGATGCCCTGGATGACCTGCGATCCCGTGGTCTGGATGACGAGGCGATCCGCGCGGCCCGCCTCGGGTTCGATCCCAGCGTTCAGGCCACGACGCGGGACGGCCGCCCCTACCGGGCCTCGGGGATCGTCATTCCCTGGGTGGAGCACAGCCGGTTGACGCTGATCAAGGTTCGCCAGCCCGAGGGCCGGAAACCGAAGTACGCCGAAGTCTACAGGCACAATCTCTCCCTGTACGTCGCTGCTCCGATCCTGCCCGGCCGCCCGGTGGTCGTGACAGAGGGGGAGCTTGACGCCCTGATCGTTGCCCAGCAAATTGCCCACCTGGGTTGTGGGGTGGCCACGACCGGATCGGCCAGCAACCGGCCCGATCGTTCCACGGTGGCCCGTCTGCTCCCTGCTACGCCCTGGATCATTGCAACCGATGCCGACGAGGCCGGGGATCGGCTGGCCGATGCCTGGGTGGAACTGGCCCCCGGCCGATGCCGACGAGCAAGGCCCCCCGGACCCGGGAAGGATTGGGGAGATTGCCACGCCGCCGGATCTGGGAGAGTTGCGTACTTCCTGGCCCCGCTGGTCATGACTCCGCCCTCGTGGGAGGCGCTTTCAGCCCTCCAATGGGCCGAGCCGACCGACGACGACGAACCGCCCGGAATTCTGGACGGATGTCAATCAGTCGAGTTGAACCCGCCGGATCAATCGCGTATCATTCTGACTTATCACGACTGCATGCGCCAGCATGCGACAACGTAGGGAGAAAGTGATGGCTGACTTTCGGAAACGTGGCCGGAACTGGTACTTCCGATTCACGGATGCCAATGGCCAGCGAACCGAGCGTAGGGGATGCCCTGACCGCCGGATGACGGAACAGATGGCCCGTGAGGCGGAATCGAAGGCCGCCCAAGAACGGGCCGGAATGATCGACCCGAAGGCCGAAGCCTACCGGCTCCACGAGTCGAAGCCCTTGGCCGATCATCTGAGCGACTTCCAGACCCACCTGACCGCCAAGGGGAACACGAGCAAGCATGCCGTTCTGTTCTCGGAACGTGCCCGGCGGGTGGCGACGGTGGCCAAGGTGGATCGGCTATCCGACCTGACTCCGGCGCGGATTCAGGCTGCCCTGTCGTCTCTGCGCGACGAGGGGAAAAGCTTGGCGACCTGCAATCATCATCGGGCCGCGATCCGGGGATTCAGCCGATGGGCCTGGAAGGATGGCCGACTGCGAGACGATCCCCTCGTGGGGGTGGCTGGCTTCAACGCCAAGGAAGATCGCCGGCACGATCGCCGAACGCTTTCCATCGAAGAACTGAGCCGCCTCATTCGAGCGGCCCACGAGGGACCGACCTACCGGAAGATGACCGGCCCGGCCCGAGCGTTGTGTTATCGCCTGGCCGTGGCGACGGGCCTACGGTTCTCGGAGATCAAGAGCATCACGCCCCGATCGTTCGTCCTGGGTTCCGAGGCCCCCATGGTGACGGTGGCCCCCGGTTACACGAAGAACGGCCAGACCGCGACGTTACCCCTGCCTCACGACCTGGCCGACGACCTGGCTCCCTATCTGGCCACGATCGCCCCCGAGGCCCCCGCCTTCCCCCTGCCTGGCCGTGGGGCCGATATGCTGAAAGTTGATCTGCAAGCCGCTGAGATCGCCTACCGCGACGATGCGGGCCGGGTGTTCGACTTCCATAGCCTGAGATGCCAGTTGGCCACGCTCGCCGATCAGGCCGGGGTCTCCCCCCGAGTCGTACAACGCCTGATGAGGCATTCCACGCTGGAACTGACCGGACGCTACACGAGGCCCCGCGCCGTCGATCTGGAGCAGGCCGCCCGGTCCCTGCCCACATTCCGCCCCAAGGCCCCCACGAGCGAATCGGAAGCAGCCCGAGCAACCGGAACCGATGGAGGCGTTGGTGGGAATCTTGCCCCTTATTTGCCCCTTACAGGGGACGGATCGAGTCGGCCCGAGTCGGATACCGTCGCAATCTCTGATATGAGCGACGCCCTGGCCATCGGGCGCAAAGGAAAACCCGAGACGGGTTTAGTCGCCTCGGGCCGGGTGGTGTCGGATGCTGTCGTGAATAGCGGCGGAGGGACTCGAACCCCCGACACGCGGATTATGATTCCGCTGCTCTAACCAACTGAGCTACGCCGCCGATTCTCGTCGAAAACTCGGGAGGGCAATCGACTGTTGAGATGAGGGATCATACGGCAAGCAGAGAGGTTTTTCAACACCAAGGAAGATCAGATCGAAGGAAGATGACGGGCATCGAGACAGGAAGGCGGGCGTGAACTCGTGGCAAGGGAAGCCAGGCACGCTCTGGCATGTGGGACTTGGTTGGGAGCATCTCCAACCGTCTCCAAGGGAATGTCGAACCACCCGCGAGGAATAGTCGTGTTGAGCAGACTCGACAAAGTGTACAAAAAATCTGTAGTGCCCTCTTGCGAGCCAGCGAGGGTCGCGATACAAAAGTGACCGTCGAGTCAATCGACGGATAAGCAACGGATTGGAGAACAGGTCTAGCTCGACGCTTCGGCGTCGGGGCGGCGTTGCGCCGCCCGTGGAAACGATCCGCTTCGCATCACAACGAAGGCTGTTTCAGGCCCGCTGATCGCCCCGGGGGTGATTACCTTGTCGGCGGGCCTGGTCCAACCGCGCCGATCGCGGTTCCGCCGACAAGGTAATCACCCCCGGGGCGGCGGGCCAGTGAGCCTTCGATGTCCCAGGTCTGGTAGTAGACTCTCCAATGTCCATCAAATTGCTTTTCCGGCGATGCGAGACCCGGAACGGGCGGCCCGGCCAGGATCAACTGCTGGTCGGGCTCGCTCAATCCGGTTCACTCTTCCTTGTGATGAACCACCCCGATCCGGCTCGACGGAGCGTACCGCCGTGGCGATTCGACGCACCCTCGACGACGTCCGCCGCGCCTGGGAGGCTCGCGACCCGATCCTCGTGGATCTGATCGTCGCCATCGCCTCGGAGCCCGACCCCGAGCCCCAAGCACCTCTGCGAGACGGGGCGCCGACGTTCGGTCGCGTCCTTGCCGAGACGCAAACCAAGGCGTTTCGCAAGAAATCGCTGGACCAACAGCGCATCGAACGCATCGAGCGTTTCGCGGCGGTCGAAGCCCCCGACGCCGAGGTGCCGTTGCCCGACCGGCTCCGCCTGCATGAGGTGATCCTCGGACTCTGGACTGACGGTTCTCCGTTCGCCCGATCCTGCCTGCTTCGCCTCATCGACCTTCTGCCGCTGACCTACGGTCCCTGGCGGGCCTTGAAACGCATCTTCAAGGAGGCCGAGGCCCAGCACGATCTGGAGGTCTGGAGCGCGCTGGTCGCCCGGTTCGACGTGGCTTATGCCAGCCGCGACCACACGATCAGCCGACGGACGATGGCGTACCTCGTGCGCCGGGCCTGGCGATCGCTTCGGAGGATCGGGCAGGGCATGCCGGTTGCCTATCCCGATGCGGCCTCGGCGGTGCTGGCCCGCTACCCGGAATCCTGGAGCACTTGGCGTGCTCGCACCGAAGGAGCCTGGGTTTTCAATCACCTGCTCTATCACGGTTCCAGCACACGAGCCGGTTCGAAACCCTACAACCGCAGTCGCTTCGGCTTCGGCGCGACCCACAAGGACCCGTTGACCACCCGGGCCTTCCCCGATCTCTGGCGTCGCAGCCCTCGCCCGTTGTTTGGCCTGCTGGAGCGAGCCCGCTGCAACCACGTCCGAGGTTATGCCGCTGAGGCCTTGAAGAAAGACTTCCGAGCCGCCCTGCGCGAGGTCGAACCCGCCTGGGTCGTCCGCCTGATCGCCTCATCAAGCGAGGCGGTGCATGATTTTGTCGTCTGGATTCTCGGCAACGTGCCGAAGTTCGAGCAAGGAAGCTTCCGCACGCTGGGCCTGCACGACGCGGTCCTTCGTTTATTCGACTCACCGAGCGACGAGGCCCGGTCGTATGCCGCCTCATACGCCCGGACTCATGCTCGTGATCTTCCCGTTGCGACCCTGATCCGCCTGGCCGACAACCCGAGCGATTCCGTTCGAAAACTCGCCGCCGACCTGCTCGGCGAACGCGACCCGAGACGCGACATCGGCCTCGACGCCTGGGGACGCTTGCTCGAAACCGAACACGGCCATGCCCTCGCCGCCCAGGTCATTCAGAAGCACTTCGGTCCGAAAGAACTGACACCCGAGTGGTTCGCCGACCGCCTCTTCTCACCGAGCGATGAAGCATTCGAATTTGTCTCGGAGCTTCTCCCGAAGATCCACCCGAGCAAAACCCTGGGTGCTGCCTATTTCCAAGCCTTGATCGACCGCGACGACCGAACCGCCGAGGAACCTGCCGGCGACGTGGTCGGCTTTGCCATGGAGCACCTTGCCCGGTTCGAACCGAATACCTTCGACCCCGAATTTCTCTCCCTCTTGCTCCTGCGTCCCGGGACGTCCTGGGAGGCCGCCGACTGGATCGATGAGGGTCGGCTCAAGGCCTCCGCGATCCCCCTCGACCTGCTCAAGGCACTGGCCTTCCATCCCGACTGGGACGAACATCCCGTCGTTCGCAAGGCTCGCGCTCTCGGCAAACGTTGGGGAAGCGAACTGACGTTTGATGAGGATCTGGCGGATCGGGTCCTGGTCTGGCTTCGGGACGTCCGCCGTTTCCTGCCGGCAGATCTCGGGTTCGACTGGCTGATGACCCTCGTCCGACGGGCCGAGCCACGCTATCACGACTTCGCCGTCGAGGTGATGATCAAGGGGTTCGTCCCCGCCGATTTTGCCCCCTCCGAATCGCACCCCGAACCCGAACAGAGTTCCCCGGCCGAGCAGGAGATCACGGTCGATTTCGGCGGGGCCTCGTTCCTCTTTACCGGCAAGCTCGCGACCATGCAGCGCAAGGATGCCGAGGGAAAAGTTCGCAACGCCGGCGGCGCGGTTGCCTCCGGAGTGACGGCCAAGCTGCATTATCTGGTGATTGGTGACGAGGGCTCGCCACTCTATGGCAACGGCAAGAAAGGCTCGAAGCAGGTCAAGGCCGAGCAATTGAACGCCGAAGGGGCGAACATCCGGATCATCTCGGAAACGGCCTTTCTTCAAATGCTCACCGGTCGTACCCGGGAAGTCTCGGCCGACGCCACGTTGCTCGGGTGCGATCGGCTCTGGCAACTGGCTGTCGGAGGCGGGGCCGAGGATGCTCGGCTAGGCCAGTTCGCCCGCAAGTATCTGCGGCGTCATCATCCCGAGATGGCCCTCGACGAAACCGATCGGCCCGTCGATCCCGGAGCTGAGATCCCTCCCGAGTTCCTCAGCTTCGATCGCGTCCGCCCCTTGTTCTTCGAGTCAAGGGAGCCGCTCCGTTCCTTCGCCCTGGCGATCGCTCGTTACGAGTTCGCTCGGTGGGCTCCTCCCGGTCCCGACCTCGTTCGCCTTGCCGAGGCTCCCTTCAGCGATGTCCGGCGCTTCGTGGCCGAAGCCCTCCTGGCCGAGGCGAGTCCCGAGCATCGCCGCTACCGCATCGACCCTGATTCGCTCAGCCCGGCCGCCGTCTATCGCTTCTGTGAGTCGAGCGACGACGCCACCCGAGCCCTCGGCCTGAAGCTGATCGCCCGGTCCCCCCGGCTCCGACTCCCTCAGGAACTCTACCGGCTGACCGAAAGCCCCGACCGCGCCGTTCGGGCCTTCGTGCTGCGAGCCTTGTGGGCTCTGTACCGCGATCGCCACGTAACCGACGATTGGTCGCCGTTCGTTGCTCCGAAGCCGACCATCGGCCCCGTCGCTCGCAAGAAAGCGGCTGAAGCGGCCGAAGCACGCGGCTCCGGTCCCCCCGCTCGGCCCGAGCAACCGCCCGCGACCGCGAACCGGATGAGCGACCTCCTGCGCCGGATGCTGTTCGAACTTCCGCCAGGCCGCCCCGGTCGCCGCTCCGCCTCGACCGATGACACTCGCAATGATGGTGACGGCTTCGATCGACTCCAACCGCTCTCAAATCGTCTTGCAAAACTGGCGATTGTGGAAACCCTGCGTGATCTGGCGATGGAGGACGAGGCGTTCGCCCGATCGGCCTTGCCGCCCCTGGTCGAGTTCATGGCATCGCACGGCAAAAGCGAACATGCCGCCTGTCTGGTCGCCGTCACCCGCATTCGCCGCGCTCATCCCGACCTGGCAGCGGTGGGAATGGCCTCGGAAACCACTGAGAAGGAGGCCACCTCGTGAGCGTCCAGGAAACCTACCTGACGTACCGGGGGGAGATCCGAGCCCTGGCCTCCTCAGGCAAATGGCTCGCCTTCGTGACCGAACACCCCGAACAGCGGCCGACCGCCGTCTACCGACTCGACTGCGAATCGTTGACCCTCGCCACCGACCCACTCCCCACCGGAGCGAAGTCGATCTGCCTGATCGGCGATGACCTCTGGATCGGCGGCACCGACGGAGTCTGCTACCGCGGGTCGCTCCAGGGAGGCGCCCCAGGCCGATCCCTGACCATCGAGGGCGGCCCCCTCTCGGCTCTGGTCCCCCTGGCCGAAAACCGCCTGGCAATCGCTTCGGGGCAAACCCTCACAATCGCCGACATCAAGAAAAGCAAACCTGCTGCCCTTCAGACACTCGACCTCCCGGCTGAGATCACCTGCCTGGCCTGCGATCCGACCGGCCTCTGGCTCGTCGCAGGAACGAGCAAGGGGGATGTCTCCGTCTTCTCGGCCGAAGGGCGCGAGGACTTCCTCCTCAGCGAGTCGAGCAAGCTGCACGAGGGGGCCGTCTCGGCCTTGCGGTTCGAACCGGACGAGCTTCGCTTCCTCTCGGCCGGGGCTGATCGCAAGCTGCTTTCGACCCTGGCCCGCGGAACGCTCGAACCGGAAGACCGGGGCAAGAGCAACACCCATGAGGATGTTATCACCAGGATCGTCTGGGCTCCGGGAGACCGCTTCCTCACGGGATCGCGCGATTCGACCGTCAAAACCTGGCCCCGCACCGGGGGAAGCCGTCCGGCGACCTTGAAAGACGGCGTGGCAAAGGTGCGCGATCTGGCGATCGTCACGGTCCACGAGCGTCCCCGGCTGGTCATCGCCTGCGAAGACAACACCCTTCGTCTGGTCGTGCTCGATGCCGCCGGTAAGTTCGGCGACGCGACCGCCCGCATCTACGATGGCCTCGCCCGAGCCAGGCACGAACTCTCCCAGAGCGATCCCCGACGCCGTGAAGCTGCCCTCGTCAGCCTGACCGAGGCCGGTGATTCCGCCGCCGTCGAACTGCTCGCCGAGCACTGTCGTGCTGACACCGATCCGGATCTCCGACTCGACGCCGCCCGACGCCTCGGCCAGGCCGATCACTCTCGCGTCGTCCCCTTGCTCGAAGGGTTGCTCGATCACCCGGACGAACGGGTCCGTGTGCTCGCCTTCGAGCAGCTCCGTGCCCGCACCGACGCGGCGGATTTCCGCCCAATCGACCTGGCCCTGAAGACCGATCATCCCGAGATCGGCCGTCTGGCTGTCCAGGCCCTCGAACCTCTCGCTCGGCGCGATGAACAGGCTCTCGACCGCCTCCTGGCCACCCTCGACGCCCGCCAGTGGGAAGTCCGCCGATCGGCCGCCGAAGCCCTGGAAGCCATCCACGCTCCTGATGCTCCCGAGGCCGATTTGATTGCCCTCGGCTCCAAGCACGCCGACCTACGCCGCTGGGCCCTCGTCCGATTGCTCCAGCGCGGCTTGCTCGATCGCTCCGAGGTCGCAACCGCCCTGCGTCGCCGCTCAGACGATCGCGATGCCGACGTGCGTCGCGTTGCGTTCTTGCTCCTGCTCCACACCCGACCTCGCCTGCTGGACACCCTTCGCCAGCGCGATCCGGACCTCGACCGACAGCTCAACGACCTCGCCACCGATCCTGGCGGGCCAGGGCAGGGGGGAACGACCGAGGTCGCAGATTCCGCCTCCGACCCCAAACCCAAAGGGAAGGCCCGAGCGGCCAAGTCTCCGAAACCCTCGAAAAAGGCCGCATCCGAGGCCGTCTCGGTGACGGATCTCGACGCCGATGACCTCGCTCCCTTACTGAACGCCTCGGCGAGCCGATCGCTCGACACCTCCCTCCGAGGGGCTCGCGGCCTGGCCTTGCTCGGCGACCCGAGAGCCTTCGGCCTGCTGCTCCAACTGAGCCGGGAAGCCGATGCCACCGCCCGCGTCGAGGTCTGTCGAGCCCTGGCTGCGCTCGGAGATGACGCGGCCCGTCACCGCCTCCGGTCGCTCGTGCATGACGAAGCTCCGGAAGTCCGCGACGCCGCCTTCTCCGCTCTCGCCTCGATCGACCACGATGCCCCTTTGCTCGCCGCCGAGGCCGGCCTGAACGCCGATCACGACGACGTCCGCCGCCGAGGCCTGCAACTCCTGCTGGCCGAGGCCCGCAAGGCCCCCCCGAAATCAGCCGATGATCCGATCGGGCGTCTGCTTGTGCGAGCCCTGAATGATGGGTCGCCCCCGATCCGGGCCGAGGCGTTCAAGGCCTCGCTCAACCTTCCCGTCGCCGGTGGCGGAGCCGGGGCGCTCCGCTTCACCCGGCAAAGCATCCACACCGATGTCCGCCGCGAAGTCCTCACCGAGGTGCTCGCACAGCTCGCCCAACCCTGGGCCTGGGACCTCCTGCTGGAAGTCTTCGACGACCCCGACTCCGAACTTCGAGCCGATGCCTTCGCGGCCGCCTCGACCAAGGCCAAGGGGCTCGATGTGCTGGAGGCCGCGCTCGGCGCCCGCTTCGCTGACGTGCGGGCGAAGGCCGTCGCCGCTCTGGTGAAAAAGCATTCGGCCAGGGCCCACGCCATCCTCGCTCGCGCGATCGACGACGAGGACCGCGATGTTCGGCTCGCTGCCATCGACGCCCTTGTGTCCAACGACGCCCGATCCTTGCTCGCATCGGCCCTGGCCGCTCCTCACGCCGATGTCCGTGTTCGGGCGGCTCGGGCGTTGGCCCGGCACGGCGATCGGGCGGCACTCGGACCGCTCATCTCCCTCGCCGCCGCTCCCGAGCCGACCGAATCGGAACGCCTCTCCGACTGGCTCGATCTGGCGGGATTGGCCCTCAATGGCCTCGCCGAGCTGGGAGACGCCGAGGCAGTGCTCCCCGTCCTCCCCTTGCTCGACTCCACGCACCCACCGCTTCGCAAAGGGGCCGCCGAGGTCCTCGTCTGGTGCGTCGATTCCGAGGCAATCGATCCGCTTCGCCAGGCCCTTTCCCACGCCGACCTCCACGTGAAATACCGGGCCGCGATGGGCCTGGCCCTGCGCGGAGATGCATCGACCGCCCCTCTGATCGACTCGGCCGAGGGAACGAAAGTCCTCAGCCGAGACGACCGTCTGGCCGCCGCCGTCGCCCTGGGAGATCCGGGTGAAGGGCGAGTTGTGCTGACCCTCGACGACGAAAACGCGGCAATCCGAGATCGCGCCCTGTTGCTCTTGATGCTTCGGGAACACCACACCCCCCGAGGCGACGCAGACCGATTGATCGCCGCCCTGTCGAGCCGATCCCCTCGCGTCCGCCTTGTCGCCGCCGATGCCTTGCAATCCGCCCACGACCGGGCCGCGCTGCTCGCCACCATCACCCGATTGATCAACGACCGTGACGACCAGACCGCCTGGACGATTTCCGAAACCACCGTCAACACGCTGGCCGATCTTCTCGTCCTGGCCCCTCCCATCGTCCAGGCCAGGGGAGTGATCCGCCTCCTCCCACTGCTCGGACCGGACGAAAAGGAACAAGCGGCCTTCGAGCTTGCCTGCACCGCCTTCGCTCAGCGGTTCGGCTCCTCAGTCACCGTCACTCCCGACAACGGCTCGCACGCTCGATCCGATTCGATCCCCGCCCTCGAACTCCGCGCCCGGGCCTTCGGCGCCTATGTCGGCCTCGTCCGGGAGCAAGCCGCCCCACCCGCGTCGGGCCGATCGAAGAAGCGCCAGGCCACCGCCAATCCGGCCGCCGAGGCCGCGATCGTCCGCGTCCGTCGCGCGGCTCTCGACCGGCTTCGATCCCTGGCGATCGACGACCCAAGCCTCGCCGCCGCCAGTGTTCCGGTCATGCTCCAGGCCCTGGCCGACCCGAACCAGGTGGTCCGATTCACCGCGTTTGACCACCTGCACGCCCTCGGAACCGACTCCACCCTGCTCGGGGCCGAAGCGCTCGGCGCCGGCCCGACCGATGTGGGCGTTCGTGGCCTCGAACTCCTCAGCGGCAGCAAGGACGATCCGAGCGGCCAATCGGTGCTTGAGCAGGTGATGATGACCCGCAAGGACAACCTTGCCACCGAGGCCGCTCGCCTGCTCGGCGATCGCCTCGGCCGCGCCGTCGTGGCGACCAGGGCCCTCGATGCCGCTTCCGAGCCGCTCCGCTTGCTCGCCGTTTCCTGGCTCCGCGAATTTGCCGAGTCCGACCCAAAGGCCCTGACCGCCCTGCGCGGCGCGCTCGAATCCCGCTTCGCCGCCGTCCGCCGTTCGGCCGCCTTCGCCCTGGCGGAACGGCACGATCCGGCCGCATTCGAGGCACTGGTTCGTCTGCTCAACACCCTGGTCGAGCCCCGGGACCGGCAGAACGTCATTGCCGCCTTCGACACGCTCGGCGACCCCCGAGCGGCTGGAGTCTTCCTTGACCTCATCGACACCAACGCCTCCGGCACCGCCTCGGCCGAAGTCCTCATTCCCGCCGCCGCAAAGTTCCGCCGGCCCGACGATTCCTCTCGGCTCCTTGCGTTCATGGAACGGCTCCCCAAGGCCCGGATGCTTTGCTTCCAGGCCGTCCTGGCAATCAGTGGGTACGACCAGCCCGTCGCCGACCCCCAGGATGAACGCCCCAACGATCGTCGATGGATGGAGTCTCAGCACCCGAGGCGAGACGCGATCCTTGCCTCCCTTCTCGATCGCTGCCTCACTCTCGGCGAAACCCGGCTCATCCAGCGAGCCATCACCCCGGCGCGTTGGGCCCTGGGTTCAGAGGTCAACGAACCGCTCGGCCTCGCCTCCACCCATCCCGAGGAATGGCCCCGCCGCGAGGCGATCGAAGCCCTCGGCTGGCGGCTTCGCAAGCGCAACGGCCCGGCCGACCCCTTGCTCAAAGCCCTCCAGCATCCCGATCCCGTCACCCAGTTCCTCGCCGCCGAAGGGCTCGCGCTTGGGGCTCGGACCGAGGGGATCAGCGTCCTGCTCTCCGCCGTCGATTATCTTTCCGACCTCGCGCTCCGCCGCCGGGCCGTCGTCGCCCTCGGCGAGCTGGAAGACCCGAGAGCCTTCGACCGCATCCTGCAACTGGCCGGCGAATCCGGCCACGCCCTGCAAGATGTCGCCGCCGAGGCCCTCGGTCACCTCGGCCGAGGGCCCCGATCCGCCGACGTGTTCAAACTGCTCGATCGCCAGAGCCGATCCTCCGGCTCCGTCGCGGCAATGGCCTTGCGAGGACTCCGCTGGCTCGGCACCCGCGAGGCCTGGGCTCGGATCCGCGAGGTCGCAAGCACCGAGCACGATCGATCCGACCTCGTCCCAATCGCCCTCGACCTGCTCGCCTTCGACGACGAGACGGCCACGCGAGACCTCTTGCTTCGGCAGCTCCGCGAAGCCACCTGGCCCGACTACTACATCGCCCTCCGCAGCGCCCGGAACCTGTTCGGCCCCGAGTCGATCGAGCCTGACGAGGCCGCCGTCCAAAATCCGTTCGACCGGTTCGGTTCGGGCCGGTTCACCTGGTCCGACCTCCAGAAACGCTTCGACATCCCCCTCGCCGAACCGCTCGAACGACTCCGCGAACACGCCGATCCCGCCCGGCTGTTCGCACTTATTCCCCGTTGCTCAGAAACCAACGCCAAGGCGATCGGTGCCATCCTGCTTGATCTTCCAGAGCCTCCGCTCACCGAGGCCCGCGCCGCGATCGACTCCGAAAGTGCCCCGGCCGTCGCCACCGCGGCCCACATCCTGGGCCGGACCAAGGATGCGAAGTCCGGACCGAACCTCGCCAGTGCCCTCTCGCGATGGACCACAATCTGGACCGCGTCCCGCGAAGCGGCCAGGCGGGTCGAAACCCGCGTCGCCGGCCCTTGCCGCGACGACGAGGCGCGCCTCCTCGCCACGCTCGCCTGGGCGGCAGGGCGAACCGAATCGGCGGTTGACGAGTTGCTCCAGCTCATCGCCTTGGAACTTGCAAGCGATCCCGATCAGACCGATCCGCGCATCCTCCGATCGGCGGTCGAGGCCCTGACGCTGTTCGCATCGCCTCCACCCGCCGTATTGGACATTCTCGCCACCCTCGCCCGCGAAGGCCCGGCCGACCTCCGGACCCTCGCCACTGATGCCCTCGCCCGGTTCGATCCAAAGCGAGCCTCGACCATCGCCTCCGACCTGATCGGCGACCCGGTCGGCTTCGACCGCCTCTCGCATCACCTCAGCAATACCCTCGACGGTCCGCTGACCGAAGCGGCCCCCAACCTGCACGCCCAGGGGGTTGCGCTGCCCCAGCTCGTGGCCCGAGGACACCTCGATCCCCTGGCAACCGTCGCCGTCGATCGTTCCCTGCCCGATGCCGCCCGTCTCGGAGCCGTCGAGGCCCTGGCCGCCCTCGCCAGCGAATCAGCAGAGGAGCATCTCAGAGCAGTCGGCCTCGATGCCGCCAACGACGAAGCCTTGCGTAAAGGTGCCTGGCGAGCCCTCCGCCGCTCAAGGCGTCTCCGCGATCGCTCCCGCAATCCCCGACGCCACGAGGTGACGCCATGAGCGACGCCCCCAACGCTTCCCAGGTCCCGAGCGAGCCTGAGCCCGTCGAGACCGAGATGCCGTCTCACACCGACGTCGATCTCGCCTACGCCGCGCCCAGCACGCTCGTCTCCGACGACAATCACGCCACGCTCGCCCTTGTCGGCAATCTGAAGCGTCCCGCCGTGCGGTTCGAGGCCAACTTGACCGACCCGCTCCGCTTCCGCGAAGCAATGGGTGCCCTCTACGCCGTCGTCGGCAGCGATTACCGCTACGTCCCCAAAGACCGCACGGCCTATCTCGCCTACCGACGGATGCGGGCGGAATCGGCCAACCTCGGCCTCTGGGAAGGGCAGCGGGCTTACTTCTCCTGGCTGATGCGCAATGATCCGCTTGCGTATGTGATCCTCGATCCGGTCGTCTCCGTCCATCCCGATCAGGTCTTCTTCGAGGTCTTCAGCAAGGACGAAGGGACCTATGCCAAGCTCGGCGTCGATCTCGACGCCTTCGAGCACGACCCCGCCATCACCCCCCACTGGGGCACCACGAACATCGACTTCAGCGAGGCGCTTCACCTGGGCCTCGAACAACTGCGCAGCGAACGGCCGACCCGCCTGAGGATCGGGCAAGACGGGGTCTCCGTCCGCACCGAAGGGACCGGCACGGTCCTGGAGAAATCCATCCGGGTGCCCGATTCCTGGCTCCGCGGGTTCCTCCAGGTCCAGTCGGCCGCGGCCCTCCCGCGTGACTCCTTCACCCTGAACCCGATCGACCTCTACAACGCCCTGCGTCACCTTCGGATGCACGCCGACCGCAAGGGAAAACGCCGCGGCCTTCGGATCGAGCTCGTTCCCGGCGAACCCCCACGGCTGGTCCTCGAACCCTGGGAAACCCTCATCCCCTCCTCGGCC
This sequence comes from Tautonia marina, assembly GCF_009177065.1. Lineage (NCBI taxonomy): Bacteria > Pseudomonadati > Planctomycetota > Planctomycetia > Isosphaerales > Isosphaeraceae > Tautonia > Tautonia marina. The sequence goes on from NZ_WEZF01000007.1 coordinate 214,680, forward strand.
GCACCGTATCAGGGCAAAACCGCCAAGGTCGTCCGGGTCTGGGGACGCCGTCGCCTGTTTCTCCTTCGTCGGTTCCTTCCGCTCGTCGAGGAGGTCGAGGTTCATCTGCTCGGCAGCGGCTTGCCCAGCTTCTGGGTCCTCCGCGCAGGCCCGTTGACCCTGACCCTCGGCCTAACCGGCTTCACCGCCGCGAACTGGTCGCAGGCCATCCGGTTCGACCTGCTCCTGCCCCGCAAGACCCAGGACACGACGGCCGAACTCGACCTCGTCCTCGCCCACCTGGCCGATCACTGGAAGGCCGGCGCCGGCGATTTGCTCAAGGCCACCAAGCTGAAATGGGAAGCCCTGGTCGAGGCCCTTCAACTTGGTTGCCAGCAAGGGCGGATCATGTACGACCTGGCTGCCGACGTCTACCGCCTTCGCCCCCTGACCGATGCCCCCATCGACCTCACTCGCCTCGAATATCGCAACGCCCGCGAGCGCACCGCGCACGACCTGATCGCCCGCCGAGGGGCCGTGACCATCGTCTCCGAGACCCGAATCGCCGCCACCGGCCTTGAGCTGACCGGCCGGGTCGAGGTGGCCGAAGACCGCCGCGAGTATCGACCGGTCCTCCTCCTGACCGACGAAGGGCAGGTCGCCAAGGCCGAATGCACCTGCCCATTCTTCCGCCGACAGGGGCTCAAGAACGGTCCATGTGCTCACCTGATCGCCCTTCGGCTCCTCCACGCCGAGCGCGAAGCGCAACGCCGTCGCGGCCTGACCCCGGCCGAAGCCCTCACCGCCGAGACTCGGGCCTTCAGCCGTCGCGACCCTCAGGGAGAATCGGTCTATCAACTGGCCCTCGATCGTCAACGCCTCACAATCCACTGGGGCCGTGCCGGTCAGCCGCTCCGCCGCCAGCGCTTGACCTTCAACTCGATCGACGACGCACGCCGGGCTTACCTTGCCCGTGTCTCGGAACTCTCGACCGGAGGCTACCTCGATGCCTCCGACAGCTAAATCGTTTCCCCTGTCCGCATAACTTCGATCATCTCTCCTGGTTCGAACCCCGGTGCTCGATGACTGCCGTCCATCGCCCCGTTTTGCTCGACGAAGTCCTCACCTGGCTCGACCCGAAGCCAGGTGGCGTCTTTGTCGACGCCACGGCCGGCGCCGGGGGGCATTCGGCCGCCCTGGCCAAGCGGGTCGGGGCGGACGGACGTGTCATCAGCTTCGACCGCGACCCCATGATGCTCGACTTCGCCCGAGATCGCACCAGGGGCCTGCCGGTCACACTCGTCCATTCGGCCTACGACCGGCTCGTCGAGGAGCTTGATTCGCTCGGCATTGCGCAGGTCGACGGCATTCTGGCCGATCTCGGTTTCGCGTCCGATCAGATGGACACCGGCTCCCGCGGCTTCAGCTTTCAGCGCGAGGGGCCGCTCGACATGCGCTTCGACCCATCGCAGCCAACCACCGCCGCCACCCTGGTCAACGAACGCTCGGCCGATGAGCTGATCGCCCTGTTCCGCGACCTGGGAGACGAGCCCCGAGCCCGAGCCATCGCCGACCGCATTGTCGAACGCCGCCACCAAGGGCCCATCACCACCACCGAGGAACTTGCCTCCTTGATCCGAAGCGTTTACGGCCACCGGCGCGAGCGGATCGATCCGAGTACCCGCGTCTTCCAGGCCCTCCGGATCGCTGTCAACGATGAGCTGTCTCTTCTCGATCGCTTCCTCGCCGTTGCCCCCGATCGGCTCCGGCTTGGCGGTCGGTTCGTTGTGATCAGCTTTCACTCACTCGAAGATGAACGCGTCAAGGCCGCTTTCCGCGATGACGAGCGCCTCCGCCCCTTGACCCGCAAACCCGTCATCGCCAGCGACCGCGAAGTCCGGCAGAATGCCCGCTCCCGCAGCGCCAAGCTCCGCGCCGCCGAGCGAGCCTGACCCCCAATCGTCGCAATCAAGACCACCACCCCATTCCGTGTTCCCCTCCCAAAGGAGAGGCCCCCATGTCCCGAGCCACCGATCTCCTCTCGCTCTGGCGGGCCATCGAACACGCAGGGGGCATTGACGCCTATGTGAACACGCAGCTTGCCGAACGCGGCTTCCTCGTCGCTCGCCGAGACGTGGACACAATGTCCGACCGCGAACGCACCGCCTACAAGAAACAACTTAAGGAAGAAGCCGCCCATCGTCGGGAACTGAAGCGAGAGGCCTGGAAAGCCTATCGCGCCCGGCACATCGTCCACCTGGGCGAGGGCATCTACTGGAACGATCAGGCGACCAAGGACCCCTGGGACGCTCCCGACGCCGAGGAACGCGCCGCCGAGAACGAACTGCCTCCGCTCGACTCGCCCCGCGATCTGGCCGAGGCTCTCGGCCTGACGATTTCCCAACTCCGCTGGCTCGCCTTCCACCGCGACGCGGCCACCTCGATCCACTATCGACGCTTCACCATTCCCAAGCGAGACGGCTCGGAACGAGCCATCTGGGCCCCTTTGCCAACCCTCAAGGCCGCCCAGCACTGGATTCTCCGCAACATCGCCGAAAAGCTTCCCGTCCACGGCGCGGCGCACGGATTTCTGGCCGGCCGGTCGATTCTGTCCAACGCCAGCAACCATGTCGATTCGGCGCTGGTCGTGAAAATGGATCTCAAGGATTTCTTTCCCTCGGTCACTTTTCGGCGCGTGAAGGGGATCTTCCGCCGGGCCGGCTACCGCGAGCAGGTGGCAACGCTACTCGCCTTGATCTGCACTGAAGCCCCCCGGGAGATCGTCGAGCAAGGCAAGACGACCTACTACGTCGCCCTTGGCCCTCGGGCCTTGCCCCAAGGCGCACCGACGAGCCCGGCCTTGACCAATACCCTCTGCCTTCGGCTCGATCGCCGGCTCGATGGCCTCGCCCAGTCGCTCGGCTACCGCTACACCCGCTACGCCGATGACCTGACCTTCAGCCTCCCCCGCAGTCACGAGGGAGACCCGAAGCTCGGCACCTTGCTCGGCAAGGCCCGCCGTGTGGTCGAGTCCGAAGGATTCACCGTCCGGCTCGAAAAGACCCGCGTCGCCCGCCCCGGCGCCCGTCAGCAGGTCACCGGACTGGTCGTCAACGGCGCGGCTTCCCCTCGCACACCTCGCACCCTTCGCCGCCAACTCCGGGCCGCAGTCCACAATCTTCAAACTGGAAAACCTCGGCCCGACGCCGACACGCCCGAACGGCTCGCCGGCCTCATCAGCTATGTGGCCATGACCGACCCGACCCTCGGTCAGGCACTTCAAGCCCAGTGGACCAACCCATCAAAACCAACCAGCTCCGATGACTCGCCGAGCTAACCGGTATGTTCAGGCGCCCCACCTTCCCAATTAAGCAACGGGGACGTCCACATGCCTGCATGTTGGTGACACCAGAATTTCAGTGAATTCCGCTCAAGCTGATTGAAGGGGCTTGCGTCAACCTTCCGGAGGATGTAGACCTGAAACGTATGTCCCTGCCCTGCCCACGAGACCGTCGAAGATGCCGGTCGGTGCTTCGAGGCGAAGGCTTGGCCCCGCAGCCTTATCTTGGAGGGCCTCAGAGCCCTCGGAGGCAATCTTATGGAGGTTCGGCTCGTCCAACTCAGTGCCTACGGGAATGAGCAGTTCCGCATGACGGAACGCGAATGCGTCATCGGCCGCGAACCCTCGTGTCATCTTCGTCCCGATCATGGTCGGGTCAGCAAACGCCATTGCCGCCTGTACTGGCAAGGCATCCGCCTGTTTGTCGAGGACATCAACTCGGCCGACGGAACGCTGGTTAACGGCGATCGCATCCTCGTCCCCACCGAATTGCACGATGGCGACGAGCTCTGCGCCGGCCCGGTTCATTACCTCGTCATGATTGCCGATGCGGATGAGATGGCCCAGCGTGATGCCTCCTGGGTGGCGCGAGCCGTCAAGGCTCGCCAGAAGCTGCAACCAGCCGCCAGCCCCTCGGATTCGAGCATTCCCCTCTCTCCGGCCATGCGGACGGCTCGATCCATTCTCGACCGCATTGCCCACGAACACGAACAAGAGCATGAAGGGGAGCACCCTCACGAGCACGCTCCCCCCCCCAACCAGCATGGCCTCTCGATCGAGGATCAGGACGGCATCGCGCTGGCCCGCATTCTCGATCGCGACCTGATCGACGAGCAGGACATCCGACGGGTCACGCAACAGCTTGAAGAGCTAATCCTCGCCGGCAAGGTCCGCATTGCGCTCGATTTCCGCAACGTTGAACACTGCTCCAGCCAGGCCCTCAGCACCGTCCTCCGTGTCTACGACCGTTGCCGCACCGAAGGCGGAGCCTTGAAAGTCTGCACCGTGCAGCCGGCGGTCGCTCAACTGTTCTTCATGACCGACCTGCACAAGCATATCGAAATCTTCCCAGACACCCGGCCGGCCCTGGAGAGTGTTTGGCCACAGCCATCTCCCCAGGACGCCGAATCCACCTCGGCCGATTCGTCCTTCGGCACCCTGGCCCCCGATCCGACCGCGGGAGCCCCCTGTGTCCGCCTGATTGTTGCGGTCGGCAAGGCCAAGGGACGCGCCATCGAGGTCAAGGGCCGTCGCTTCGTGATCGGCCGGGATGCTCGTTGCCAGCTCCGCCCCAACAGCGAGACGATCAGCCGGATTCACGCCATCATCGAACGCCGAGACGGCAAGGTCTTCGTCCGGGACTATGGCACCAAGAACGGCACGATCCTCGCCGGTCGGACCCTCCGCGGGGAGGAGGCCGAGGCGCACGACGGTGATTCCCTTCAGGTCGGCGTCCTCGGCTTTTCGCTTCAGATTCTCCCCGTCACCGGCACGGCTCCTCCGACCGACGATGACATCCTCACCTCCTGGCTCCGCGATCAGGCGTCTTCGGCCAATCCCGATGCCCCGACCGCCCTCCTGATTCCCACCGTTCAGGGGGCATCCTCCAATCTATCACCTCCCGACGACCAGGAGGACGACACCAACGACCCCGACGCCTCTCACGCCGACCCCAATCTTTCCACCAACGCCCTGGCTTGCGAAATCGTGCGGGGGGTCCTCGTCGCCCGTATCCGGGAGTCGTTGCTCGACGACGAATCGACCGTCGGCCCGCTTCGTTACGACCTCCAAACCTTCTTCGACAAGCCCCTCCCGCGCCGGGTCGTTCTGAGCATGGAACACGTCAATTACCTGTCGAGCCGGGCCGTCGGCGCGTTGCTCGCCTTCTTCCAGCACCTCGACCGCGAGCACGGAGCCATGCGGGTCTGCTGCGTCTCGCCGAAGGTCTTGCCCGTGCTCGACTCGATGCGATTGCCGAAGCTGGTCGATCTCTATGCCTCGGTCGAGGAAGCCATCGACGACCCCTGGATCTGAGCCGATCGCGCCTCGCGCTCTCCTCAAATCAGGAACACCCAGACCACCGCTCCGATCCCCAACAGACCCAACGCCACCCACCACCACGGCTTCCCCTCCCTCCCTCGGAGGCGCCGGACGATGAAATCCCCACAGTGGGGGCATCGTTCGGCGTCTTCATACACCTCGGCACCACAGGCCGGGCAGGGGAGGACCACCGTCTCCTCATTGTCATCATCATCGGCCCCTTCATCCCATTCATCGGGGCGATCATCCCAGTCGTCGGGATCGTGTTCCCAGTTCGGCGACGCTCGACGCATGGTGAACCCTCCGGGATGATTCGACCCGTAAGACCTCGGCACGCCAACTCCCCTCGGAATTGGACCAGACCAAGACTTGAGTTTCTCGACCGATCGGCCCGAAATCTGCTCGTAAACAGGTCATAACGCTCAAACTGATGCGTTGCCATCCCGTAAAACCGAGGGAGCCGGAACGTGGCAACACCAGGGACAGGGGGGCGGCTGGCCATTCTGGGGGCCGGCCACGCGCATATGGAGGTGATTCGGAGGCTCCGCCCCCTGACCCACGCCGGGGTCGAGGTCACCATCGTCGATCAGGACGACTTCTGGTACTCGGGTCTCGCCACGGGAATGCTCGGTGGACAGTACGAGGTGGAGCACGATCGGATCAGTGTCGAGACCCTGGCCCGGCGGGTCGGCGCGCGGTTCCTCCGGGATCGGGTCACGCAGGTCGATCCGGCCGCCCGAGTCGTCCATCTTACCGGGGGAGCGTCGCTCGCCTACGACGTGGCATCCCTCGACCTCGGCAGTTGCGTTCCGGTGGATCGGGTCGAGGGACTCGGCTCGAACGCCTTCCTCGCCAAACCGATCCGACGCTTGGCCAAGCTCCGGGCAGACCTGACCCGTCGCGTCCAGCCAGGGAACGGCCGTCCCGGCCAGCCCCCCCGCATCCTGGTCATCGGAGGGGGCGCCACCGCCTGCGAAATCGCCCTGAATCTCCGGGCCCTGGCCGATCGCCTCAAGGCGCAAGCCTCCATCACCCTGGTAACCTCGGGTGATCGCCTCCTCAGCAGCTTCCCTGAATCCGCCTCCCGAACCCTGACCGAACTGCTCGATCGCCGCGCAGTCGCCGTCCGAACCGGCGACACCGTGGCTCGGGTCGAGCCCGACGCGGCGGTCCTGAGCAGTGGTGGCCGGATCGACTACGATCTGGTCGTTGCCGCCATCGGACTGGTCGCTCCCCCCGTCATCAGTCAGATCGGTCTGCCCACAAACGACGAAGGCCGCCTCCTCCTCGACCCGTTCCTTCGATCGGTCCAGGAACCGACCCTCTTTGCCGGGGGAGACTGCGCCACCCTTGAGGGCGTTAACCTCCCCCAGATCGGAGTGGTCGCCGTGCGGCAGGCCCGAGTTCTGGCCCACAACCTCCGCGCGACGATCCTCGGCGGTCGCCTCCGCCGCTATCGCCCCCAGCGCCGCTGGCTTCAGATCCTCAACCTGGGTGACGGCACCGGCCTGGCCTGCTGGGGAGCCTTCTCCCTCCGAGGCCGGGCCATGCTCGCCTGGAAAGACCTGCTCGACCGCAATTTCCTCCGGCAGCTCCGATGATCGACATAGATCGAGAAGCACCAATCTGTCGATCAGACCAGCTCATGAATCGGCTCGCCATGCGGCAAGAGCGGGATGGGCCGATTGGTCTGGTCGGGGAAGACGGCGTGCGGATCAATCCCGAGGTAGGTGTACCAGGTGGCCAGCAGGTCGCTCGGTCGGAGGAAGCGATCGACCGGCTCATCCCCTCGTCGGTTGGTGGCGCCGATGACCTGGCCCATTGGCATCCCGCCGCCTGAGAGCAAGAGCGACATCGACTTGCCCCAGTGCTCGCGCCCGGGTTGCCCCTTGTGATTGGAGAGCTTCGGCGTGTGGCTCATCTCTCCCATGACCACCACCAGGGTGTCGCGGTCCATCCCCCGAACATGCACATCCTCGATCAGGGCCGACACGGCACGATCGAGGACCGGAAGACGGATCTTCATCTGTTCAAAGATGTTCCAGACGCTCGCGTGGTCGTCCCACGAAAACGCTTTCTGACCCGGCACGCAGGGGAAGTCGACCGTCACCAGCCGCACGCCCGACTCGACCAGCCGCCTGGCCAGCAGGCAGCGCTGGCCGATCTCGTCGCGGCCGTAGCGATCGCGGAGCCGAGGGTCTTCGCCCGAGAGATCGAAGGCATCGCGTGCGGTTGTGCCGGTCAATAGGGTCAGCGCCTGCTGCTGGAACGAGTCGAGCGACTCGACCGACTCGGTCTGCTCGATGGTCCGGCGCATCCGCTCGAAGTCGTCGAGCAGACGCCCTCGCCCCGAGAGCCGGGCCCGAGGGCCTTCATCGAGGCTCAGGGCCGGTACGTGGAACTTCGGATCGTTCGGATCGGCCGTCACCACGAACGGGCCGAACGAGTCGCCAAAGTGCCCGCCTCCCGTGTAGCGCACCCGAGGCAGGGCCACCCACTGCGGCAGGCCTGGCAACCGGCTCGGCAAGAGCTTGTGAGCGGCCTGGAAGAGGTCGGGCTGCTTCGGCTTGTAGGGGGGCGTCTCGACGATCTCCCCCGTATAGCCGGTCATCACCGTGTGGGTGCTGTTCATGTGGCCGGGGCTATCGTGGGAGAGCGATCGGATCAACACATACTTGTCCGCAATCTTCGACAGCCGGGGCAGGTGCTCGCTGATGAAAATGCCGGGGACGTTCGTCTCGATCGGGTTGAACTCGCCGCGGTACTCGGCCGGGGCGTCGGGCTTGAGGTCAAACGTCTCCATGTGGCTCGGGCCTCCCCAGAGCCAGATGAGAATGATCGACGGCCCCGACTTTGGCCCCGATCCCATGCCTGCCCCCGCTCCCGCCGCGGCCGCCTCCAGGCGGAACAGGTCCGCCAACCCCAGGGTCGAGAGGCCGGTGAGCGAGGCCCGCAGGAACGACCGGCGCGGCAGGGTCCCTTCGCATCGGGTCGGCATCGCAATCGGGCGGGACATCGGCAGGCTCCTTGCGTCGAAGGGGTCCGGCCTCTGTCTCGGCCGGCAATCCAGGGGACACTCGGGGCCGAAAAAGGGGAGAGGCACGGCCCAAATCGTTCTTGGTGGTACTTTACGAGAGCCCACCTTTGTTGATCAAGGGTTAATCACAAGGGGAACACCGGGGTCATCGTGCTTCCTCGCGTAATCGCTTCAGGGCATCCCGTAATTCGGCCAGCCGATCCGCCTGGGCCGGGTCACTGGCCAGGTTGTGCTCCTCGAAGGGGTCGGCCCTCAGGTCGTACAGTTCCTCGAAGTCCCACTCGGGCCAGTAGGAGTACTTCACGTCCTTGCGGACGACCGCCTCGGAGCTGGGAATCCGCTCGCGGTTGGACACGGTGGGATGCTCGTAGTAGAACTCCTGTCGCCAGGCAGGCGGCTCGGCCTTGAGGTAAAGCGGGGCGAAGTCCTTGCCTTGCATCCCCTCGGGTGCCGGAATTCCCGCGGCGGCCAGGAAGGCCGGGGCAATGTCCACGTTGAGCACGAAATCGTCGTTGACGTGCCCTCGGCGCATGGGGTGCATCCGAGGGTCAACCACGATCAAGGGGACCCGTAGCGATTCCTCATACGGATACCACTTGTCGGCCAAGCCGTGCTCGCCGTGGAAGTAGCCATTGTCTCCCATGAAGACGATCAGGGTGTTGTCCATCACTCCCTGGCGTTCCAGTTCCTCGACAATCCGGCCGATGGTGTGGTCCACCTCGGTCGCCATGCGGTAATAAGCTTTCATGTATCGCTGATAACGCTCCGGGGTATCGAACCGCCAGTACCACCGGACGCGGCCCTCGTTCTTCTCGGTCGCCAGGAAGGGGGGCAAGGCGCGGAAGTGGGCTTCGGTGGCGGTTGCGGTCACGGGAATCGTTACGTTTTCATAAAGCGAGGCACTTTCCGGTTGATACAGGTACTGATCGGGATGCGGGTCCTCGGCATGGGTGGCGAAGAACGACACCGTGAGGCAGAACGGCTGATCCTTCGGCCGCTCGTCGAGGAATTGCAAGGCATCGCGCTCGTTGCGGGCCGTGACGTGGATCTTGGTCCCATCCGGCAGGGTCATGTAGTGCCAACCCATGTACGACGTGCCGAAATCGAACTGATCACTCGGAAACGGCCCGTTGTGCCACTTGCCGACGAACCCGAGCCAGTACCCCGCCTCGCGGAGCAGGCCCGGATAGGTCTCGGCCCAGGGGGTCGGAATCGGCTCGGGAAGCGATGAGCCGTGACGCGCCATCCATTGCCCGGTGAACAGGCTCGCCCGGCTCACCCAGCAAATCGAGGTCGTCACCCGAGCCTGCCGGAACCAGGCCCCCCGAGCGGCCAGAGCGTCGAGATGCGGTGTCTGCACGATCCGGTTGCCAGCGTAGCCGAGCGTGTCCCATCGCCAGTCGTCGGCAAACAACATGACGATGTTGGGTCGGTTGGCCGCATCCTCCTGCGCCTGAACGGTCGAGCCGGTGAGACCGCTCCAGAGGATCGCCAACATCCCGAGCGAAGGGACGCGTCGAACAGCCCAAACCCGGGCCACCGTGAGAACACCGTGCATCAGATTGGCCTCGTCTTGGCGCATGAATCGCAGTTCGTCCGAACCGCTACGGATCGGGTCGCGATTCCCCCCTGAACCGTGATCGTCACACCCTAGCCCACCGCCTTGCCCGACACAACGCCCCCGCAAAACCCAATCAATCCAACGAACCCGAACGGCCGATACAAAAAGGTCCGAATCGACCCTCTCCCCCAATCGCGAAAATTGGGCAAGATAGAGCAACCGTAGCGATTCCGTTTCGCCAGCGATCCGGCATTTTTGGTCCCAATCGCCCCGGGAGACCCCATGATGGAATTCACGAGACGCACCGTTCTTGGGACGATCGGCACCGTGGGGGCGGGCCTGGCCGCAGAGGCGGCGGCCCAGGAGACCCCGCCGGCCCCCGATCCGAGGTTGCCCCTGGTCGCTGTTCCCCCGGAGCAAGGGGCAGGCATCAAGGGGCGGATGACCGGCGCGAAGGCCGCCGCCGCCGCCTTTCAGGCCGAGCGGGTGCCGTGTGTCTTCGGTGTGCCGGGGGCTCAGAACAATGAGTTCTGGGACGCGATGAAGACATTGGGCGTCCCTTACATGCTCAACAGCCACGAATCGGCCGCGCCGATCATGGCCGATGCCTCGGCCCGAGTCTCGGGCAAGGTTGGGGCGTTCGCCCTGATCCCAGGCCCCGGCCTGACGAACGCGATGACCGGTATTGGTGAGGCTTTGCTCGATACGGTGCCGATCGTCGGCCTGGTGACGGACGTCAAGCGCGGCCCGGCTGCTCCGCTCGGCCAGGTGCATTCGCTGAACAACGCGGCGATCCTCCGGACGGTCTGCAAGCACGTGATCGAGGTGCATCACCCGGGCCAGATCGCCGCGGCGATCCATCGCGCCTTCCAGTTGGCGAAGGCCGGGCCTCCGGGGCCGGTGGGCGTGGTCGTGCCGTATGATCTGCTGTCGATGACCTGGGATTACGACGAACCGGTCCCCCTGGAACTGGCCCCGCCCTGGGACGAGGCCGCGGTCCGCAAGGCGATCGACATTCTGCGCGATCCGACTCGGCGTGTGGGCATTTACGCCGGTCTCGGCACGGCCGAGGCCAGCGCGGCCCTGGTCGCCGTGGCCGAGCTGCTTCAGGCTCCTGTGGCCACAAGCGTGAGTGGCAAGGGGGTGATCCCCGACGATCACCCGCTGGCCGTCGGTTGGGGCTACGGCTCCTTCGGCACCCGGGCGGCCGAGCGGGCCTTCAAGCAGGTCAACACGGTGCTGGCCATCGGGGTCCGTTACAACGAGGTCACGACAGCCAACTACAACATCCCCAAGCATGAAAACCTGATTCACGTGGACATTGATCCCGCCGTGCTCGGCCGAAACGTGCCGGCCTCGGTGAAGGTCCACGCCGAGGCCGGGGCCTTCCTCTCCCGGGTGCTCGCGGAAGGGGAGCCGCTCCGACGGCCACCCAACGTAAAGCTCGTCCGCGCAATTCAGGACGACCGCCAGGCCGAGCGGGCCGAGCACGTCGCCGTCCAGGTGACGAAGGGAGTGGACCCAATGCGATTCCTGGCCCTGCTCGGCGAGGCGATCGGGCCGGAGGGCCTGATGTTCGTCGACGTGACCGCCTCGACCCACTGGGCCGCCGAGGCTGTGCGACGCCAGGGGCCGCGACGCTTCATCACCCCGGCCGACAATCAGAGCATGGGCTGGGCCGTCTCGGCGGCGATCGGGGCCCAGCGGACCCGTCCCGACCTGCCGGTCGCCTGCGTCACGGGCGATGGCTGCTTCCTGATGTCGGGCCTGGAAGCCTCGACCGCGGCCCGGGCGCATCTGCCCGTACGCATCTTCGTGCTTGACGATGGCGTGTATCACTACATGCAGATGCTTCAGGAACCCTTGTTCAAGCGGACGACCGCCACGCACCTGGCGAAGCTCGATTACACGGCCCTGGCGCGAGGCATGGGCCTGTCGTCGCTGTCGATCGAGTCGAACGATCAGGTGCTCGGCGGCATTGCCACGGCGATGTCGCACCCCGGGCCGATCCTGGTGCGGGTGGCAATCTCCTACGAAGGCCGCGACCTGCGCTGGCTGGACTCGCTCCGCACCTCGTACCTCGACAAGATGGACACCGGCCAGAAGGCCCGCGCCGCCTTCCGGCTGTTCGGACGGGTGGCGAACCCCTTGCTTGAGAATGACTGAGGCATCTCGAGTTGTCATGGTCGTGAGCGGCGATCGGTGTCGAGGCGAGGTTTGAAATCCGGGGGCTCCTCCGGGTTCATCGGGTTCTGATGGGAAACGGGGGATTGTCGGCGGGACTGCTTGTCAGAAGCAGACGTCGACGATTCCCCCCTCGACCCGATGGGCCGCGCCGCTGGTGGCCGAGGCCAGGGGGGAGCAGAGGTAGACGGCGTGAGCGGCGACCTCCTCGGGGGTGGCGAAACGCCGGATGAGGGAGCTGGGCCGGACCATCGGCACGAATTCGGCCTTCATCGCCTCGGCGGTGGTACCGCGCTGCTCGGCCATCCGTTCCACGAAGGTCGCCACGCCTTCGGTCCAGGTCGGGCCGGGCAAGAGGCAGTTGACGGTGACGCCTGTGCCGGCGAGGGTCTTGGCCAGCCCTCGGGAGATGGCGAGCTGGGCGGTCTTGGTCATGCCGTAGTGGACCATCTCTTGCGGGATGTTGATGCCGGATTCGCTGGAAATGAACAGGATCCGGCCCCAGCCACGGTCGCGCATGCCGCCCATCAGGGCCCGGGAGCAGCGGACCCCGGACATGACGTTGACGTCGAAGAAGCGCTGCCAGTCGGCGTCGGGAATCTCGTCGAACGGCTTCGGCTCGAAGATGCCGACGTTGTTGACCAGGATATCGACCGGGCCGACAGCCTCGGCCCCCTTGAGCAACGTCTCGACCCCTTCGGCCGTATCGAGGGCACAGGCGACCCCGTGCACGGCGCCTCCCCCCAGGGAGGAAAGCTCCCGGGCGGTGGCCTCGACCGTCTCGGGGTTGCGGCCGTTGATGATGACGGCCGCCCCTTCGGCGGCGAGGGCGGCGGCGATCGCCTTGCCGATCCCAGCGGTTGAGCCGGTGACGAGGGCGATCTTGTCGGAAAGCTGCATATCCATGTAAGTGTCCTTTGGTGCGGATTAGAGCTGATTCGGGTCGAGTTCCACGTGCTTGATGCGGGTCCGGTTCCAGGTGTAGGTGATGTGGATCGTCCCGTCTTTGGCCTGGATGACGGCGGGGTAAGAGTACTCACCGGGCTCGGACTCCAGGGTGTGAATCATGGTCCAGGTCTGGCCGTCATCCTCAGAGATCGCCACGTTGAGCGGGGACCGGCCGCGTTCGGTGGCGTTGTAGACGAGCAGGTGGCGGCCATCGGCGAGGGTCACGGCGTCGGTCCCGGAGTTCGGGTTGGGCAGGTCGGTCAGGGTCATCTCGGACCAGGAGGCGCCGCCGTCGGTCGAAACGCTCTGCCAGAGCCGGGCCTGTCGGCTCCGGCCGAGGGCGACAAGCGAGCCGTCGGCCCGAGTGAGGATGCTTCCCTGGATCGCGCCAATGGATTCACCATCGTTGATCGGTCCGGTGCGAATCCAGGTGAGGCCGAGGTCGGGGGTCGTCTCGAAGTGGACGCGCCAGCCGTCGTCCTCGGTACTGGTCGGGCAGAGCAGTGAACCGTTGGGCAGGGCGATCGGCTTGTTCTTGATCGGACCGAGGATCCCCTCGGGCAAGCGCCGGGGGGTCGACCAGGAGAGCCCGCCGTCGAGGCTGGTGGTGAGCATTCCCCACCAATCCCTCGGGCTCGGTCCGACCTTGTAGAAGAGGAGCAGGGGGCCATCCTCCGCCTGAAAAAGGACCGGGTTCCAGCACGGGTGGCGGACGACCTGCCCTTCGGGGGTCGTGTACTGGATGCCGTTGGCGACCTCGACGGGAGCCGACCAGGAGGCGCCGGGGGTCTTGCGGGCGACCCAGATGCCCACGTCGGGGTGCTTCTCTCGGGTCCCGCCGAACCAGGAGGCGACGAGGGTGCCGTCGGGCGTCTCGGCGATCGTCGAGGCGTGGCACTGGGGGAACGGGGCCTCCTCGTAGATGAACTCCTCGACCTGGGGCGGGGGGACCGCCCCGATCGCCAGAGACGCCCCCGCGAGCAGGACCCAAAGCGGAGCAACGGTCAGCACCCTGGCAGCAATCGACATCGGGACATCCTCCGAACAAGACGGAACCGGTCCAACGGGGCCGACCATCGACCCGGACCAGCGGGATACCTCGGCCCGACTCCCAAGGATGCCGCCAGAACTAACGGATCGCCAGAGGGCGCTGGTCTGCCTCGGCAGGAGGCTCCGGAAAAGGTCAGGGGCGTCTTGGTGCGCTTCGGTGCGCGACGACCACATCGTGTAAGTCTTTCAAAGACAAACGCTTTGGCCTAATTGGCGCGGTTCGTTTCGGGAATCGGGCCGACCGACCATCCAGGCGGGTCCAGACGGGGACGATCGAGCGAACAGGGGGCTCGGTGCGCGTCTGAATCGGGAGTTGGTGCGCTTCGGTGCGCGGACCGGTTGAAACGCAAGTCGTTTCAGAAGAAGCCTTTTCGCAAGAACTCACCAGTTCGTTTCGGGAAATTGAGTGTGCTGAAGAGGACGGAGAGGAAACGGGGTTGGAACGCCTGGGAGCGAGGTGTCGGGTGATGGGAGCCGGTGCGCCGTGGGTGCGCGGGCGGGTGCGCCGAGCATGCTTGACACAAATGGTTTTCACAGAAGGGCTTCGCACGAAAACACTGATTCGTTTCGGGAATCGAGGGAGTCAGCGTGATCGGGGGCAATCGAACGGGTCCGGGTGATTGCGGACATCCCAACTCAAAGATATGGCTCACCCAAAAGCCTGGTTCAGGAATCCGGCCAGGAAGACTCGACATGCCGGGTTGAGAAAGAACGGGGGGGCGGGGGGTGCAAGCGGAGAAACGATCCCTGGAGCAAGAGAACCCCCTTTAATCATCGTGCGAGGGACGAGGGGCAGTCACACAATCCGGGAGAATCGAGCGAATCGAGATGGCAAGGCAACGCGAGGCGACCGAGAAAGGTTTGCGGACGAAAGGGCAGAGGAGGGTTCGTGAAGGTGTCGAGTGAGGGCAAGCGAGGCAAGGGCGTGAAGTAGGGTAAGGCCAAAGCCGACCGGGGCGATCCAGGAGGTCAGGCCGCCGAGTTGAAGAGTGCCGAGGGTGATCGACCCGATGAGGGCAGCGACGGGATTGAGCGCTCCGATCGTCCAGGCACGAACGCGGAGGCGGTCGGCTCGGGAGAACTGGTTGGTCACGAGCTGATTGATCGGGTTGCGGAGGCCGAAGCGCAGCTCGGATTCGAGCAGGCGGCTCCAGACGGCCGCCAGCAGGGTCAGCTCCCAGAGGTTGCGCCCCATGCCGAGGAGCAACAGGAGGACCGTCACGCCGATCGCTCCCCGGAGGCCCGCGAAGCGGACCAGGCGGTTGACGATCAGCAGTTGCACCAGGAACGAGGCGAGCAAGGCCCACTGGGTGTATCGACCGAGAAACGCGGCCAGTTCGGCCTCGGACGTGAAATGATGATCGAAAAAGGAATTGTACTGATAGTTGAGAAACCATCGAATCATCATGAACAGGCCCGACGAGATGACCAGCCACCGAAAGAGAGGGGATCGGGTCAGGCCGCCGGAAGTGTTCGCGGGATCGGGAGTCGTGGCGATTGGGTCGTCCGGGGCAGGGGGGAGTCGTCTCGCGAGGATCGCGACCGCCAGGGCCCCGGCAAACATCAAGGTTGAGACAAGAGGAGCAAGCTGGAGGACTCCCAGGGCCGGGCCAAGGTGTTCGAGCGCTCCGCCGCCGACCAGGCCGCCGAAGCGACCGCCGGCGTAGACGATAGGGAGGATGCGGTTCAGATCGATGCGGGTGAAGTACTCTTGCAAGAAGGTGCCGAAGTGTGCAAGCACCAGCACGAGCGCGATCTCGCGCGTTGCGAAGAAGACGGCCGGGGCTGCGAGCCTTGGCGCACGGCCAAGGAGGCCCAGACCGGCCGCCCAGGCGATCAGGAAGACACACGCGCCTCCCATCAAAATGGTCTGGAATACCGCTGGAACCGAGCGATACCGAGCCAGCCGAATGGATCCCCCCACGGCAACCATGCTGCCGATCGCCGTCAGGCCATAGCAAAGCGGGAGCCGATCGGCCCCAACCCTTCCGAGAAAGAGAGTCAGGGCCATGCCATCGGCCATCGTCAAGGCGGCGAACAGGACCGCATAGAGGGCGAAGAACGGAACCAGGCGAAAAACGTCGCCTGGAGCGAGACAGCAGAGCGTGCCGATTCGTCGATCGAGCCATTCGAACACGAGCACAGAGACTCCAGGTACGGGAACGGCCAGGGGAACAGGTCATGCGGAGCAAACGGAGCGGCCCTTCATCAACGGAGGGCGTTTCCAAAGCGATGATCAGGGCTCGGACAGGGCGATGAGCGTGGCCTCGATCGCCCGGCCCCTCACCCCAACCCTCTCCCCGCTCGCGGGGAGAGGGGGTCAGAAGTGTTCGGTCAGAGAATCGGGCGGAGGCTCCACTCAGGCAACCTGAACAAGGGAACGCTCGCCGACAGGGACGCGGAGTCCGAGAGGAGCGGGGACGGAGGCGGGTTCGAGCGTCTCAAGAACCGACGCGACATAGCCGGTGCAGAATCGGCACAGGTCGGCAAGTTCCGATTCCTCGATACCGAGCGTGGCCAGCGTTTTCTCGTTCGAGAGCGGGAGCACGTACTCGCGTCCGGGGCGGGACGTGGTCGAGGAGGAGGCAGTGACATTATTGATGAGCATGCCGCGATCGACGGATGCGGCGTCGAAGCGAGCAGCGGAGACCTTGGCGATGGACGGGAAAGGGCGGAGGTGGTCGCCGTCGCGGTAGACGACCACGCGAAGCTCGAACTTGTGGCCGTGGAGGTGATGCGTCGGGTCGTCGATGACGGCGGAGTCGAGGTACTCGCACACGGTGTAGGGGAGGCCGCCGCCCTGATAGTCGTAGTGCTCCTGGATGAACGAGAGGGAGCGATCGATTCGGGAAATGATGGCCGCGGTCGGCTCGTCGGAATCGAGGAAGAACTCGATGCCGTGCCCCAACCCGGTTGCCATCGGCTTGATGACGGTTCGACGCCCGGCACGGACCCAGGCGAGGACCGTCTCGATCAACTCAACCCGAGTCCGGGCGCGGGCAAACGGAATCGCTCGATCGACGAGAGGAAAAGCGCCGGGGTCGAGCGTGGCGTTGTAGTGGTTGAAGACGTCGTAGGCGGTCGCCTTGTCGGCCCCGGCCACGAAACAGCGGTTGGCGGTGAACCAGCGGTCGAGATCGATTCGGTTGTCGAATCGCTTAACTAAATTCATACAAAAGCGATCGTTGACGGTCGCCGACACGGGAGAGCCACACAGGCGAAGCCTTCCGGAGGAGTCGCAGGTCATCGCCTCGGCCAGCTCGCGGAGGTGGCCGAGCACGACGGTCGGCCGGGTTGGTTGCCAGGTGCCCATGCGGGCGATTTGATCCCAGCTCAGGAGGTCGCAGCGCTCTCCCAGGCAGGCGAAGCCGCGGGCAATGGCATCGGCATAGAGAATTTTTTCATAAAAGAGCCGATTGACGCGAGGAGACTTGCGATTCTCTCGGCCCGATGAGGCGATGACGATGAGGGGGGGTGAGCCCTCGTCAGCCACGGGAAGGGCCTCGGGAATCTCGGAAAAGGCGTCGAGCACCGACGCCACCGCCGGTTCCGTCATGTTTGTCAAGCCGCCGATTCCAGTCCCGTTCAGCTCGGCCACCTGAAATCGGGGGCGGCCCTGCTGGTCTCGGTGGACGAGAAGATCGAGCGGAGCGACAAAAAAGTGACGGCGGGAGAGGGCCGACACCGGCATGAACTGACTTGCGGTCATGTGAATGCGATCGACGAGGGAGTGATCCTGACTCTCTCGGACGGCCGCGCGACTTTCCTGGGCTTCGCCAAACATGGACGACGCCGCCACAAGGGTTTCGAGCGCAATCGAGACCACGTGCGATTCCCCCTGGAACGGGGGCCCTCGATGGGTTCGAAATCATGAAAACAGTTTTTTGCGTTTCGCGTTCGATTGGACCGAGAAAACGCCGGAATCGGCGATCCGAGAGCAACGAGACGTGAGCTGCCGGGACGAGCGAACTTCGAAACGCGGTCGATGGTGGAGCGGAAACGCGAACCGCGTGCCAGAACGTGGACCAACCGCCGCCATCATGCAGACACCGACATACAAGGATTCTGGAACACGACAACTGAACCCCTGTCAAGATCGCGCTCGGAAGCTGTTGAGCGACAAGGGGCTGGGAAGGTTGAATCAAGGTTACATCGAGCGGAACGACCGAGGGATTCAACACATTCGGGAGCCGGATCGAGGATCAGGTGGGTCAGGGTGGTTCGGTCCGGAACGGGAAAAACTACAATCGGTGAAAACCCGAACAAAGCGATTCAAATTCGCGCAGGCGTGCATTGATCGACGAATCCACATCAGGGAACCCACGGAACCATGCCGGGTAGGTTCCTGAGATGACAGAACGATTGAATCGAGGATGGAGTATCCTGACGAGGAGAGCTCCCTCTCCCCCGCACGCGGCGGCGAGGGAGACGGAAGCGGCGATCAGATCCCACCAGGAGCGAGAACGGATCATCCCGTCCGTTGGGGTGCTGACGATCGACGGGGGGTCCGGTAGGATGAACAGTCCCGCCGAGCCGGGAAGGAGCCCCATCATGATGCCGAACGAGGTTGACATTCCCACCGTTGCCCGCGTCCGCCAGCGGACCGCCTTCCCCGCGCTCGAGGACGCACCGGCCGCCGTGGCCGAGGCGATCCGGACGAGCCACATCACGGCCCGGATCCCGAAAGGGGGACGGGTGGCGCTGACGGTCGGCAGCCGGGGGATTGTGGGGATTGACCGAATTACCCGGGCAGCGGTGGCCACGCTCAAGGGGCTTGGGTTTGCGCCCTTTGTGGTGGCGGCGATGGGGAGTCACGGCAAGGGGACGGCCGAGGGGCAGCGGGCCTTGCTGGCCGAACTGGGGGTGACGGAGGAAGCCATCGGTTGCCCGATCCGGTCGGAGATGGAAACGGTCATCCTGGGGACGAACTCGTTCGGACTGCCGATTCACTTCGACCGCAACGCCTTTGATGCCGAGGGGGTCGTCCTGCTCAACCGGATCAAGCCCCACACATCCTTCACCGGCCGTTATGAGAGCGGCCTGTTGAAGATGTTGACCATTGGCCTGGGGAAGCAGGAAGGGGCGGCGCAGGTGCACAAGCTCGGCCTGCCGGGGTTGCGGGCCTTGCTGCCGGAGGTCGGAGCGTTCTTGCTGCGGAAGACGCCGGTAGCGCTCGGGATCGCCCTGCTGGAAAACGCCGAGGAACGGACGGCGAAGGTCGAGGTGGTGGAGCCGGAGGAGTTGCTGGAGATTGAGCCCCGGTTGCTCGACGAGGCAAGGCAGATGATGGGGCGCTTGCCGTTCGATCAGATCGATGTGTTGATTGTCGGCGAGTTGGGGAAGAATTACAGCGGGACCGGCATGGACCCGAACGTGATCGGCCGGCAGCGGGTCGAAACGATGCCCGACTTGCCAAGGCCGGTCATTACCCGTCTGGCCGTGCTGGACCTGTCTCCCGAAACGCGCGGGAATGCCACCGGGATTGGTCTGGCCGACCTGACGACCGATCGCCTGATCCGGCGGATTGACCCCGAGCCGATGCGGGTCAATTGCTTCACCAGCAACTTTTTGACCCGGGCGAGAATTCCGCTGGCCCTGCCGAGCGATCGAGACGTGATCGCCATGTGCGTGCAAACCTGCTGGCGCCTGGATCCGTCGCAGGTCCGGATGGTGGTGATTCCGAATACGCTGGAACTGGAAACGATGTATGTCTCGCCCGCCCTGGCCGACGAGGTGAACGCCGGGGAGCGGATGAGCTTTGGCTCGGGGTTCGCTCCGCTACCGTTTGGCCCCGATGGGACACTGGATCAACGCACGATGTTCCCGAGAAGCGTGCAAGGGCGGCGGCCCGCGACGGAGGCAATTTGCCAAATTTGACCAGAAACGAGTTGCACAGGAGCAATCTGCGCAGAATGGTAACAGTGTGAGGATCGCACTGCCTTTCCGGTTGATGAGCACATCGCGCGCACTTCCAAGCACCAGCAACCGGGCATTGTGACCATGAGCGCATCGAACAGGATCGGGACCGAGCGCGGCGATCGCCGGCCCGGTGAGCGGCGGCCTCACGCAATCATCGAGCGGTTTGAGCGGGCCTCGGCCGACGAGCTTGAGGAGATTTTGACGAGCCCGACGTCGGAAGACGAGCGGGCCTTGCGGCGTTATCTCGGCGACGATCGCTTTCGTCGGATGCGAGCGCTGGCCGTGGCGCCACCGCCGGGCACCCGAGGGACGCCCGCTGCCCCTCGGGGGAATGTGGTGGTGCTGCCCGGCCTGATGGGCAGCACCCTGCATGCGATCGACCGGCGGGGGAACGATCAGGAGATCTGGTTGAACCTCTGGCGGCTGGCCCGCGGGGGGATCGGTCGTCTGCAACTGGCGAGCGATGGGATCTTGCAGGCGGACCCGAGCCTCTCGACCCGGACAGGGAATGTCTTGTGGAAATATTATGGGGAGCTGGTCCTGGCGATGCGCCGACACTGGCGAGTTGTCGTCTTTACGTATGACTGGCGGAAGGATCTCAGGCTGGCGGCCGATGCCTTGCTGGCCAGCATCAACACGCACTTCGGCCCCGATGAGCCGGTGCATCTGGTGGCGCACTCGATGGGTGGCTTGGTGGCGCGCAGTTTTATTGACCGGCACGGGGAACGGTGGCGGTCGATGTGGTCGGGAGGGGCAGAGCGGCGGTCGCGCGGGGGGCGGTTGGTGATGCTCGGAACGCCGAACCACGGGTCGTACCTGGTGCCGCAGGTGCTTTGTGGTCTGGCGAACACGGTCTGGATGCTGGAGCGGCTCGACCTGTCGCGCGACATGGCGGGGATGCTGCGGGTGGTGCACTCGTTCCCGGGGGTCTATCAACTCTTGCCATCGCCGATTGTCGATGCGAACGCAGAGGTTTTGTACGATCCGACGACGTATGGATCGACGGGGGTGTCGAGCCGACATCTGGCGGGGGCTCGGGCCTTTCACGAGGGGCTGGCCCGATCGCTTGAGACGCCCGAGACTCGACGGGCGATCGAGGAGCGCTTGATCTATGTGGCAGGGAAAGGGTTGGCAACCCCCGACGGCATCGCCTCGGGGAAAATCGACCACCTGGCCCGCGTGACGCAACCGAAGGGATTCGACCTATCCAAGCATTATCTGTTCACTAAAAATGGGGATGGAAGTGTTTCCCGGCGGTTGGGGCAGTTACGGGATCGGGACGGAAGCTTGATTCACGTGCGCACATTCACGGTCGAAAATGAGCATGCGGCGATGTTGGAAAATCCGAACGTGCTGAGCGCCGTGAACGAGGTGCTCCAGTTCGGCGATGTCCGTGCTTTGGTGGCTCGTGGGGCAGGACCGGCAGCGATGGCTGGCTCGGGGACACTGGTGGAGCAAGGCTGGAGCAATCCGGCCGAGGCGCCGGATCGTGAGCCTCGGCATGATTCCGAGGCGGCCCGGCGGTGGACGGAGCACCAGCAGGCGCAGCGGACAGCCTTCGAGGTTTCAATGCGCCGGAGCCGCGCCCAGGTCGAGACGACGCGAGGGCCAGAGGGCGAAGATGTCGATCAAGAAGCGATGGCCTTGTCGCATGAATCAGGTGCGATAGAAGGGTTGATCCTTGAAGAGGTTATCGGGGGTCGAGGGGGATCGGCGGGGGAGAGCGATGCGTCGTTGGCAATCGAGCCGCCGAGGATCGCCCTGCATCTGGCCCTGGATGAGATTGCGGCGATCGGCTCGCGAGCGTTGCGGGTGGAGGGGCAGACCGAGGCGCCTCCAATCGACGCAATCGCGCTGGGTCATTACTCGGGAGAGACGCCGAGGCCAGGAGATCCGGCGTGGGAGCTGGACGAGTTGGTCAGCCGATGTCGATGTCCGGAAACGTTCCGAACGGAGGAGGCTGGAAGTGGATCGCCGGCGTTGTCGCATGCTCATCGGTTCCTGGGTCCGATCATCGAGCGAGGGCTGGCACAGGGAGCGATTGGACAACCGTATTTTCTGCCGGACCCGCGAGAACCGTCTCGCGTGATCGCACTGTGCGGGATGGGGGTTCCGGGAGGATTCGGGGCCCCGGAGCTAACGGTGCTGGCCAGAGAGTTGCTCTGGGCGCTCGGGAAGCTGGGAAAACGTCACCTGGCGACCGCGCCGATCGGAACCACGAATGCTCATTTGCCCCCGGCTGAGGCGGCCGAGGCGTGGGTCAGGGGGATCAAGCTGGCATTCAGCGGGCTCGACGTGGCCGACAATCAGCGGGTCGAGCACCTGACGTTCGTGCTGTCCGACCCCCGAATCGTTCCGGAGGTGGACCGGACCTTCCGACAGCTTCAAAAGGAGTACCGACGGACCAATCGGTTGATCCTGGACTATGAGCCGATGACCGAAGAGCAACTGAGTGCGCTGGAGGATCGAGCGATTGCCTTCGAGCAGGAGATATTTACCCGCCAATGGGCCGAGCGTCGGCGGCGCTGGAATTCGAACGGGAGTTCGGAGCCGTGGGAAGGAGGAGAAGATCCGGTGCGGATCACGGTTCGGTTTGGTCCTGGCGACCGGTCGAATCGGCGGGTCTTCCGGTTTGGTGCGGTGACGCGATCGGCCTCGTTACCGATGCGAGAAATCGACGTGGACCCGAGCCTGGTGGCATCGGCCAATCAGGAGCTGGCGACCGAGTCTGATCTGGATCGGCAGTTCGGACGAGGACGGTTTCTGGGGCAACTGGTCTTACCTCGCGACTTCCGGCCGTTGCTGAGGACTGGCGGGCCGCTGGTGATGATGCTCGACGCGACCTCGGCCCGGATCCACTGGGAGATGGTGGCGCGGCCCGAGCTTTGGAACCAGGGGGATGCAGGTGAGGATCAGGAATCGTTGTTGGGTGGAGTGCTGGACGGGTCTGCCTTCCTGGGGACGAGCCGGGGACTGACGCGGCAGTTGATCAGTGGATTTGGGGCGCCGCCGGAGCCGCCACCACCGAGGCGGAGGTTTCTGCGCGTGCTGGTCGTGGCCGATCCGGCGGCCGATGCTCCGTTGCCGGGGGCGAGGCGCGAGGGAATCGCAACCGTCGATCTGTTCCGCGCGTTCAACACGACCTGGGGACACTCAGGAAACGTGGTTGAAGTGGATGCGTTGATCGGTCCCGAGGAGGCAACCCGGACGAATGTCTTGCGTCATTTGATGGGACGGACCTACGACGCCTTGCACTACGCCGGTCATGCGTTCTATCAGAAGGACGACCCGGCGGGGTCGGGTCTGCTGTTCTCGGACGGGCAGGTGATTTCGGCTCACGAGATGAGGAGGGTTGATCGAGTTCCGAAGTTTGTGTTCATGAATGCTTGTGAGTCGGGAGTTGTCCCGTCGATGCTTGAGGAGGGGGTGATCGGCTATCATTCAGAACGGGCGCCGAGCTTTGCGGAATCGTTCTTCGAGCGAGGGGTGTCAAACTTCGTGTGCACGGCGTGGCCGGTGCATGACGAGGCGGCAACGGCCTTCTCTCAAACGCTTTACCGAGGGTTGCTCGGGCTCTCAGAGGAAGACGACGGCCGAATCGACGCGTCGCGGCCCCAGGTAATTCATCGGGCGATGCAGGCGGCACGGCGAGCGGTTGCCCGGTTGAATCATGTGCCCGGCGGCGCACTGACCTGGGGTGCGTACCAGCATTACGGGAACCCGGAGTTCGCCTTCTTCGATGAGTCGCGGATGG
The DNA here is from genome assembly GCF_009177065.1 of Tautonia marina. Lineage (NCBI taxonomy): Bacteria > Pseudomonadati > Planctomycetota > Planctomycetia > Isosphaerales > Isosphaeraceae > Tautonia > Tautonia marina. The sequence goes on from NZ_WEZF01000007.1 coordinate 238,492, forward strand.
TCCGGGGAGATGCCGCGGTGGTGGCGTTTGGAGGGCCGGCGGGGCCTTCGGGCACGACCGCGCCGCCGCGGCGGGGATCCTCGAAGCGGTCGCCCCGGACACCCAAACCGGGATCGACGCCGGAGGAGGGCGTGGCCTGATCTGCCAAGATCGGGGCCAGGGCACGCCTCCGGTTCGAGCAATCAGGACGGGCGGCGACGGCGGCCGGGGGGACGGTTGCGGCGAGGGCCAGGGCGGCCGCGGTCGGAGCCGCCCCCCTCGCCGGCTTCCAGGGCGTCGAGTTCGGCGGAAGGGCCTCGGCTGACGAAGTCGGGGCGGGGGAGGTTCTGGACAAGGTCGCGGATGTCCCCCTGGCGGAGGTCGTCGCGTCGGGTGCAAACGGCGCGAAAGATCGGAAGGCCGCGGCTTCGGGCGAGGATCTCGCGGCGAGAGCGGCCCTCGGGAGCATCAGGCCAGGGGGAGGGATGGGGCCGGACGGTGAAGAAGGAGGGAAGCACCTGGGTCATGTACTCCCAGTACTCGGGGCTGTCGGTCTGGACGACGAACAGGCCGCCGGGTTTCAGGGCGCGATGGATGTGCTTGAGGACTGCAGGGGTGACGAGGCGGAGGCGAGCGTCTTTTGGGTCGTGGTAGGGTTGGGGGTGGTAGAGGTGGATTTCGGAAACGCTGCCGAAAGGAACATACGATCGCAAAAACGATTGTGCATCCTTCACGGCCACGCGGACGTTGTGCAGGCCGCGCTGGTTGGCACGCTTGGTGGCGTAGCGGACAACGGCGGGCACGATGTCGATGGCGACGTGGTCGTGATCGGGGCGATTCAGGGCACTGAGCAGGGTGAAGCGGCCGTTGCCGCAGCCGAGGTCGAGGACGATCGGGGCCTCGCGGCCGAACAGGGTCGCCCAGTCGAGCGGGCCGTCCTCGGGAGGCGGCAGGCGCTTGATCGCCGTGCGGGCCCACTCGGATTCGGGAAGGATGCGTCCGGGGATGGGCACGCCGAATTCGGATTCAAGGGCGGAGGAGTCGTGTTCCATTGAGGATACCGGGAAAGGCTCGCGTGGCGTGATCACGACGCGAGGGAGGGGAAGGAAGGGAGCAGTTCCGGAAGACGGGATGAAGGACAACCGCCACGGAGAACGAATCGACAAACACCGATTTAACTGAATGATTGTTTTTCAGATGGTTTTTCGAGTGGCTGGGGTCCAGGGTCAAGGCTGGGGAATGCGGTGCAGGGTGTAGTGGGCGATGTCTGGCTCGGCCCCGGGAAGGTCGGCGCGGATCTCGTAGATCCGACCCGGAATGAGCGGCTCGCGAAGCGTCAGGCGGACGGAGTGCGGGGCATCACCCGGATCGACCGAGGCAACGGAGAGAAACTCGATGTCGGTCGGCGGCGAGTGATACGAGCCTTGAAACACATGATGATATCGCTTGATGGAGTAGCGCGAAGGATCGAGTGCGAGGTCGGGATCGGGGGGATCGGTGAAGAAGCGGAGGGTAAAGCCATCGGGCTCAGCCGTGGCCTCGGCGATCCCAAAGTCGGGCTCGCCGGTGTACCGGACACGGTAAATGGCGCCTTGCTCGGGTTCGGCTCCCCAGGAGGGTTCGCGGATGCTACCGACGTAGAGGGTGCCGTCGGGGGCAAAGGCAAGGGTTAACGGGCCGAGGAGGTTGCCGAGGAACGGATAGCAGGCCCCTTGAACTTCGCCGTCCACCGTTTCGAGTGAGGCTCGCATGATAAAACGGTTGTTATATTCGCAGAGAACAAGCTGGCCTTCGAGCGGGCCGAAGTGGCCCCCTGTCTCGGCAAAGGCGAGGCCGTTGACCGATCGGGCCCAGGGGTAGGGGATGAGGATGTTCGGCGTGTACGGTTCCGCGCCCTCGGGACCGGAGGGGGGATCGGCCTGGCTCGGATAGCCGTACCACTGGCCGGGGCGGAGGACGTTGATCTCGCAGTTGGTTTTTTGCTGCCCCTGGTTGTCGGTGAAGACGACGAGTCCATCGGTCGATCGAGTGGCCCAGCCGGTCGGATAGCGGAGGCCTTGGGCGAGGACCTCGACCGAGCCGGTTTCGGGATCGACCTTGATCGCCTTGCCTCGCAGGTGGTGACGCCCTTCAACGGAGCGCTCGCGGACGTCGTCGGTCACGGGGCTAACGACGTAAGAGCCGTCGGCCCATCGGGCGATGCCGGTCGTCCAGTCGTGGTGGTCTCGGGTCACGTCCCATTCGTCGGTGATGGTGAGCCAGCGGTCGGCCCAGTTGTCGCCGTCGGTGTCGGAGAGGCGGATCAGTGCGGATCGGGTGGCGACGATCAGGTCGTCTCCCTCGGCGATCATGCCGAGCGGCCAGTGAGGCAAGGTGCCGGCCCATCGATGGTACGAGTCGGGGATGCTGTCTTCGTCGGAATCGACCAGGAGTAAGACATCGCCATCCATCGAACCGACCGCCAGGGTGCCATCGGGGCGAACGGCCATGCAGCTTGGCAAGACGTCGGCGGGCAAGGGGAGCCGCTCGGCGCGGTAGCCGGAGAACTCAGGGCCCTGGGCCATGACCGAAGGGACGACCGCCAGTGCGAAGGCAAGACAAGCCAGTCCCAGCAGAGAGGATTTCATGGAATTCCAACGGCACATACGTCATCCCCTTGCAGTCGATCACGGGCCTTCGAGCGATGGCCCTGGTCTTCGCTCGCACGCGGAAGCATTCCATCTTTGCCGATCGAGGGGTCATCGGACAAGCGAAGCCTTCGGAGCCGATCGGTTTCGCGAAGCCGAACCGAGAGGAACGGATCGGGATGATTCGGGTATGATCCTGAAGGGGCCGATGCGCACGGATCGGCGGGATCGAGAGACCAATGGACGCGTTTGGAGTGTTTCCCGTGGCCGATCAATCGAAGGTGCTGCATACCCTGTCCGATCTGGTGGCCGAGCGGAAGGCGAACCCGCCCGAGGAGCGATCGTACATGGTCTCGCTGCTCAAGGGGGGCGTGCCGAAGATCGCCGCGAAAATCACCGAGGAAGCGGCCGAGGTGGTCGAGGCGGCCGACGAACCAGGAGAGGAGGGGAAGGAGCATCTTGTCAAGGAGGTGGCCGACCTCGTTTTTCATGCGATCGTGATGCTCGGCCATCGCGACCTGCACTGGTCGGCGGTGGAAGCGGAGCTGGGCCGACGGTTCGGGGTCAGCGGAATCGTCGAGAAGGAGTCGAGGGGGAAGGCGTGACGGAGAGGGGAGTCACACGTCCACTGACTCACCCGGGAGGTCGAGTGCCGATGCGGCCAGAGTGGCAGCCCTCGTCAGAGGTGCTTGATGCGACCGCCCTGAGCGAGGTGCTCGCGAGGCATCCGGTCGTGGTCTTGCACGTCTGGGCGGTTTGGAATCAGGTGGATCGGCAGTGTGATGAGCGGCTCAGGGTCGTCCGGGAGGAGTTCGCGGATCGGGTCGTCTTTGGTGCGATTGATGCGGACGATCCGGAGCAGGGGGCGTTTCTTCGGAGCTGGGCGGTGGGCAATCTTCCGGCGATTGTGGGCTTCGTTCGGGGGGCTCGGGTGGAGACGGTCGTCGGCCTTCGCCCGGTGGTGGAGTTGCGAGCGAGGGTTGCGGGCTGGGTGGAGCGGGCGTTTCGTCCTCCGTGATGACGGGCAGGAGCAAGCGATCGAGCGATCCGAGAGAATGGAGGGGTTCGATGTTTGGCTGGTTCCGGAGACGTCGAGACGAACGATCGGCGAAGGCAGCGGTCGAGGTGGAACCGGGCACCATCCATCAGCACCCGGAGCGTTGCCCGCTCAATGTGCCCGGCCCGTTTTACACGACGGGGCAATGCCTGGCGTGCGAGGCTCCTGAGTTCGAGGCTCCCGACCTGCTCGCGCTGTTGAATGATGAGAACATCACGACGTACTTCGTCAAGCAGCCGGAAACGGCCGAGGAAATCGAGCGGGCCTGTCGAGCGATTGAGGTCTGCTGTGTCAATGATCTGCGGTACGGCGGCACCGATCGGGCGATCCTCGAACGGCTCGGGAACGACGAGGAAACCTGTGATGTCGTGCTTCGAAACGGTCGGCTCATCCTGAGCAAATCGGCAGGAACGACGGGGTGAGCAGCGACCCGCCCGATGATTCGGACAGTTTGACGAAGGGTAGGCAAGGCCCCAAGGGCAAGGCCCCGGCATCCGATCGGTTGCGACCGAAGGGTGCCGGGGCCTTGGCTGGTTTGACGGAACTGACAAGCGAGCGGGAATCACTCGCTCGCGGAGGCGGTCTTGGCGAGGTTGCTGAACTCGGCGAGGCCGCGGTCGAGGTAGGCGACGAAGTCGTCGGGCTCGATGTAGCCGCCGCGGGGGGTGAGGACGAGCTGCTCGTCGGGGGTGAGGATGACGTAGAGCGGGCTGACCTGCTGGTTGGTCAGCTCGACTTCGAGCATGAGGTTCTGCTCGGCGAGGTCGAACTTCTCGTCGGGCGTGAGTTCCTCGACCGGGACGCGGTCGGTGTAGAGCTGGACGGGGACGAACTGTTCGAGGCGCTGGACGACCTCGGGCCGGGGGATGACGGATTTCTCCATCAGGCGGCAGTTGGCGCAGTTGACACCGGTGAAGTCGATGAGAACCGGCTTGCCGGTCGCCTTCGCCTGTTCGAGGGCGGCCTCGTAGCTCATGCCCCACCAGACACCGTGGAAATTGCGGGCGCGGCGGACGGGGTCGGTCTCGTTTTCATCCACGAGCATCCCGCCGGGGCTGGCACCGCCGCCCCCCCCGCCGGTCATGCCGCGCTTCTGCATCTGCAGCAGGATGTCCATCTCGTCGGCATCGGCCGGAAGCAGGCCGACGACGACGCGGTCGTAGATCTTGCTCTTGGGCGGGTAGCCGAACAGGGCGGGGGAGAAGTAGAGGCCGAGGCCGAGGAAGAGCGTGCCGAAGAGGATGCGGCCGGCACCGACCTGCACCTCGCCGTGGTCGTGGTTCGTCTTGAACATGCCGAGCAAGTACAGCCCGCAAACCACGGCGATGATGACCCAGGTGGCCAGCAAGACCTGAGCGTCGAGCCAGGCGTTTTCGGGGTTGGCTCCCAGGCTGATCTCGGCGGTGTTGAGGAACTTGAAGGCCGCGCCGATCTCGATCAGGCCGCCGACGACCTTCACGGCGTTCATCCAGTCGCCACTCTTGGGCATGCTCTGCAAGAGGCCCGGAGCCAGGGCGAGCAGGAAGAAAGGCAAGGCCAGGACCGTGGCAAAGGTGGCCAGACCGATCACCGGGTAGAGGTAGCTACCGCCAGCCGCCAGCACGAGCAGGGCCCCGACGACCGGGAAGGTGCAGGTGAAGGAGGTGATCGTCAACGTCAGGGCCATGAACATCACGCCGACCATCCCACCGCGGGCCTCACCCTGGGCCGAGGCGTTGAGCAGGAAGTTCGGCAATCGGATCTCGAAGACGCCGAGCAGGCTGAGGCCGAAGGCGATGAACAGGCCGGCGACCAGCAGGTTCAGCCAGGCCGCGTTTGCCAGTTGCGAGAGCGAGGCCGCGCCGAAGAAGGCCGAGAACAGGACACCGACCAGCGTGAACACGCCGATGATCGCCACGCAGTAGGTGACGGCCAGGCCGGTCGTGCTGCGGTCCTTGCGCATCTGACCCTGCTTGACGAAGAAGTTGACCGTGATCGGCACCATCGGCCAGACGCAGGGCATGAGCAGGGCCACCAGGCCGCCCAGGGCCGACCAGGCCATGAAGGAGAGCAACCCCTGGTCGAGCTTCTCAGCAAGTTCTCCGGTGGCAACACCGGGGCTGGAGGCGATCGGCTCGGCGGTGGTTTCAGCCGAGGCATCCGAGGCAGTCGGGGACGCAGTCGAGGGCGTGGAGGCGAGCGTCGGCGCCGGGGTCGAGCCGTCGCCTTCGAGGACGGTCAGGGTGACGGAGGGCAGCGTCAGGCGGGTCGGGGGCTTGCAGCTCTTCGGGTCGCAAAGCTGAAACTGGATCTGCGTGCGGAGCGTCCGCTCCCCCGGCGCCGCGTCGGCCGGAACGCGAAGCGGCAAGGTCCAGGTGACCTCATCTTCGAAGTAGTCGTAGGCCAGCACGCCGGAGACTTCCTCGGGCACGTGGGCCTCGCGGTCCGAGGTCCAGTCGCCGGCCGGTTCCAGCCCGCTCAGGCCGAACAGGTCGAAGCGGGTGGGAACGGCGGCCACCCCCTCGGGAATCGTGTCGGAAATCGCGTAAATGTGCCACGTGGGATCAAGCGTGACCGCGACCTGATAGTTGACGATCTCGCCCGGGCGGGCTTCAACGGGTTCGATTGTGGTTTTGAACTGCGCTTCTTTCGGCTGAAGGACCGGCGGGGAATCGCGGCGCTCGGGCTGGGCGTCGTCTTGCGCGGCTGAGGCCGAAGTGGTCGGTTCCGCGGCAGGAGCGGCGGAGGAAGCAGGTTCGGCGGGGTTGGACTCAGGAGCAGGGCTCGGGGTCGAGCCGTCGCCTTCGAGGACGGTCAAGGTGACCGGAGGCAGCGTCAGGCGGGTCGGGGGCTTGCAGCTCTTCGGGTCGCAAAGCTGAAACTGGATCTGCGTGCGGAGCGTCCGCTCCCCCGGCGCCGCGTCGGCCGGAACGCGAAGCGGCAAGGTCCAGGTGACCTCATCTTCGAAGTAGTCGTAGGCCAGCACGCCGGAGACTTCCTCGGGCACGTGGGCCTCGCGGTCCGAGGTCCAGTCGCCGGCCGGTTCCAGCCCGCTCAGGCCGAACAGGTCGAAGCGGGTGGGAACGGCGGCCACCCCCTCGGGAATCGTGTCGGAAATCGCGTAAATGTGCCACGTCGGGGCCAGCGTGACCTTGACCTGATAGTTAACGACCTCGCCAGGACGGGCTTCCACGGGTTCGACGGCGGTGGTGAACGCCGCTTCCTTCGGTTGCAGCGGGGCGGGGGAATCGCGGCGCTCGGGCTGGGGGTCATCCTGGGGGGCGATCAGGAGCGGGCCGAACAGGCCGAGGAGCGACGAGGCGGGGCGATCGATTCGGGCCTGGGTGTTCGGATCGAGGATCGTCAGGGTTGCGGTCGGAACGGTCCGACGGGTCGGGGGCTTGCAGACCGAATCGTCGCAGAGCTGGAAAAAGACCTGGGTTTTGAGATCGACGGCGCCGGGCCGGGCATCGTCTGGGACGCGGAGGGTGCGCTTCCAGGTGACGGTGCCTTCGTGGTAGGAGAAGCTGAGCAGGTCGGAATTCGGATCGCTCGCCTTTGGGGGTTGCGAGGGGGTCCAACCCCTGTCATCCGGTTCGAGGCCACCGAGAGAGAACAGTTCGAAGCGGGTGGGGAGGACGGCGACGCCTTCGGGAATCTCCTCGGCGTGGGCGTAGAGATGCCAGGAATCGTCCAGCTTGGCCGTGATGGCATAGGTGACCGTTTCGCCAGGCCGGACTTGTGGGGGCTCAACGGCTGCGGTGAAGGCAACTTCCCTGGGCTGGAGCGGCGCGGGGGAGTCGTTCCGGGTCGGCTTGGGATCGTCGGCCGAGGCTGAGGCCGTGGCGGAAACGGAAACCATCAGCAGGGCGAGGATCAGGCCGCCGACCGTCGAGGGTCGGAAGCGTCGGGCGATTCGCATCGCGTCATGCCTCCCGGGCGAGAGTCGAACAAAGGGGCTCGTGAAGGATCGGTCGGTCCGATCTTCGGCCCATTCGAACCAATTCGTTGTATCCTAGCGGGCGTTCCGTCGCGGCCACAACCCGACGGAAGCCGGGGAACGTGGTCTGGCCTCCCTGTACGATCTCCGGTTGGTGTTTGTGCGATCGACTTTTGTTCCGAGCCTCAGGAAGCGACATGAGCGGGCCTCGGTCGTCGAGACCGCACGGGGGCCTTTGGGAGATCGGGCGATCCGGGTTGACCGTTCGGGAGGATCGGCCTACGATCCGCCTCCCGCCGGGCGTGGAATCGGAGCGGAACGCCCCTGCGCACGCAACTCGAAGCCCCCCCTTTCGCGAGACGATCGTACCCGGCGGCCCGTGGGATGGACTCAAACACGCTCGAAGGGCCGATCGGGGAGGCGATTTCCAATGCGCATTGCGATGGCCGCGGCACTGACGGCGGTCGTCGCCGGGGTGGCGACCTGGCTGACGATCGAGGTGCAGAACAACCGCCTGGTCTGGGATCACTTCGACGTGGTCACGCCCGGGGTGCTCTACCGGAGCGGCCAGCTCAACCCCGAGCAACTGGCCGAGGCGATCGAGCTGTACTCCTTGCGAACGGTGGTCAGCTTCCATCTGCCGGGGCCGAACGTCGACGCCGAGCGTCGGCTGGTCGAGCGGCTCGGGGCCGAGTTCATCAACCTGCCGATGCCCGGCGACGGCTTCGGCCGCGAGGAGCAGTTTCGCCAGGTGATGGAGGCCATCGACGACCCCATGCGCCATCCGGTCCTGGTCCACTGTGCCCGAGGGACCTGCCGAACCGGCGCAATGGTCGCCCTCTATCGCATGGAACGGCAAGGCTGGACGCTCGATGACGTGGCGGCCGAGCTGGAGCGGCAAGGCTACCGCGAAGGTTGGCTCTGCGGCTACGTCTACGGCATGGTCGATCACTGGCCGACCGACACCTTCCCGGGCATTCCCGACCGATCGGGCCAGACGCCGTCGGACGGACAGGCCGAACCGTCACCCGATCCGGACGCAACCTTCGCAAAGGCGGAGCACGGGCACGAGCACGGAGGAACGACCCGATGAGCCAGACAACGACCAGCACCCCCGAACTGATCACCGCTCCGCGTCGTTTGCGGGCGGACCAACCGCGGGAGGGGTCGTCCTTCGGCGGAGTCCGACAAACGGCGGTGATCGTGGTGGCGATCATCACCGTGTTCACCTTGCTCGGCGCCGGCAGGCTCGACCTGGGCCCGCTGGAGGCTCGGCTCGGGATGGCTTCCGGAGAGCAAGTCGGGCCCTTCGGCCTGGTTTACGGGGCGTGGGAGCCGGGCTTGCTGCCGGGCCGGGTTGTGCCGAGCCAAATCTGGGCCTGGTTCTACGGCGGCATTACCGCGACAGCCGCCGCGGTGCGGTGGCCGGAGGCGATCGCAGCAGCCCTGATCGCCCTGGTCGCGTCGCGTCGTCTGGGGGCGGTGATGGGGCAGCGGGCGGCGATCCTGGCGGCGCTGACCACGGCCGGAACCGTGGCGATGATCGACCGCTCGGCGGCCGGAATCGGGTTGCTCGACGGGGCGATCGCCTGGCTCGTCTACGGAACGACCGGCAGCCATGCCCTGATGCTCAAGCCGATCGTGCCCGATCTGAACCTGATCGCCGGCCTGGGAGCGGTGCTGGCACTCGACCGGCTGCGATCGCAAGGGCCTGACCTGGCGGTTGGGCTGCTGGCGGGTCTGGCCGGGCTGGCCGGTGGCTGGCCGATGCTGGCGATCGTGGCGGTGCCGGCGTTCGTGATCGGCTCGAAGGAGGGGGCGAAGCCGGGGCGAGCGGTCCTCGGGGCGCTGGCGGTCGGGCTGTCCTGGTCGGTCTGGGCCTGGTCGACGGCTCGGTTCGATGCCTGGGCGGCGGCCGTGGCCCTGCCGTTGGTGAAGGGGCCGACCTGGACGCTCGCACTCTGGGCCGCAGCGTATGCCTTGCCGTGGTCAACCCTGGCGATCTTGCCCGCGTTCCGATCGGTTCGGGACGGCTGGTCGGAGGAGGGGAAGGGGTTTGTCTTCGACTGGCTGAAAATCGTCGGAGCCCTGGCGCTGGCTGGGACCTTGATTCCGGGGCTCGGCAACGCGGCTCGGGTGCCGATGCTCGTCGGACTGGCGATGGCGTCGGCCGCGGGGCTGGAACGGGTGCTCCGCGACTGGTCGGGGCTGTCGAAGGGGGCCAGGTGGACCTTCTGGGCGGCGGCCATCTTGGGAAGCCTGGGCTGGGCCGCGCTGGCCACGCCGATTTTCGGGTACGTGGCGGCGGCAATCGGGGCCTATCGATCGCTGGCGATCCTGCTGATCGCCATGGGGCTGATCGCGCCGGCCGTGGCGCTGGCGGGCCGATCGTGGTCAAGGCCGGTGCTGGGAGTGGCGGCCTTGGTACTGGTCTGCCTCGGCTTGAAGCTGGCACACTGGGGAGTGATCGTTCCGGAGTGGAATTACCGGGCCAGCCAGGGCCCTTGGGGGCGAGCGATCGGTCAGTGGATGCCGAGAACCGCGACGCTTTACTTCATCAACGCGACGACGTTCAACCCGGGCATTCCCGATCGGGACCGCTGGCCGGCCGATCTGGCCTTCCATACCGAACGGAAGGTCCGCCAGATTCCGGCCCCCGAGGCGCTCGATGTCGAACCTCGCGGACGGGCGCCGCATTTCGTGCTGCTGCACCCCTCGGAATTCGAACGCTGGCCCAAGACGGCCCCGCCCATCCAACTCGTCCGGACCTTGCAGGACCGGACCGGAGAGCCTCGGGTGCTGGCCAGGACCGAAGGGCCGATGTATCCCGATCGGCGGAAGGAACTGGGCGAGTAACGCGCGGATCGAAAGACGGACCACAATCGAAACGAAACGAACGGGCCGAGCCTTCCGGATGGGATGCTCGGCCCGTTTTGCGTCGAGAGGTACACGAGGGGCCACCTATTCGGCCCAGCGAACGGAGCGCTCGCCGGGCTCGACCTCGCCGATCACCCAGGCGGGCACGCCGGCCTCGGTGCGGAGGTAGCGGGCGATGGCATCGGCGTAGTAGTCGGCGACGATCAGGACGAGGCCGATCCCCATGTTGAAGACGCGGAAGGCTTCGTCGTCGGGCAGGTGGCCGATCGAGCGAAGCCAGCCGAAGACGGGGGGGATTTCCCACGACCCGCGGTGAAGCCGGATCGCCAGGCCTTCGGGCAGGACGCGGGGAGGGTTGTCGATCAGGCCGCCGCCGGTGATGTGGGCAATTGCATGGACGATGCGCTTGACCCGGTAGTGCCTGTAAACGGTCTTCATCGCCTTGACGTAGATACGGGTCGGCTCCAGAAACTCGTCGGCCACGGTGCGGCCGAGTTCCGGGACGTGCGATTCGGGCTTCAACCCGGCCACGTCGAAGGCGAGCTTGCGGGCCAGACTGTAGCCGTTCGAATGCAGGCCCGAGCTGGCCAGACCGATCACCTTGTCGCCGGCCCGGACTTCCGAGCCGTCGAGAATCTGCTTGCGATCGACCACACCGAGGGAGAACCCGGCCAGGTCGTACTCTCCCGAGTGGTAGAAGTCGGGCAGGATAGCCGTCTCGCCGCCGAGCAGGGCGCATTCGGCCTGCACACAGCCGTCGGAGATCCCCTGGACAATCCGGCGGGTCAGATCGGGGTCGTCGCGGCTCATGGCGACGTAGTCGAGGAACAGGAGCGGCTCGGCCCCGGCGCAGAGACAGTCGTTGACGGACATCGCCACCAGGTCGATGCCGACCGTCTCGTGCCGGTTGGTGGCGAAGGCCAGCTTCAGCTTCGTGCCGACGCCGTCGGTCGAGGCCACAAGGACCGGGTCGTGATAGGTCCGGGTCAGAAGCCGGATCTTGTCGTCGAGCCGAAACAATCCGGCAAAGCCCCCCGGCCATTCGATCACCCGAGGGGTGTACGTCCGGCGCAGCAACGGGGGAATCTGCCGCATTGTCTCTTCGTAAGCGTCGAGATCGACCCCGGCGGACTTGTAGTCGATCGGCTTCGGATCGGGCTCGGGATCAGCTTCGAGATCAGGCATGGGCGGTCGGTCCGGGTCAGTCGTGGCGGTGCCGTCCGGTCGGGTCGGGCCGGGCCAGGGGAAGGTCGAACGGGCCGGGGGGCATTTGAGGATCATCTCAGTGTACCAGACCGCCGCGGCCTGGGGGACCGTTCCCTTCGATCAACTCACAGCGCTTGCATTCTGAGGGCCCGGCGGTTTATGGTGGCAACACTGCCAGAAGATCTGCTTCGAGGCGGCGGCCGAGAATTTCGTGCGCGGTTGTCGTCTTTCTGCCGAACGAACGCAATCCCGCCTTTTTGCACGAATGACCTTTTCAGACCCCGGAGACCTTGACCGATGATGTTGCGCAAGTGGCTCGCGCTGGCCGCCAGCGTCTCGCTCGTTGCCGCCCTGTCGGCCGGCCTCTCGGCCGCCACCGTGAAGCAGGACGAAGAAAACCTCCATGAGATGATGGAGAAGGTGAGCGCCGCGAACAATAAGATCAACCGCTATCTTCGCACCCCTGTTTCGTTCAAGAAGTCGCAGGAAGACGCCCTGACCGAAGCGAAGCTGTTGCTCGAACTGGGCAAGAAGGCTCGCGAGAACGAAGAAGCGCTTGAGACGGCCAAGGATCTCGAAAATCCGAAAGAGGCCTGGGTCAAGCTGATGGACGACATGAACACGCACCTCGAAACCTTGATCGAGAAGGTCGAGGCCGGCGACCAGGCCGAGTCGAAGAACGCCCACACCGAGGTCAAGAAGTCGTGCGCCGAGTGCCACAAGGTCTTCCGCGTCGAAGACGACTTCTGAGCCACCCGTCGAGGTCATTGGTCAGACGTCCTGTCTGATCGAGTCCCGCTCATCTCGGCCCGCGGCCCGATCCGAATTTCGGTCGGCCTGCGGGCCGTGTGCGTTTCGACTCTGGAGAGAAGGCACGCCGATCGGCTTGACCCAGGCGTGACGGCTCCGAAACAATGGAACGCATCGCCCGCCCGGTCGACTTCGCCGATTCTGGAAGGATGTGCTCGCGCATGGCCACGTCTACCGCCACCGACCCCCGGCAACTGCCCGACGCCCTCGGACGCTTCGGCCCCTTCGGCGGCCGTTTCGTGCCCGAGACGCTCATCGACGCCTTGAACCAACTGGCCGAAGCCTACGAGCGGATCAAGACCGACCCGGACTTCTGGTCCGAGATGAACGACTACCTGACGAACTACGTCGGGCGGCCGTCTCCGCTCTACTTCGCCAAGCGGTTGACCGCGATGGTCGGCGGGGCCGACATCTACCTGAAGCGCGAGGACCTGAACCACACCGGGGCGCACAAGATCAACAACGGGATCGGCCAGGTCTTGCTCGCGCAACGGATGGGCAAGAAACGGGTGATCGCCGAGACCGGGGCCGGTCAGCATGGCGTGGCCACGGCCACCGCCTGCGCGTTGACGGGCCTCGAATGCACCGTCTACATGGGCGAGGAAGACATCCGGCGCCAGAAGCTCAACGTCTTCAACATGCGAACGATGGGGGCGACCGTCGTCCCCGTGACGACCGGCTCGCGGACCCTCCGCGACGCCACGAACGAGGCGATGCGCGACTGGATGGGATCGTCGGCCGAGACGCACTACACGATCGGATCGGTCGTCGGCCCGCACCCATTCCCGATGATCGTCCGCGATTTTCAGTCGGTCATCGGCAAGGAGGCGCGTCAGCAGTGCCTCGACCGCGTCGGCCGGTTGCCCGATGCCGTGGTTGCCTGCGTCGGCGGCGGATCGAACGCCGCGGGGATGTTCTTTCCGTTCATTGGTGATGACGGAGTCGAGCTGATCGGCGCCGAGGCCGGCGGGCACAATTCGAACCTCGGCCAGCACGCCTCCAGCCTCACGCAAGGGCAGCCCGGCGTCCTGCACGGCAGCTTCAGCTACGTCTTGCAGGATGACGAGGGGCAGACGAGCGACGTGCACTCGATCTCCGCTGGACTCGACTATCCGGGTGTCGGCCCCGAGCATAGCTACTGGAAGGACATCGGCCGCGTCCGATACGAGGCGATCACCGATGCCGAGGCCCTGGAAGCCTACGGCACCCTGGCCCGCCGCGAAGGAATTCTCCCGGCGCTGGAGTCGAGCCATGCCGTCTCTCAGGCGATGAAGGAAGCCGCCCGCCTCGGCCCCGGCAAGGTGGTGGTGATTTGCCTTTCGGGCCGAGGGGACAAGGACGCCTACGAAATCGCCCGCATTCGCGGGGAACCGATGGATTGACCCACTCGTGAGTCGCCGCACCGCCCTCATCGTCCGCGGGTCATTGGTCGGAGTCGCCCTGGCGATCGTCGGCCTCTGGCTCGCGTACGGTGCCGTTCGAAACAGGCAGGACCGGCAGTTCGAAGCCCGGGTCGATCAGGCCGGGGCCGACCTTGAGGCGGGGCGATTCGAGTCGGCCCGTGATGCGCTTCGCCGCCTGGTCGAGGAGCGGCCCGAGCACCCTCGGGCCGCGTATTACCTGGGCCTGACCGAGCGGGACCTCGGCGATCACGAGGCGGCGATCGTGGCCTGGGACGCGCTTCTCAATCTCAAAGAGGGCGAATTCGGCCCCCGAGCGGCCCTGGCCTCGGCCCGACTCCTGATCGACGAGGGGCAGCTCGCCTGGGCAGAGTTGATCCTCCGCCGCGCGATCGACGACCCGGCCGAAGGGATCTTACCCGAAACCCTCGCCATGCTCCGCGAGCAACTCGTGCGACTCCTGTTCCTGACCGGACGACGCGACGAGACGAGGCCGGTGCTGGAGGCCGTCTGGACCGAGGCCCTGAAGCAACCTCCCGGCCGGGAATGGGCGGGGGTGTCCTCGCCGCGCAACCTGTTGCGGCAATACTCGACGGTGGATCTTGAACCTCCCGCGATCGAGGAGCAGCGGAGCCAGCTGGAAACAGCCTTTGCGCGATTTCCAGAGGACGACCGGGTCTGGCTCGGTCTGCTCCATCTGGCCATCGAGGACGGCCGGCTCGAAGAAGCCTCCCGGTGGCTGGACCAATGCCTTGAGCGCCGCCGCGACGATCCCGCCGTTCGGATCGCCCAGCTTCGCCTGGCGATGGCTCAGGGGGATGAGGTGCAGGCAAAGGACGCCCTGGAACATCTGCCGGAGGATCGGCTTTCACCGGTTCGCCTGCTGGCCATCGAAGCCTGGTTCGCTGATCGCCGAGGCGATCTTGAGACCATGCGATCGGCCCTCGATCGCCTGCTGACGCTTGAGCCGGGGAACCCCGAGGCGCTCGAACGACTGGCCGAATGCCTTGTTCGGGTGGGCGAGGCAGACGAGGCCGCCAGGGTCCGCTCCCGGAAAGCCGCGCTGGACGTCGTGTTCAATCGTTATCGAGATCGCCACTACAAGGCCGATCTCATCGAGGAAGGCCCGCAGCTCGCTCAATGGGCCGAAACGCTGGGACGGCGGTTCGAAGCGGAGGCCTGGTGGACCTTGATCGCCCGAACTCGAGGGCATGACGACGCCTCCCGAGCAGCCCTGTCGCGGCTCCGGGAGATCCAGTCCGACCGCGAGCCCGGCTCCGAGCCAACCCTGGTGCGCTTGCTGCAATTGATCAACACCGGTTCGCTTGCGGAAGAACCATCAAAGGATGAGCCGTCTGCATCAGGGACCGTCCAGTTTGTCGATGCCGCCGCCAGCGCGGGACTCGACTTCGTACACGATCCCGGTCGGACAGCCGACCGGCAACTCCCCGAGACGATGAGCGGCGGCGTCGCGCTGCTCGACGTGGACGGAGACTGCTGGCTCGACATCTTTGCCGTACAAGGCGGGCCGCTGACGAACCGAGAAGGGCTCCCTCCGGGCTCGTGCGACCGGCTGTACCGGAATCAGGGGGACGGCACCTTCGAGGACATCACCGAACCCAGCGGACTGGGAGGAACCGCCGGTTACGGAATCGGCGCGGCCGTCGGCGATCTTGACAACGACGGTCATCCCGATCTGCTCGTGACCCGGCTCGGAGGCGGATCGCTGTACCGGAATCGGGGGGACGGAACCTTCGAGGACATCACCGAACCCAGCGGACTGGGGACGCTCGACGGCTGGCCGACCTCGGCGACGTTCGCGGACATCGACAACGATGGTGATCTCGATCTTTACATTACCCGATACGTCATCTGGGACGTGGAGAACCCGATCCGGTGTCAGCGGGAGGATGGATCATTTTCCTACTGTCATCCGCTGGCCCTGACGGCGCAGCAGGATCGGCTGTATCGGAATGATGCCGGGCGGTTCGTGGACATCTCGGAGGAGGCGGGCATACGGGTGCCGCAGCCGGGTCGGGGGTTGGGTGTCCTGGCAGCCGACCTCGACAGCGACGGCTGGATCGACCTTTCCATTGCCAACGATGCGACCGCGAATTTCTTCTTCCGCAATCGAGGGGACGGCACGTTCGAGGAGATGGGCGAAGCGGCCGGGTTGGCCGCCAATGCCCAGGGGGGCTACCAGGCGGGCATGGGAATCGCTTGCGGCGACCTGAACGACGACGGTCGGATCGACCTGCTGGTCACGAACTTCTTCGGCGAAGGGACGACCTATTACGAGAACCTCGGCGACGGCCAGTTCTTCGACCGGTCGGCCTCGATCGGCCTCCTGTCGGCAACACGGTCGCTTTTGGGATTCGGCACGGCCCTGATGGACGCGAACAACGACGGCCATCTTGATCTGTTCACGGTGAACGGCCATGTCGATGACTTCCGACCGCAATACCCTTACGCCATGCCGACGCAACTGCTTATGAACGACGGCCAGGGTCGGCTCGTTCCGCTCGCCGATCCGACCGAGGAGCCCTGGGGGATTCCTCGGCTGGGTCGTGGGTTGGCGGTCGGAGATATTGACCGCGACGACCGTGTTGATGCCGTCGCGCTGTTTCAAGGGGGACCGCTCGGCCTGTTCCTGAACCGGAGCGAGCATGCGGGGCACGCGATCGCCTTGCGTCTCGAAGGAACGCGATCGAATCGTGATGCGATCGGCGCGGTCTGTTCGGTCTGGGTGGGGGAAAGGCGGTGGGTGGTGCCTCGGGTCGGCGGCGGCAGCTATCAGTCGGCGTCGAGTCCCTGGCTGCACGTGGGGCTCGGTGAGGCCACTCGCATCGATCGCCTGGAGATTGCCTGGCCCTCGGGATTGAGGGAGACGGTCACGGGGCTGCAGGCTGATCGACGCTACCTGATGCGCGAAGGGGAAGCGCAGGCAATTCGGCTTCCTTGAGTCGGAGAGAGGGGCCGCAGCCACCGGATGACGCCTGCCCGGTCGCGTTGCGTGGCGAGGGTCAGTACAATCCTGTCGGAGATTGGCCGGCGATCGCGTTCCGGATCTCGCCCCAAACACTTCAGCACCCAGGACTCATCCATGCGTGTTCTCGTGAGATTTATGATCTGCGGCCTGCTGGCGGCAGGCTGCTCGTCTCAATCGGCCGAGCGAGCGGCCCTTGAAGGCGCCGGAGGGACGATCCAAGTTGCCGACGACGGCACGGTGTCTCAAATCAATTTTGACGGCAAGCCGATCGGCGATGAGGTGCTGGCGGATGTCGGCGCGATCACGTCGGTGAATTCCGTTTTCCTCGGAGGGACCGAGGTCACGGACGCGGGCCTTGAGAACCTGAAAACCCTGGAAAATCTCTCGTGGCTCGACCTGAGCAACACGGCCATCACCGACGAGGGGCTCGACGCGTTGAGCGGCCTGTCGCGTCTGACCGTGCTGAATCTCTCGGGAACGAGCATCACCGACGCCGGGCTGGAGAAGATCAACGGCCTGACCCAGCTCCGCGAACTGAATCTCTCGGAAACGAACGTCACCGACGAGGGGCTCAAGGCCCTCGCCCCGCTGACCCAGTTGAGCACGCTCCACCTGACCAACACGGCCGTCTCCGGTCCGGGACTGGCCGATCTGGCCCCGATCGAGGGGCTGACAACGCTTTACCTCGTCGGGCTACCCATCACCGACGAGGGGGTTGCGTATCTGAAGGAGATCCCGCAGGTCGGCAACCTTTATCTCAATGACACGACGATCACCGATGCGGCGGTGCCGGTCCTCTCCGAACTCGAAAATCTGAGTTACCTCTACCTGGATCGGACCTACATCTCGGAAAACGGGGCCGATGACCTGACCTCGGCACTCCCGGACACGATTATCCCCCCGCGAGAGATCCGAGCCGACAGCGAAGACGCTCCGGCACCGAGCGACGACCCGGAAGCCACGACAAATCCCACTGACGCAGACGCCGACTCCGCCGAGCAGCCCTGAGCCTCGGGCCACGGGGGCCTGATGCTGGTCATCGGCCCCTTCGACGATCTGCACATCAGCTGTGCCCCTGCGGTGTCACGACCAGCACAACGAAAACGAGCCCGTCCGGGGAGAATCTTCCCCCCGGACGGGCTCGTTTCGCAGAACGTCTCGCAGTTAGAGCCAGGAGAATGCTCAGAACTGGTCGGCGCTAATGACCTCACCACCGTTGGTGGTGCTCAGGCTCCGCCAGACGAAGACGTTGATGGTGTCCTTGACGAACTTGACGCTGCCGTCGGCCATGGCCGCGTTGACCCCGCCGGGGTGGTAGCTGCGGGCCGCGTAGGTCTTGTCCAGCTCGGTGGTGTTCGGGGTGCAGGGGGGGTTCGGCGGCTGCCGGTTGCACCAGTAGTCGTCGATCACGTCGGGCGACTTGCTGTTGGGGGTCAGGAAGCCGCTGAAGCCGACGGCATCGCCCCACTGGGTGAAACCGCGGAGGTCGCGGCCATTGGCGATGATGACTTCGGAGTTCATCAGGGTGTTGCTCAGGCCGTCCTTGATCGACGAGAACCCGACGACCTTGCGGGTCGTCCGGCCGGGGTAGTACTGCGGCGCAATGTCGATGTTGGGCGAGCCCATGTCATAGAACGGAGCCCCACCGAAGTTGATGCCGAACGCCGGCATGTTCAACTGCGTGACGGTGGTGTTGCCCATGTTGATGACATAGTTGCGGTACTTGCACTCGTAGCGCGTGCCGTTGACGGTCGCGGTGATCGGGTTGGCCGGGTTGGAACCCGAGTCGCTCGGGCACATGTATGACGAGATGACGAGGTTCGCGGCGGTGTGGTTCACCACACCGAAGTAGCGGTGGGTGCCGTCAGGACCGTTGACGTTATTGCCGTCGAAGTTGAAGGAGTTGTAGGCGGCAACCTGCTCGATCTGAGGCAGGATGAACAACTGCCACGTGCCCCAGCAGCATCCCTTGCGGCCGGGGGCCAGAGAGCCGAAGGTGTCGTGGTAGTTGTGCATTGCCAGGGCGACTTGCTTGAGATTATTCGTGCACTGGGCACGACGAGCCGCTTCACGAGCCGACTGAACGGCCGGAAGCAGCAGGGCGATCAAGACGCCGATGATCGCGATAACGACGAGAAGTTCGATCAGGGTGAACCCCTTACGGGAAGCCATTCGCATCAATACACTCCGGATCCTGGATCGGATAAAACAAGAGCAACGTTCACCGAACCGACACACGGCCCAGTGAGTCAGGGAATCAATCCGAGGTTAACTCGAAATTGATGGGTTCGTCGGACCCCGACTCGACGGTCGCGGTCAGGGTCGTATTCGAGTTGTATTTCGCGGGAACTTTTTCTTCGGGGGGAGGCAGGAACGTGTCGCCCGGCGCCTGACCGGCCGGAGGCTCAATGCTCTCACCACCCGAGGAGTTGATCACCACGCGATAGTCACCCGGAACCGGTCCATTCTGTGAGCTAAACGTGTAGGTCCCATCGACAATTTCGGTGGCCGTCGACGTTTCCGCGGTGGCAGAGGCCGGATCAAAGGTGATCAGACCCGTTGCAAGCGGTTGCCCGTCAAGCGTCACGGTTCCCGTCACCGCCTGGCGATCAAGCCCATCGCCCCCTCCGCAGCCAACGAGGGAAACGGTCATCGCCAGAAGGACCAGGGTCGCAAGATAATGTGATCGAATCATTCCAGTCCCGAGTTCGGTCATGGATCGCCGCCTTAGAACGTCTCAAATTTCGAAATCCGGAACCTCCCGGACATCGAAGCCGGCCGACCCAAGAGACCGTGCATGCACGAAATCTCTGGAAAAGCCGAAGAATTGCCCATTGAAACTGGTTTCGCGGATCGCATCGGAAAAGTCAAGCAAAAAGACGCAATCCCCAAAACGGGATCCTTCAGTATTCCTTGACGAGCAATTCAGGAACACGCTCGCTTTAAGCCTTCTTTCGGCATCTGTGCTTCGAAGCCGTACCGATTTCAGCGGCGCGAGGGATGCGGCCACTGCGTGGTTCGAGGAACAGGCAGCGTTCTCGTGATCCCACGAAGTAATTCGCCGGCTAAAATCGTTGAATCCAGGCGGGATCGGTATATTTCGCGGTCATGAGTTCGGCGATCAAGGCTTCTGGGACGGCAGGGGCTTCGGGGAGATCTCCTGGTCCGATCCAGGCGTCGCGAATGGCCTGGAGAATCGCCTCGCGAGGCAGGGGCAAGTTCGTGACGAACGCCTCGTGAGCCCGCCCCGATCGATAGGCCGGTTGGCGTTTCGGCGGGGCACCAAGATAGCGGGCGATGCGGTCGGCCGGCAGATCGTAGAGAATGGACGCATGCACCAGAAACCGACGCTTCAGACGTCGCTGGGCGCTTCCTGAGCATTTACGACCTCCCAGGGCAAGGTCGCCGGACCCCAGCACCTCGACCTCAGGCCCATAAGCCCGCAATTGCTCGGCAATTCTTCCAAGCACCCAACGCTGCACTTCATCGACGGCCAGCCGACCGGGAGCCGAGTCGATCGGCAAGATGACGGTCAGATTCAGGGCTCCCGGCCCGATCAAGACCGCCCCTCCTCCGCTGCTCCGTCGAGCGATGGCCACACCCTCGGCGCGGCATCGATCGACCTGAACGGCCTCGGCGGTTCGACACGAGGCCCCCATCACGACCGCCAGTTCCGGCAACTCCCAGGTCCGCAGCACCGGGGGAGCCTCGGTCTGATCGGCGTCGATCAGCAGCGCCTCATCGAGCGCCAGGTTGGCGAAAACTCCGGGCAGCGTTCGGTCGAGCGCTCGAAACGGGGGAAAGTCGGCATCCGTCATCGGGGCATTCTCGAACCGGAATCGGACTCAACCGAACGCATCGGGAAGAAAAAGTTACGGTCACTCAGATGTTGCCGATTCTCTCGCATCGGAGCGGGAGGAATCAACCGGGACCGCCGATCGACGATGCACCCCCTGGAAGATCGCACGCTGGCCAAGCGTCCGGGGTCGGCGGAATCGTCTCATCCCGATCGGCCAGGCAATGACCAGCGTCATCGAGGCGATCGAAATGGCCTTGCCCGCCGCCAGGGTCTTCGGCTGAAAACGGAGGTGGACCATGTGTCGCCCTTCCTCGACGACGATGGCCATGAAGTCGCCGTAGGCGCGGAGGATCTCGGCCGGTTGGCGATCGACGCGAGCGGTCCAGCCGTGGTGGTGCCGCTCGGAGATGACGAGAAGGCGTCGGCCGGGCGAATCGACCACGACTCGAAGTTCTCCCGGCCGGTCCCGGACGATGATCGGATCGCCCGAAGGCTCGCCGGCATCCAGCGTCACCGGACGATCGACGAGTGCAACGATCGCCGGATCAATCGTGTCAAGGTCACGGTTCGGATCGTCGCTCACGCGGGCTTCGGCCACCAGCCGAGCGCGGGGGAGCGGATCGGGCAAGCGAGAGGTGGGATGCCCGACGCTCCAGGCGGCCGAGGCCACACGTCGGCTCGACGGCTTCGAGTAATCGAGCCGACGAACGGGGGTCAGCCCGGCGTAGCCCTCGACCAACCCTCGCCCGCTGAACATCCAGAGATTATCGCACACGAGAGTTCCGGGGCCGAAGACGGCCCGCTCGGCGTTCGACCGGGTGGCCACGGGATGAAAGGCGGCCAGGAGGTCGAGCTTCGCCCGGGAGCCCGAGGCGAGGTACGTCATGGAATAGGCACCGAGATCCAGCGCAATCAGAACGGCCAGGGCCGTCGGCGCCCAGGAAACACGACGGGCCGCGGCCACCACCAGCCCCGAGGCGGTTGCGACCAGACCGACCGAAAGAATCAACGCGCCCAGCGGCGCCTGATGTTCGGCCAGCCACGCCTCGGGTGAGCCGAACCGAGCAGACGCGACGATCGCCACGGAACCGATCGTCGGCAAGGCCAGGGGCCAAAGCCGTCGCCAGGAGAGCCGATTTCCCGAGGATCGCAAGGTGCTCAAATCAGCAAACGCGACGGCAACCAGGACCGCCGAGGCGAGATGGACCAGCAGCACGAACCGCGCCGGAGCCCGAAAGACGTTGAAACCCGGAAGGCGGTGGGTCAGTTCAAAAATCGGCGCATACTTTCCGAACGCCAGGACCAGGCCAAGGCCCGCCACGGCGACCGCCCAACCGGCAAGGTGTCGGTGCCGCAGGTGCTTCCAACGCACCAAAACCCAGGCCAGGAGCACTGGAACGGCGATCCCATTGTAAAGACCATATTCCTTGACCCGAGAATCGGAGAGTGAGCTTGCGGGCTCGACCCTCCAGCCGGGAACCAGGTCTTCTCCTGGGGCGTAGACGCGGCTCTCGAACAGGTAAGGGACGAGCCATTGGATTGTATTGGCGGGAGGGAGCGAGAGCATCCCGAGGAACTCGGCGGTTGGAGCAGATCGTTCCGACTCGGCCAGTGCCCCCCAGGAGGGCAGGACCTGCACGGCCCCCAACCCCAGCCCAAGGACCTTCGCGCAGACAAGGGCCGTGAGCCATCGCGGCCGACCACGCAACTCGACCCAGACCGACGCGGCATACAGCCCTTCGATGATCGTTGAGAAGAAGACCGCCTGGGGATAGCCGAGCAAGAGCTGCGATCCGGTGATCGCCGCCAGCGCCGCCCCTGGCCAGGCACGGGATCGGGCCGAGTCGCCTCGCATGATCGCGTCGATCGCCAGCAAGGCGAAGGGGATGTGTGCCACGACACCCACAACATTCACATGCATGTAGTGATAGACGACAAATCCCCCGAAGGCCGCCATGAACCCGCCGAGCAACGACGCATCGATCGGCAGCCCTCGTCGTCGCAAGAGCCAGGCCATGCCGAGCATCGTGGCCGGATAGCTGATCAAAAATTCGAGATTCAAGGCGGTTTCAAACTGAAACGCCCGATAGAGGAAGTGATGCCAGGGGTGGGCCAGGCCGATTTGCCCTTCACCATGCAGGTCGAACCCGCAAAACAGTTGAGGGCACCAGGACGGATCGGCCCCGGTGGCGAGACAGCGGGCAAAGAAGATGCGTAAGGGGACGTGAAAGAATCCGAGGTCTTCGGTTGTGTACACTTCTCCCCAAAGGCTCGGCGCGGCCATCAGGGCCAGTAGCGCCACGGTGGCGAGCAAGAGCAGTTCGACCCGGATGCGCCGACCGTGGCCCGGGTGATGCGCCGATCCTCGATCGTCCATGATTGCCTCGTCATCATCCTGACCCCTTCGCCCAATCGCGCGCACGATCCTTCGTGCCGACCGTCGGGCCGGAGTTTGAGGCGGATTGTACCGGCGATTGGCCTTGCGTCAATCCGACCCGCCCGTGGGGCGGGCGATCCACCGGCCAGTCAGGATTGCCCAGGGTCATTCGTCGGAAATCTCGGCCAGGCGACGCCGGCGATCGGCCAGGACCGTTTGATAACGCTCGACCGACGGATCGAGGGCGACGGCCTGTTCGTTGGCCGCGATCGAGTGGGCGAGCCAGAGCCGAACGCCGTCGAGGTTGTCCCGTTTCCAGCAGTTCTTGGCCTTTTGCTGGTAAACCTCGGCCAGAAGGTAGATATAGGCCGGTTCGGTCGGGTGTCGATCGTGAAGTTCCTGAGCGATGTCCTCGTACAGCTCGGCGGTGCGCTCGGCCTCGTCGATGCCGTTGACCGTGTGCGCCATGATGCGGCCGCCCAGTCGTTGCCACTGAAAGAAGAACTTTGAGCCCTCGGGGTGATCGGCATTGCGCTGGCTGATCCCGATGTAAGACATGACGTTCATGATCGGTGTCAACGATGCCTTGCGAGAGATCCCGA
This sequence comes from Tautonia marina, assembly GCF_009177065.1. Classification (NCBI taxonomy): domain Bacteria; kingdom Pseudomonadati; phylum Planctomycetota; class Planctomycetia; order Isosphaerales; family Isosphaeraceae; genus Tautonia; species Tautonia marina. Next base: position 262,134 of record NZ_WEZF01000007.1, read on the forward strand.
GCATGTCGAGATCCTCCTCAATCGCATCAACCAACGCCGTCACCGATCCCTGCCAGTCGTACGCATAGTCCGTGTGCTCAAGATAACCGAGCGTCGCCCCGATCCGGTTCAGGAACCAATGAGTCCCGAGCCGTTCCAGGTTTCCCTCGATATGCGGAGCCGCCGGCGCCAGGCGGATCGCCTCTCGGAAGGCGTCTCGCGCTTCCATCAGATGAGGCCGGATGTCCTCAAGGGGTTGTTTTTGAGACAGCAGAATATCGGCGGTCAGCAGTTCGACCAGGCCAAGCGCGTAGAGGTTTGCCGGGTTAATCGTTTCCGAATCCCGAGCCTGCTCCAGACGAACTCGCACAGGGGTGATCTCGGCCAGGACGAACGACGCATCAATGGCTCGATCCTTGAACAACAAGGAATGCGCATAACTCGAATAATGAGTCAGGACGTCCGTCGAGAGTGTCAGATTCTCCTCCAGGCGAATCAATTCACGATCGAGGCGGGCTTGCTCGGCTCTTGAGGCACGCAATCGGGCCGACTGAATGAGGATGAGGCTCCCCACCGACACCGCCAGCGCCAGGCTCAGGCCGGCAACCAGCGGATTCCGAAGGCACCAGCGGGCCGCGTTCAAGACCTTCGGCGTCGGTCGCTGGCGGATCGGGCGGCCGTCGAGGAAGCGACGGAGATCGTCGGCCAGTGCCTCGGCCGAGGCGTAGCGACGGCCCGGCGCCTTGCGCAGGCAGGCCAGGCAGATCGTCTCAAGCGCCTCGGGAACATTAGGGTTGAGACGACGAACGGAAACCGGTTCCCGATCACGGAGATGAAGATAGGTTTCCAGCTTGGTCGAGGCCAGAAAAGGGGGGCGGCCGGTGAGCATCCGGTAGAGGATGGCTCCCATCGCATAAACATCGGCCGCCGGACCGAGGGTCTCTCGTTCTGGAACCAGTTGCTCAGGAGCCATGTAGGAGGGAGTTCCGCGCGGTCCGACGGCCAGTGTCCAGGTGGCAGCGGGGTTTTCCCAGGGTAAGGCCAGGCCAAAGTCGGCGATCAGGGGTTGAGCGTGTTCGAGCGGCTCGTCGCGTCCACCAGCAAACAGGATGTTCGAAGGCTTGAGATCCAGGTGAAGCAGTTTCGAGTTGTGCACCTGATGAATCGTTCGGGCGATGCATTCCACCAGGTGAGCGGCCGACCTGGCCGACGGCTCGGGATCGAGTCGCTGTTCCAGACTCCCCCCGGCCAGGTACTCCATGACAAGGCAGACCCAGCCGCCGACCTCGTGAACGTCGAGAAATCGGACAACGCCTGGAAGTTCGAGTCGCCGGAGGGCCTCGGCTTCACGTCGCCATCGAGCCAGATCGTCCGGACCGCCCCCAAGGAACTTCAGGGCGACGGAACGCCCGTCCCGCTCTCGGACCGCCAGGTAGACGACTCCGTGGGCTCCTCGCCCCAGCTCACGCTGGATGAGGAATCCAGGCAACGCGGGTGGTACGACCCTCGCATCGCCATCCGGCTCGTGCAAAAGCTCGCGGAACGACGAGGCGTCGGCCAGAAGCTGCTCAAGCCTCGCACGACACCAGTCGCACGATTCGAGGTGGGCTTCGAGGGCGGCGAACTCGGCGTCGTCAAGGGACTCGGCGTCGAGCTGCCGTAGCTCGTCGAGATCGGGGCAGGCCGCCGTGGCCATCGCCGCCTCCTGAATCGTCAAGCACTCGGTGTCCGGAATCGTTCCAGCTCGGATCGGAGCATCCGGGCCACGCGCTCTTGATTGCGATAGGTCGCCGCGTAGGTCTTGCCGAACAGATGACGGACCTCGTCAACCGACATTCCTTCGACGCGAACCATCCAGAAGATCCGCCAGCTTTCGGGCTGAACGCGCCGCTGGACGGCCTGCAAAACCTCGTCGGGAACCGTTGGGAACCGACCGGCGGCCGAGCATGCCGTGGACGGAGACTCGTGCAAGCGTCGCGCATCGATCATCGCGTCGGGGTCGATGATCGGCAACGACCGTCGCCGAGCTCGCAGGAGGTCGATCGCCCGAGACGAGACAACACAACGGAGCCACGCCCGGAAGGTTTTCGAGGGCTCATCGCGGAAGCTTGTGATTTTCCGGCTGAGCCAGATCATGACGACCTGGCAAAGTTCCTCCAGGTCATCCCCTTCAAGACCGAACCTCCGACCCCAGCACCGGACCATCGGCCGGTAGGTGGCATCGAACCGTCCCCAGGCCGAGGCATCACGCCAGTCGGCAACCTTTCCGATCAAGCCGCGATCTGTCTTGCCGCAGTCCGCGATCGCCATCGACCCTCCCCGCAGCCCGCTTCATGGATGAATCACTCCCCCGGTTCGCCACGACCGTGTTCATTCCGATCGTTATCCCTGGTGAGGGAGCCGTGGTGACGCGTGCCATCGCAATCACACCCACGCAGCAATGAGCAACGCTAACACTCCCCCTCAAATGATGTCAAGCAATGAGAATCGCTGCGCTGCAACACGTTGTTTTTTTCTCACAAATGCTTCCTGAAACCCCACATGACGGCCTGAATCACGGGCAAAAAACCATCGCCTGGACAGGATCACGGTGCAATTGCCTCCCAGGAGTTTCCCCAATGCCAAGCCACTGTCCTCACCTCCGATTCCTCACCGGACTCATCCTGATCGCCGCCGCGCTGCTCGCCAGTGAGGGTCGGGCAGAGTTCGTGGTCACCGAGTACGCGAGACTCCCTCGAACTCCCACACAGCTTTCGTTCGGGTCGGACGGATCGCTTTATGCCGGTTCGACGGCGACCGATGGCGCCGACATCGGGCCATCGTGGGTCTATCGGATTGCCCCCGGTGGGACCTCAGTCACCCGGCACGGGAACGAGCAGATCAACGACCCGGACGCAGTCTTGTTCGACGCCGAAGGCCGGATCTCGGGTGTTGCCGGGTCGGTCATCGTGGGAGGATTGGCCCCCTGGAATGGCGTCCAGAACCGTGGCCGACTCTCGGCGATCCGTCCCAATGAATCGATTGACTTCATCAATTCGCTCCAATTCGAGAATCCGCATCAGATGGTGTTCGACTCCACCGGAAGAATGCTCCTGACGGATATTGGCGAGTCTCGGAGCGTGTTCGCCGTGACTCGCGATCCCGGGCCGAATCTTCAAATCACTCGCTTGATTGAATTCGACACCTTTGGAACCACTCCCTCGGGCCTGGCGATCGGCGCAGGCGACCAGATTTTCACCAGCCACCACGACGGAGTGATTCGCGTGCACAAGGCCGACGGCACGCTGGTCAACAATGCCTTCGCCACGTTGTTCGATCCGACCGGCTTACCTCCCCAGGGACGACAGACCAATCTCGCGTTCGCTCCCGGCGGGATGTTCGGCACTGACCTGTATGCAAGGGGCCTGACGGGTGAAATCATTCGGATCGATGCCAGTGGACAAACCGAGGTCATCCTCTCGGGCCTGGGGCCGATCAGCGGGATGACCTTTGGTCCCGATGGGGCTCTGTATCTGGCCGATCCTCGGAACGACCGCATCCTGAGGGTGACCCCCACGGTCATCCCCGAACCTTCGTCGCTGCTCTTGCTTAGTCTGGGAGGGGTGGCGGTCGTCGGGGTACAACTGCGTCGGAGATTCAGGCGGCTGGGCTGATCCGCAACACTGGGACTCCCCGACCCGCGAATCCCCCCTGGATCGGGGAGCGCCGGCGAATTGCCGGATGAGTTGCACATTCGCTCAAATTTTCACTCACGGTAATGGCCGACGACTGGCAAAGGCAATGAAGCGGCCATCGGGTGACCAGGCGGGATCGCGGTCGCCCAGAGGATTGAGAAGCAGGGGGCGGACAACCTCACTGGCCAGGTCGAGAATGAGGATCTGGCTGTTCGGGCGGTCTGGCTGCTCGGTAAAGGCAATCCGGGAAGCGTCGGGGCTGAGGCTCGCTCCTTCTTCGCGGCTCGGATGATTGGTCAAGCGTCGAGGGGCAGCGACGCCATCGGCTGGAGCGCGATAAAGATCCCAGCGAACACCCCGGTTGGAGAGAAAAATCACCTCTCGACCGTCGGGGGTCCAGAGGGGCTCGGTATCCATCGCGGGGTTGTCGGACAGGCGAGCCAGGCTCATGCCGTTGGCCGATCGAACAAAAATATCCCAGCTTGCCCCCTGTCGGCTGGAAAACGCCAGGCGATCATCGGTCGGCGACCAGCGCGGCCAGAGGCCCGCGCCGACGTCCTCAATGGCCTCAGGCTGGTCGAGCCGAACAATGGCCAACCGCTCATCATTTCGGCCCAGACGGGTCCAGTCGGTCGCAATCGTGCGTTTTCCGCTGATCATGCACGCGAGTTTTGACCCATCGTGCGACCAGGAGGGAGCGACACCTTCAACGATCGTTCGAGATGGGCCGCCCTCCCGGGAAACCACGCGAATCTCAGGCCGTCTGCCCGTCGCATCGAAGGCCGTGAAGGCAAGCAATCGACCGTCGGGCGACCAGCTCGGGTAGGCCGCCCGATGAAATCCGTTCGGCCCGGAACCAGACGCCGCGACCGTTCGCAGCCCCGTGCCATCAGCCCCAACCACGAACAGGCTGGCCGCCCCCTGAGCCCAGGCCGAGATCGGACCCGCCAGAACAATCCCGAGGACCACGGTCGTCGTTCGGATGAGTGAGCCACCGCGAGTGGAGCCACCCCGAGAAGCCGAATCGATCACGGTCATCCCCTTTGTTCATTCGCCCGTGCCCATCGTGGGCCTCGCGAAGATGTTCGACGACGAGTGAGCGTCATTGACAGGAATCGCCTCGACTCGGACGGACGATTTCCGATTGAAACGCTTCACCTCCACCTCAAACGAGGGCCCGGAGGGTTCGCAAGCGGGCGATGGCCTGATCGAGCGTTTCATCTTGCTTGCAGAAGCAGATTTCGAACGTTGCGACGCATCTCATTTGCTGAAAACAGGTTGCGTCGCGCAACTCGACCCTAAAATTTGCTGATTGTCAGCAAATTCCTGACGGAGGGCTCTCAGTAAGGGGCCAATCTACTGCATCAGGGGGAGGAAGGGTAGCCGGGGGTGGTTATCGGTCAGTGCGTGCAACAATGTTAGCCGTCCTAACAAATAATGTTTGACAAGCTAACATGATTGCGCTAGTTTAGGCTTGTTGTTGGCTGAGCAGATAGCGAGACAAATAATCAAGTGTGAGGGGATGTGAAAGCAGGCGACAGAATCAGGGTTCAAAAATACATCATGGGGCATCCAGCCTACACTGATGACTACACGGTGGAGGAGTTCCGGCATTGTCTGGGTATTTTCCTTTCAGGCGCTCACAGGGAAGCGGGCGAGTTCACCCCATTGTGCGATCTGTATGAGCCGGGGCCGGACTCCGAGAAGCGGTATATCAGCAACTACGGCGAGTATCACACGAACATGGTGCAGGGCTGGATGGACTTGCCAAGGGAGGGTACGGCATGAGCATCATCGACGAAATATGGGCGTTGATCACCGTGAGTAACCGGCAGTATTACCAGCCGCCCAACCATTTCATCTGCTCACCGCAATATCTGGACGAGCTGAAAAACGAAGCCAAAACCAGCGGAAGCCCGGTTGAGGTGAAATTCCACGGCGGCGAGTATGGCTACCGTTTGTCCGTGTTCGGCATTCCGGTCTATGTGTCAGGCGATGCGGCGAACATCCAGCCCTACATCAACTCCGCCAAGCCAGCGAGGAAGCCGGATAACCTTTGGAAAGTACCGGAGGACGCGAAGTGACATCCGACCGCTTCGCCGAACTGGCCGAAACCATCGCTGGCCGCCACTGGCGCGTCCGGCTCGGCCCGATGATCGACCGTAGCCGGACGCAGGTGTGGGAGTACGCCACAGGCAGGAGTGCGGTGGATGGCACGGTGGCGAAGCTGATGGAGGCGCTGGCGAGCGCGAAGCATTAGAGGCCAAATTGCTTCTTCAACGCCTCAAGAATCAGCGGCGGCGCTATTCCCAGAATGAACGGGTTAGTTGAGAGTGCCCTGATCTGGCCGATGAGCGAAGGCTTCTGATCTTCCGGGATGCTCGTGTCCTCGGTCACGGCGGCGGCAAGCGCATCGAGGATGTTGGTCACGGTGATCGTCGTGTTCACTCCGCCGTGAATGTCCCGACCGGCGACGGTGTGTGCGCTACCGATATGCTGGATAATCTGCGTGCGGGCCGCTTCTTCTCGTCGCTTCAGTGCCTGCTTCTCGTACACGAGTGTCAGCGTGCAATGGCTCATGTCATGCCGCATGATAGCCGGGGCTTTGTGACGCTCTACGCTGGTCACGATGAATCGCTCGTCGGTGGATTTGCGGATGAGCAGGTCATCCTCTTCTACATCCATGTCGAGCGGGCCGATCACCTTTTTCCCCTGAAAACTGACCTCATACGTCACCGGCCCGCCGTCGCGCTCGATGACAATGTGATCGTTCAGGAAGTTCTTGAAGGACACGAGACGCCTCCGCATTCAAAATTAGCCGCAACAAAAACCCCGGCGGTGAGGCCGGGGCGTTGAAACGGTTCGTCGGTCAGGGAAGTTCCGGCTTTCCTGCCGCCCTGAGCTTGGCGTTAATAGCCATTTTGCGAGCCGCGAACTTCGCAGGCTGTACGAAGGCGAAGTCGAAGAGGCCTTCCAGCGTCTCTAGCAACCACTGCGCTTCGCCCGGCTCGACCTCCGTGATCTCCCCTGTTGACGAATCCTTCATTGGATGGGCTGCGAAATTCCCGACAAGCCTGATTGCATCAAGCTGATCGCTGAGGTGAGCAGGCGGATGAAGCGAGTTGATAAATTCCTGAATCTCTTGATGCAACACCGGCTTCGAGATCGAGAAACGATCTCTCAATATTTGCTGGAGCAGCCGACGGCTCAATGCGGCGCTCGACTTGGGGCTGAGATCGAGGACATAGACGGCCTCATCAAAATCTTCACGATATTCTGGTGGAACCTCGGGAGGCAATTGCTTGATGGCACGGCTGCGTGGATAAATTACCTCCTTGAACTTTGGTTCTTCCCAATCGCTTTGCTCGTGATATTGCTTCTCTTTTATGGGCTCTGCAACTGCCAGAGCAACGATAACCTCGGAGCACGATGGGCAATTGTCAGCGTAGAAGTAGAGCAACTCGCTCTGCCCAAAAACATCCGTACTCCGCATCTGAATTTGCTGATTCTGACGAATCGGAATATGAACGTGCTTTTCACAATACGGGCAGAGCATTGTCCGAAACCCTCATGAACACGAACTCCGACCACATCATAGCGTTCGATCTCGGCCAAATCCATGCAAGCCCGACAACCAGTCGAACACTCGGCCCAATCCCATCAACAATCGCAACTCTGCACGTGCAGATATAGCAGCGAAAGCTTGCAAGCAATGCTGGGCGAAGCTCGGAGCGGGGCGGACGCGCGAGAAATTCGCTCATATCAACTATATAAGCACCTGCGATGTCAGGATTTTGGCAGAGAATTGGGGCTAAATGGGGACAAGCGGTGGGAATTCATCCAAACCGTGGAAAACCGCTAACACAGTGCCCGCAAGGATTTCAGGCGTTTTACCGCTTTGTCGAGCGTCTCCGTTTTTTTGCAGAAGCAGAAGCGTATGAGATGGCGGCCCAGTTCCTTATCCCGAAAGAAGCTGGAGCCGGGAACGGTCGCCACGCCAACCTCGCGGACAAGGTGCCGGGCGAACACCTTGTCGTCGGGCCGATCTCCCACGAAGCTTGAAAAATCGGCCATCACATAGTAGGCCCCTTGTGGCGGCTCGAAGTCGAAGCCGATCTCCAGCAAAGGCGCGCAGAAGCGATCTCTGCGGGCCTGATAGGCCGAGGAGAGACCGTCGAAATACGATCGGGGAAGGCGGTAGGCCACCGCGCCGGCCTCTTGCAACGGGGCCGCGGCACCGATCGAGATAAAGTCATGCATCTGGCGAAAGGCCCAGGTCATTTTCGGCGGGGCGATGATCGTCCCGACCCGCCAGCCGGTCACGCCAAAGGTCTTCGACATCCCTGAAACAGTCACCGAACGCTCCCGCATGCCGTCGAGCGAGGCAATGCAGAGATGGTGGCGGCCGTCATAGAGAATATGCTCATAAATTTCGTCAGTAATGGCGATCACGTCCCACTTGCGGCAAAGGGCGGCGACGTGTTCCAGTTCCTCTCGGCTGAAGACGGTGCCGGTCGGATTGTTGGGATTGCAAAGAACGATAGCCTTCGTCCGCTCGTTGAACGCGGCGGCCAGTTCGTCGAAGTCGAACGACCAGTGGGGCGGCCGAATGGGAACAAAGCGCGGTTCGGCCCCGGCGATGATGCAATCGGGCCAGTAATTCTCATAGTAAGGCTGGGTCAGGATCACCTCGTCACCGGGGTTGATGAGCGACAGCAAGGCGACGATCATCGCCTCGGTGCTCCCACAGGTGACGGTGATTTCCTGCTCCGGATCGACTTCCATGCCCAGGTGCCAGGCGGCATGCTCGGCAATGGCCTCGCGGAGATTCGTTGATCCCCAGGTGATGGCATATTGATTGATGTCGTCCCGGATCGCCCGACAGGCAGCCTCCTTGATGGCCTCGGGAGCGGGGAAGTCGGGCATCCCCTGGGCCAGGTTGACAGCGCCGTACTTACGCGCCTCGATCGACATGCCTCGGATCACACTCTCGGTGAACCGCTCGGCTTTTCGAGATAAGAGCGGATGGTGCATCGTCCGTCGCCTTCGACTCCCGGATCGGGCCGCACGGCCGAATCGGCGCGGCCCTGGGGGAGCATTGTCACCGATTCTCCCCCCGCCCCGCAACGTCGTCTGGAGGAACGAGAGGCACGATGCGCCAGAGTTCACCGAGCCGTCGAAGATGCCGGAGGTGATCCTCCCCCTCGGCCCCTTCGAATCCGAGCACTCGAAGCGATCCGTGGTCAAACCGCCTCGACAGCAGCCAACCGTGCCCAAGGTCCTCGGTCACCGATTCAAACGTCCCGCCCACATGACGGACAAGATCGTCGGCCGTCTCGGCCGTGCTGCCGTAATCTTCTGGAACGAGCGCGCAATGGCTGACGAGCATGGCCTTGCGGCCCGCATGCGCTTCGCTGGCAAAACGGCGGAACCCGGCCATCTTCTCGGGATCGAGCCGACGATTCGCCGGGCTTCCTTCGTATCCGCAGTAAAGCGAATCGGCCAGCACGAGCGCATCGATCTGATCTACCACCTCGGGCTGAGCAAGCAGCTCGCGCACGCCACCAAACCCAGCCGAGAAGGAGCTGACAATCAGACGGCCACGGTCAAGATCGACGCCCGGCAGTCGCTCGACCATCGCGGTTCGAACCTCATCGAGCAGGGCAGGGAACCGGGCGGGATCGGCGAAAGGCCGCGCATAGGCCGACGACAGGCCCGGCTCGTTCACCACCACAACGACGGCCGACCATCCCGAGACTGCCAGGGCCCGCTCGACCGCCTCCACCGCGCCGTGCAAATGGACAACCAGATCCATCGAGCCGGAGTCGGGCAACTCCGCTGGAACAATCACGGTCGCTCCACTCGGGAGCCGAAAACGGTGGCTGTCGGTCTCGGAATTCTGGGAACCTCCCAGCATCACCAGCAGGGCGCAGAGGGCAATCATGGGGGCCTCGTCATTCTCGTGGACCAAGCGGCGAGCGATTCCCCGATTGTGACCGAGACGCGGATCGATCGGCAACGCTCTGGTCGATCGGGCGATTCAAAAGGGTCGAGGCGATCACCAGACTCCGGCCGAGCAGGGTTCCCTTGGTTGACAGCGGCGTTCCCTGTTCGCCATGCTCGATAGTGCGCATGAACGATCACGCAATCGACGAATCGGCCCCACAATCATGTACCGAATGCTCATTCCTGGACTGGTCATGGTCACCGTTGCGGGTGGCGTTCCGGGCTTCAACGACGAGCCGGAACGGATCGAGGCGCCCGGCATCGAAAACCTGTTCCGTCTTTCACCGAAGTTGCTGAGTGGGGGACAACCGGAGGGGGAAGAAGCGTTCCAGGCTCTGGCCGACCTGGGCGTGCGAACGATCGTCAGTGTGGATGGAGCGCGCCCTGACCTGGCACTCGCCCGGCAATACGGTTTGCGTTATGTGCATTTGCCCGTGGGCTACGATGGCATTCCGCTCGATCGCGCGATGGCGCTGGCCAAGGTGATGAAGGACGCAAAGGGTACAATTTACGTTCACTGTCACCACGGAAAGCATCGCGGACCGGCCGCGGCGGCGGTCTGCGCCATGGTTGCCGAAGGATGGGACCATGCCACGGCCCGGCAATGGCTCGAACGTGCCGGAACCTCGCCCGATTACACGGGCCTTTACGCGAGCATCGCATCCTTCGTCCCCCCTTCCGAGACGGCGCTGAAGACCCTAACCGCCGCCGACCTTCCCGAGCAGGCTGAAGTTCCCGATCTGGTGGAAGGGATGGTCGAGATCGACCTGCGCTGGGAGCATCTGAAGCTCATGGCCGACGCCGGGTTCACTGTCCCCAACGATCATCCCGACCTCGACCCAGCCCACGAGGCCACCCTGCTCGTCGAGCATTACCGCGAACTGGCTCGGCTGGACGAGTCGAAGGGCAGGGGAGAGGTCTTCCTCTCCTTGCTGGCAAGGTCCGAACGGAACGCCCTGGCCTTGCGGGACACATTGCGACCCTCCACGATCAATCGTGAGGCGGCATCAACCGCGTTTCAGGCCGCGGCGAAGGACTGCAAGGCCTGTCACTCCCGCTTCCGGGACCGCTTGCCGTGAGTGGAGCGCCCCCTGCCCAACAATCGGCCGAGGTGAAGCGTCTGGCCAGCGACCTGAGGTTCGACCTCGTCGGCATCGCCCCGGCCGTCTCGCCGCCAGGGTACGGCTCGTTCCTCGACTGGCTTGCCGGGGGGAACGCGGCAGAAATGACCTACATGCAAACTCACGCCGCAGCTCGACAGCATCCCGAGTCCGTCCTGGAAGGCGTTCGTTCGGTCGTGATGGTCGCCCTGTCGTACAACCCCGGAGAGCCTGACCCTTCTGCCACGCCTCGGACCGGCAAGGTCGCCCGCTATGCCAGGGGGAGAGATTACCACAAGGTCCTCTGGAAACGCCTGGGACGATTGAAGGAGCAGATTGACGCCGCGTTTCCTCAATCTCGGTCGCGGGCGGTCGCCGATACCGCGCCGCTGCTGGAGCGAGATTTCGCACGCCTGTCGGGTCTGGGGTGGATCGCAAAGAATACTATGCTCATCAATCGTCAGCTCGGCAGTTATACCGTTCTTGGCGCGCTCTTGACCGATCTGGAACTCGAACCCGACGCTCCCCACGAATCAACCCATTGCGGCACCTGCACCCGATGCCTCGACGCTTGCCCGACCGACGCCTTGACGACCCCCGGTCGGCTCGACGCCCGAAAGTGCATCAGTTACTGGACCATCGAGCACCGTGGCCCCCTCCCCGACACCGCCGCCGACCAGCTCCACGGCTGGCTTTTCGGCTGTGACATCTGCCAGGAAGTCTGCCCCTGGAACCGCAAGGCTCCCCCCGGCACCGCCCCTGAGTTGACAGCCGATCCAAGGCGAGTTGCCGTTGATCTGGTTGAGTTGCTTCGAAGCGACGATACAACCATCGCTTCCCTGATCCAGGGCTCGGCCATGACGAGGACCAAACGCATCGGCCTGCTTCGCAACGCGGCGAGTCTGCTCGCAGCCCGCGCGATTGCCGATCCGGACGTGCTCGATGCGCTTGCCTTCAGGCAGAACGACCCCGACCCCGTCGTCCGCGAAGCCTGCAAGAAGGCCCTCGCACGACTTCGTCGGACTTCATAACTCCGGATTCCGAGTAATCCGTTGTGACTGAGTCTCTCCGACCGGCAAGGAACCGTCTCGCCGATCGGGAGGCCGCCCCACCGAATCACTCGCGCGACCCCGGTCCGTTCCCGGCAAAATGCTTCAGATAGTACTGAATCAGTGCTAAACTCACCTCATCACAGGCTATTGGCCCCGCCTCTCCCGCCTGGTTGGTGGCGGCCAGGACGGCAAAGCGGCGGTTCGGAGCCATCCAAACGACGGCATAGTTCAAGGTATTGCTCCCGGCATGGGTCAAGACCGTGCCGCCTCCCCAGGCACGGTCATGGAAGCCCCAGCCGAAGGCATAGTCTCCTTCGGTCGGTCGAGTGTGCAGGACGGCAAAGGTTTCGGGAGCAAGCAACGCAGGTCCGTCTTCCCCTGCCCGCAAGTGACAGGCGACGAAGCGAGCCCAGTCGGCCATTGAGGCATGAACAGTGCCTGCGGGGCCAATGACCATGGGATTGTCCGACCCTGGTCCAGGAGGAATCGGCATCGTCTGTCCATTGCGAACAAGGTGCGACCAGGGCTGATCGACTTTCCCGGGCGACGCCATCGGGCCAAAGCCGCTTGAGTTCATGCCGAGCGGCTCAAAGAGCCGGCGGCGTATCAGGGTTTCCCAGGGTGCGCCTCCCAGTCGTTCGGCGATCGCTCCGGCAACAAGATAACCCCGGTTGGAGTACTCGAAGTTCGATCCCGGAGGGGAGGACGGGGCCTCGGCCAGGACGCGCCGGAGGTAGTCGGTCCGCTGGTCGGTCAGGGAGGCCTTCGAGGTCTTCATGGCCCCCAACGACAGCCCCGGCGCGGCCGTTTCACCCGAGAAACCGGCGCGGTGGGCAAGCACCTGTTCAAGCGTGGCCGATCGAAGGTCGGGGTGGATCACCTCGATCAGATCAGGTAACGCCTCGGCGAGAGTTGTTTGCCAGGTGATCGCCCCCTCCTCGACGAACGTGGCGAGCAAGGTCGCGGTCATCGCCTTGGTGCATGATCCGAGATGAAAGCGATCGTCGGAGGTCACTGGCGGTCCGTCTCCTGCTCGCCGCAGGCCGACCGCTCCCACGGCGATCGGCCCTTCCGTCGTGACGATCGCGCCAGCCAGCGCGGGTAAACCGTGACGCTCCCGAATCGGTTCGAGCACGGCGGCCAGTGCATCAGCCTCCGCCCCAGCGGGGTCTTCCGCCCCCTGACCCAGGCAGGGAAGGACTGGGCACAACGTTGAAACCAACGCCACCAGGAGAACGCAACGCATGACTGAGGCTCCAGGACCATCATCGGCCGGGACAATGAGACGGATTCTAACCCCAAGGAACCCCGAATGCGATCACCATCGCATTCTTCAGATCCGTTAGGAACGAGCCCCGCACAACGACGAAGCTCCTCACTCCGTGATCTGATCGTCAACTCATCATCATTCACCGTTCTGAACGCGAATCCACTCGATGGCCGCATCGAGAACCGGATCACCGCCCGAGAGCAAACCCTCGCGCGACGGCCAGACTTCCTCATCAGGGATCACCCCGATCCCCTCCAGCGTTGCTCCGCTGGCGGACACATAATTGGCGAAGGCGTACTGAAAGCCGTCTCCGTTGGGAAGCTTCACAACAATTGACGGCAAGGCCGCCCCGGCTGTCCGAGTCCCGAAGATCCGGGCCCGACCAAGGTCTTGAAGGCCACCAGCGAAGATCTCGGAGGTCGAGGCCGAGCAGCCGTCCACCAGCACCGCGACCGGCCCCTGGAACGTCTCGGCTCTCGGGAATACGACGAAGTTCAGGTTCGTGTCACGGGTGGTCATGGTGCCGAGCTTCAGGCCCGACTCATCAATCAACCAGCCGCAGATGCCCATGGCCATGGCACCGATCCCGCCCGGATTCCCGCGCAGGTCAAGAATCAGGCCCGGCGCGTCGAGTTGCCCCGTAATCGCCTCGCCGATCCTGGGAATGAGGGACGCCGGATCAAAGAACGCACTCCAGTGAACATAAGGGATGGTTTCATCGACCTGGCGCGTTTCGAAGTAGACCGTCATCGGTGGCAGGTTTCCGAACCGGGCCGTCGTTCCCCGAGGACGGGCCAGTGTGAGCGTTCGCTCGACCTGCTCCCCCTCGCCATCGCGGAAGGTGATGGTCCGATCCGACCCGCTCGGCCCATCGAGCCTGCGCTCGACCACCCGAGAGGCGTAGAGGTCGAGCTGGGTCGAGTCGCGGTACGCCTCGGCCACCTTTTCAAGGACCGGGGCGACCGGCTTCCCTTCAATCTGATCAACGATCCAACCGGCCTTGATGCCACTTGCCTCGGCGGGTGAGCCCGGTTCGACCAGGACAACCAGCGCTTCCCCCTCGACGGCCCGGATGTGCAGACCGGTCGAACCATCACCGCCGGATTGAGCGTCCTCGCCATCAATCGCATCGTACACCGATCGGGAAATGATCCCAAAATGCGATTGGTTCAATCGCTTCACCATGTCTTGCAGCGTCTCCCTCGCCTCGTCCATGGTTTTCGCCTCGGCCATCCTGGGCCGGAGTTCCTCGCGGACGGCAGGCCAGTCCACGCCGTTGAGGTTGGGATCGAAATGCTTGTCTCGAATCGTTTCCCAAACGATGTCAAACGATTCGAGGTTCAGGCGAGCCTGTTCCGCGGTCAGTCGAACGGCGTTGGGCTCCGCGGCGGCTTCGGTAGAACGGGCCTCGGCAACCGGCTCCTGCGCCCACAGGGAGCCGGAGACGATCGGCAATCCTAGAACACCCAGGACGAACACCAGTCGGGTCGATCGGAGCATGGAGGTTCATTCCTCGACAAATGAAAAGGACAGGCGAGCCGGGCGAGTGACTCGTCAAGGGAACGCTCGATTGTACTTCGCTCAGGCGCCAGTCGTCTTGAGTGATTCCGCTCAAATCGGTGGGTGATCCTCCAAAGAGGACCGCCGAAGCTCTCCCCCCGCATCGCATTTTCCGTCATAATCGAGACCTCTTTGCTTCCGCACCCTTCGCCCCTGGAGCCGTCGAAGATGTCGCGCCTCGTTGTGATGCTCCTCGCGATTGCCATCTCCCCCGCCTCGGCTCAGGAGGTCATTGGTCCTCAGCCACCCATGACGGCCGAGGCAACCGCGGCGCTCGAAGCCTTCATCGACCGAGAGATCGAACAGAAAGGGATTCCCGCCCTGTCGATCGCCCTGGTCGATGGTGAGGAGATTGTCTGGGCTCGCGGCTTCGGGCTGGCTGACCCGGAGCAGGGCACCCCCGCGACAGCCGAGACCATCTACCGGGTCGGCTCCGTTTCGAAACTGTTCACCGACCTGGCGGCGATGCAGTGTGTCGAGGCCGGTTCGCTCGAGCTCGATGCCCCGATCACCGAGGTCTTGCCCGAGCTGACCCCGGAGAACCCGTTCGAGACTCCCATCACCCTTCGCCACCTCATGAGCCACCGCGCCGGCCTGGTGCGCGAGCCTCCCATCGGCCACTATTTTGACCCCGACGAGCCGAGTCTCGCCGAAACCGTTGCCAGCCTGAACCAAACACGCTTGCCGATCGCTCCCGGATCAAAAACCAAGTACTCGAACGCCGGACTCGGCGTGGTCGGTCTGGCCGTCGAACGGATCGCGGGGGAACCTTTCGTCGACCTGATCCGATCCGATCTCTTACAACCGATGGGCATGTTGTCCAGCGACTTCGAGCGGACACCCGCCATCGAATCCCAGCTTGCCCAGGCGATCATGTGGGGTTACGACGGCCGACGGTTCGAAGCCCCTGGCTTCGCGCTCGGCTACGCTCCGGCCGGCAGTCTGTACGCCTCGATGCCCGACCTTGGCCGGTTCCTCATCACCCTCTTTCAAGATGGGAAGACCAAAACCGGCGCGATTCTCGAAGCCAAAACACTTGCCTCAATGTTCGAACCTCAGTTCGATGAGAAGGGCCGCTTCGGCCTCGGCTTTGCCGTGAGCGAGTGGAAGGGGCATCGGCGGATCGGCCACGGCGGGGCCGTCTACGGCTTCGCCACCGAACTGGCCGCCTTGCCTGAGAAAAAACTCGGCGTGGCGGTGTCCGCATCCCTCGATGTCGCGGACGTGGGCACGATTGCCGACTTCGCCCTGGAAACGCTGATTGCCCTGAAGGACGGGGAACCGCTGCCCAGGTTCCCCCGATCCGCCCCTCTTCCCGACGGCCTCGCCCGGCAGCTTCGCGGCCGATATCAGGATGAGGATCAACCCGGCCGCGTCATCGAACTGCTCGACCAGGGCAATCGCCTGCTCATGATGCCCGCTCGGAGCGGTTATCTGCACGAACTCCGATCGGTGGCCGATGCCGAAGGGGCCACCCTCGTGATCGACGGTCCCATCCTTGCCCACGGCGAGACGATCACCCGAGATGGCGACACCCTGACCCTCGGCGACACCACCTTCCGCAAACTGCCCGACAACGAACCTCCTGCTCCCGCTCCCGAGGACTGGATGGGGTTGATCGGCGAGTACGGATGGGATCACAACATCCTCTACATCCTCGAACGCGAAGGGAAGCTCTACGCGTTGATCGAGTGGTTCTTTCTCTACCCCCTCGAACCGATCGAGGGTGACACCTATGCGTTCCCTTCGACGGGTCTTTATCACGACGAAACGCTCCGGTTCGAACGCGATCCCAACGGCAAGGCCCAACGCGCCATCCTGGGAGAGAGCGTCGTCTTTGAGCGTCGGCCGATTGATGGGGAGGATGGTTCGACCTTCCGCGTCGATCCGATTCGAGCCGTTGCCGATCTTTTACCCGAGGCTCGCGCCGCCTCCCCGCCGAAGGAGGAAGGCCCGTTCCGCAAGACCGACCTTGTTGACCTGACCACCCTCGATCCGACCATCCTCCTCGACATTCGCTACGCGACCGACAACAACTTCCTCGGCACGCCGTTCTATTCGTCGGCTCGGGCGTTCTTGCAGCGTCCGGCGGCCGAGGCCCTGGTGCGGGTGCATCAGGCACTCGAACCGCTCGGTTACGGGCTTTTGATCCACGACGCCTACCGCCCGTGGTACGTCACGAAGATGTTCTACGACGCGACCCCCGAGCAGTCGCGCGGGTTCGTCGCCAATCCCGCGAGCGGGTCGAAGCACAACCGAGGCTGCGCGGTCGATCTGACCCTTTATGACCGATCCACGGGCAAGCCGATTGGAATGGTTGGCGGCTACGATGAGTTCTCCGAGCGAGGCGGGGCGCACTACCTCGGCGGCACCGCTCGCCAGCGTTGGCATCGGCTCCTGCTTCGACGGGTCATGGAGGACCAGGGGTTCGCCGTCATCTCAAACGAATGGTGGCATTTTGATTACAAGGACTGGCGATCTTATCCAATCGGCAACCAAACGTTCGAGGAGATTGAGGCCGGAGCTTCCTGACCACTCATGCATACCGACGACTTCGACTTCCACCTGCCCGACGACCTGATCGCTCAGCACCCGGCCGACCGTCGCGATCAGTCGCGCCTGATGATCGTCCACCGAGACTCGGGCACGATCGAGCACCGCGTCTTCGCCGAGCTTCCCGACTTGCTCCGCGAAGGAGACCTTCTCGTTCGGAACGATTCGAAGGTCGTGCCCGCGCGATTGATCGGCCGTCGCGAGGCCACGGGGGGGCGCTGGGAGGGGCTCTACCTGCGCGAGCACGACCGGAACGTCTGGGAGCTGATGACGCAGACTCGCGGCCGTCCTCAACCCGGCGAGCATATTTTGATCGACGACGGCTTGCGTCTGCAACTGCTCGAACGGCTCGACGATGGTCATTGGCTCGCCCGAGCGCTCGACCTGCGCCCGACGTTCGATCTGCTCGAAACCTACGGCCACATCCCGCTACCGCCTTACATTCACCGCGAGTCGGACACCCCCCAGGACCGCGAGCGCTATCAAACCGTTTACGCCTCGGCCCCTGGTTCAGTCGCCGCGCCAACGGCGGGCCTTCACTTCACGGAAGCCATTTTTGATCGGCTGCAAGCCCTTGGAGTCTCCATCGCCGATGTCACCCTACACGTCGGCCCCGGCACCTTCCGACCGATCAAGACCGACCGCATCGAAGATCACGAACTGCACGCCGAATGGGTGTCCCTCGCTCCCGCCGTGGCCAGAAGGCTCAACGCGGGTCGTTCCGCCGGCCATCGGATCGTCGCGGTCGGCACCACGGCCACGCGGGTTCTGGAAACCTGCGTGGGCGACACCGGCACCTTCCGGCCCTACACCGGCCAGACGAACATCTATCTCCATCCCGGAGTCCCCATTCGCGGGGTCGATGCGCTCATCACCAACTTCCATCTGCCGAAAAGCAGCCTGCTCGTCCTTGTCTCGGCCCTGGCCGGGGTCGAGTTGATCCGGAAGGCATATGCCGAGGCAGTCTATCAACGGTATCGCTTTTATAGTTATGGCGATGCGATGCTCATCCTCTGAGCGTGGCCACCATGTCCACCGCTCTCGGGAGATCGCCACGCGATCGGCAGAACCGACGAAGCAAGAGCTTCGGGATCAGCAAGGCATCCCGAAGCTCCTGCCTTTCGGTCATGAGTTACTGCCCCTCACCCGCGTTGCTGGCTGCGGGATCGACCGGGTTTCCGTCGGGGTCGAGCGGAGTGAGCGAGGGAACAAAGGGAAGCTCTTCCAGCGAGGAAGCGATGGCGTTGCGGTCGCCGACGACCAGCAGGGTCATGCGGTCGGGGTGCAGGTGCTCCTGGGCGGCCTGCTGGACCTGCTCGGGGGTGACGGCTTCGACCTTGTCCTGATAGGTCGTGAAGTAGTCGTCGGGCAGGTTGTAGAGGACCAGGTCGATCACCTGAGAGGCCACGCCGCCAGTCGTCTCGAAGTCGCCGGGGAAGCCGAGAATCAGCCGGCCCTTGGCGTCCGCCAGCTCCTTCTCGGTCACCGGGCGATCGCCTCGGATCTCAGTCAACTCCTTGTACAGCTCGACCAGGGCAGGGGCCGTGACGGCGGTCTGCACCGAGGTACTGGCCGAGAAGGGGCCGGGGCCTCGTCGGAACGAGAAGGAGGTGCGGGCGCCGTAGGTGTACCCTTTGTCCTCTCGCAGGTTCAGGTTGATCCGACTGGAGAACTGGCCTCCGAGCACGGCATTCATCAACGTGACCGGGAAGTAGTCCGGCGTATCGCGCGAGAGGCCGATCTGGCCGACGGCCAGGACCGATTGCGCCGACTCGGGCCGGTCGACAAGGTAGAGCGTATCCTTCGGAGCCGGCTTCGGCTCGGGAAGGGTCAGCGAGGGGGCGCCGCCGGCCTCCCAGTCGCCGATGGCCGCCTGGCCGAGCCGCTCGATGATGGCATCGGCCGTCGTGTCTCCCACCACGATCAAGGCCGCATTATTCGGGCGGAACAGGCGCGAGTGGAAGGCGACAATGTCGTCTCGGGAGATGGTCGGCACCGTTTGCAGGGTTCCCGACACCTGGCGGCCGTAGGGGTGATCGTCTCCATAGAGCAAGCTCGGGAAGACAAGCGAGGCGATCCCCTCGGCACTGTCCCGACGTCGGAGCAGGCTGGACAGGAGCAAGGCCCGCTGGCGCTCCAGGTCACCTTCGCGGAAGGCGGGATTGAGGACCACGTCGGCAAACAGCTCCAGCGCCGCGTCGGTATGCTTCGTCAGGGTCGAGAGCGAAACCGTCATCTGCTCCATCCCGGCTGAGGCATTGATCGACGCCCCGAGGCGCGACAGCGCACCGGCCAGTTCCTGAGCGTCTCGGGTCGCGGTCCCTTCGGTCAGCAGGTTCGCCGTCAGCTCGGCCACGCCGTCCTGACCTTCGGGGGCGAGGGTGGCCCCTCCCTTGACAACCAGTTGCAGGGTCAGGATCGGCAGCTCGGGGCGGTTGACGACCAGCAGTTCCAGACCGTTGTCGAGCGTCCGACGTTCGACGGGAGGCGGCGAGAACTCGGGAGCGTCCCCCAGCGTCGGCATGGTCGACCGATCAAGCTCCTCGACGATCGGCTCATCATCGGGCACGATCTCGACCGGAGCGGCGTTGACGAAGACCTCGGGGGCCCGTTCGGTCGGAGCGCCGGGGGTCACGTCCATCCGGACGCGGTTGGGCGAGAGGTACTCGCGAGCCACGCGGCGGACATCGTCGGCTCGCACATCAAAGAGGTTCTGCAATTGTTTTCGGTAGGCGAGCGGATCGCCGAAGGCAACGTTGTTGGCGTTGAAGAAGTCGGCACGGGTTCCGACCGCCTGAAGTCCGAAGACAACACTGCTCTCAGTCGTGTTCTGCGCCTTGAGTACCTCGTCCTCGGTCGGGCCGTCTTGCTGAAGCCGCTCGATCTCGGCCTCAATCCGGGTGGCCAGGTCGTCAAGATCTCCGTCGGGCTTGCCGGTCGCGATCACGTTGAACGTGCCCGAGACGGCCCCAGTGCTGTGGTAGGCGAACACCTGACTGGCAACCGATTCATCATAAATCAACGCCTTTTCCAGGCGGCTTTCCTTGTCAAGCTGACCGAGGATGGCGGAGAGAACGTCGAGCGCCTCCTCGTCCGGGTGGCCTTCGGGAACGGTCGGCCAGGTCAGATAGATGCGAGGCAAGGAGACGCGGTCGGTGATCGCCAGGTTGACCGGAGCCTCAAGCTCGGGAACCTGATGCGGGGTCCGCTCAACCTCCGGGCCTTTCGGAATGGCGCCGAAGTAAAGCTCGACGAGCCGCTTGGCTTCGGCCGGGTCGAAGTCGCCGGCGATACACAAGCTGGCATTGTTCGGGTTGTAATAGGTCCGGAAGAAGTTCTTCACATCCTCCAGCGAGGCGGCCGACAGGTCTTCCATCGAGCCGATGACGCTGTGGTGGTACGGGTGCCCTTCGGGATAGAGCGCTTCGAGCATCCGCTCGGAAACCTGCCCGTAGGGAACGTTATCGACCCGCTGCCGCCGTTCGTTCTTGACCACGTCGCGCTGGTTGTCGAGCGATTCCTGGGTCAGGGCCGGCAGCAGGAAGCCCATGCGGTCGGCTTCGAGCCAGAGGGCCAGTTCCAGGGCATTGCTCGGAACCGTCTCGAAGTAGTTCGTGCGGTCGGTCGTCGTGCTCCCGTTGATCCGGGCGCCGAGCGGTTCGAGCGGGGCGAAGTACTCGTTGTTATGGTTCTCAGAGCCCTGGAACATCAGGTGCTCGAACAGGTGGGCGAAGCCGGTGCGGCCTTCGGCCTCGTTCTTCGAACCAACCTTGTACCAGATGTTCACGGCAACGACGGGGGTCGTATGATCCTCGTGAAGGATCACCTCCAGGCCGTTGGGCAAGGTGTACGTCTCGACCTTCAGGTCGGGAATCTGCGGTGTCCTGGGTTCGTCCTGAGCCACACTCAGGTTCGGAACCGACGCGACGAGGGCCAGAGTGGCCATCGCGAACAGGGGGGCGAGTCTCGGGTGCATCTCGGGTCGTGCTCTGGGGTGCCGGAACCGGGTTCCGAGGTCGCCCTGCGGAGCGGACGCAGGCGAGCATCGGTTGCCGGGCGTCGGGAAATCACGAGACGGAACGAAGACCCTATCTTGCCCCCTTGCCCCTCGAATCGTCCAGAGCAGCCGACCGAAGAGCACGGCCGATGATCCCGCTCCCAGGCTCGTCGGAGCACCTTACTTCATGGGCTGGATGGGGGTCGCCTGGTCGTGGATCAAGACCCACCGCTGTCCCTGTCGGGCGAAGGCGAAGGTGTAATAGGCTCGCTGCACCCACCGATCGCCGTCGGGCGGCTCATCGCGGTAGGTGACATGGACCACCGCCAGGCCCAGGGCATCGCACTCGGTCAGTTCTTCGAGTCGCGTCTCGATGGTCCATGACGGCGACGCGAACCAATCGCGGTACAGGGCGACGAACTCGTCGACCGAGCGCAGCCGTTGGCCATCGGGCCGAATCAAGGTCAGCTCTCCTTCCGGGAGCGTGGCCATCAGGGCGGGCAGATCCCGCATCTTAATCGCGCGGAGATGCTCCTCCAACGATTCTCGAAAGGTCATGGGACAACACTCCTGCCTCGGACCGAAGACGGTCCCGGGCAGAGGGAAGGCTCTCTCGTGCTCGATCACCCGGGAAGTCCGAGAGACTCAGAACGCAAATGCCGCGCCGGGCGAACCCACCCGCTCGCCGTTTCTGAATCGATCCGAGCACCACCGCGCCCCCAGAACTCACAAACGGCCAAGGAACCCATTGGTTCCCCGGCCGTTTGTGGGAGTGTCTTGGCCCAGACCTGTCGGGCTCATCGCGCGTTGATCAGCGGGCTCCCGCGCGTTCCTTGATCGCCTCGGGAATGGCAAAGGTTCCCTCGGGGAACGAGACGCCATGCTCAACCGACTGGATCGTGGTCTTGACCTCCTGGCCGAGCAGCACCTCCGTGCTGACGAACGGGATCTTCAGGCCATCGACTTCCTGATAATCGCTCACGATCGATTCGACCGGGATCTCACCCATCGGCGATTCAACAATCCGGCGCGATTTGACCAGCAGCCCGGAATCGACGGCGTAAAAGCGGGTTTCGACACGCCCTTCCTTCGGGGTCATGGCCACCACGTAGCACGGGGTCCCATCGACCTCCATGACCTCCTTGGTTTCGGCCTGATCGTAGTAGTTTCGCCATTCCACGTCGGAGTAGAAGGCCGCCTCGCGCAGGAAGGCGGCTTTCTCGGGGCCTTCCAGCACCCGCTCACCGCTGACGGGGTTGATCTCGTAGGCAATGGTGCCGTCGGTTCCTTGCAAAAACGTGCCGACGTTTTCCAGCTCCAGGGAGGTCTTCATCTTGTTTGGAGCTTCTTGTTCAAGAATCAGCTTACCCTTCAACCCCGCGCCGACGAATTCGATCGTACCGGTAACCTTGCGGGTGCTGAGTGCCTTGTAGGCCGCCTCGCCGCCGGTCGCCTCGATCGCTTTGGCCAGAATCTCCTCAGCCTTGGGCAAGGCATCGTCCTGCCCAACCGCGGGAGACACCGCCGCGACCAGCAGCCCCAGAGACAGCAGGCGGAGCAGGGGGGGACCGTAATTCCGAGTCATCGACGTGAGAACCTTTCTCGTAAAGGAAGGGAGCAGCGAACCTGAGAATCTGTCAAACCGAAAACGAAAGGGAAAGACTGAAGTCAGCCGAACGAGGGTCGTACCGAGACGCAAGCACTCAGCGCTCGCTCGCCTTGCGCAGCGCGGGCTGCGGCTGGTTCTTCGCTTCCGAGACATCTTGCTTGAGTCGTTCGATCGCCTCGGCAAGCTGGCGGTCGTCGCCTCGGGGCCATTCGCCGGGCTCGGGCCAGACAATCACGTCGGGCACCGCCCCATTGAGTTCCATGTCCTCGCCGGTCCCGGCCACGTACCAGCCTCGGAAGGGCAACCGCAAGGTGCCAAGGTCCATGATCGAGGTCGCCCCCGTGCTAATCACTCCTCCGGCCGTCGGCACGCCGACCAGAGGCCCCCGGCCGAGCGTCTTGATGGCGTGGCTGAAGATCTCGGCATTGCTGAAACTGTTCTGATTGCAAAGCACAACGATCGGCCGGGACCACGAAGCGAACACCTTGCGGTCCTGCGGATAACCGGGGTTCCCCCCTCGGGGAACGGTGATCGCGTGAAACGGCTGCGTGAGGCTCGTGAGCAACAGGTCGGCCGTCGAACCACCGCCGTTCTCGCGAACGTCGATGACCAGCCCTTCCTTGCCCGCGGCGGCCGAGTACAGCTCTTCCTGGAACTTCGAGAAGCTCGCCCCGTTCATCGCCCGGATATGCAGGTAGCCGAGCGTCCCGTCGCTGGCCTCCTCCACCGCCTTACGGTTCCCCTTCACCCAGGCGTCGTAGAGCAACGATCGGGCCGCGCCGAAGGAGATCGGCCGCAAGGTCACCGAGCGTTCTTCCCCCTCGTCGTTCTGAACCGTCAGCGTGATGTCTCGGGCCAGGGGGCCGTTAAGGATCTTGGTCAGGTCCATGTCGGGATCAACCGTCTCGCCGTCGATGGCCAGGATGATCTCTCCCGGCTCGATCGTCGATCGGGTCTGATCGGCTGGTCCTCCCGGCAAAACGTCTCGGACCTTCAGGCCCGGCCCCTGGTGCTCGGGATCGAACCGCACGCCCAGGTGGGCGGTCGAGATGCTCCAGTCTCCTCGAACCGGCTCGATCGTATCGTTGCCCCTCGGCGAGAAGCCCAGGTGCGAGCCGTTCAGTTCGCCAAGCATCAGGCGAACGACCTCGGCGAACATCGACCGATCCACGCTCGACGCCGCCAGGTCGGCGTATTTTCGGCGGATCGCATCCCAGTTGCGGTTGTTCAGGTTTTCGTCGTACCAGCGGTCGCGCATCGTCCGCCAGGCCATGTCGAAAGCCGCGCCGTACTTGGCCGCGCGGTCGATCTCCTGAAGGGCCGTGAAGGGGTATTTCGACACCGAGTTGCCCGAGCCCGAGATGCTCGTCGGCACTCCTTCCAGGTTACCGACGATCTGATCCCCTTGTTTCAACCATCGAGCATCGCCGAGCGTTTCACTTGACAATCGCTTGGGAGCGAGGTCTCCCGTCGGCTCGATGGTGTACGTCCCCGACTGACCGTCGATGTTCGCCCGGAAGGCCAGCCGCTTCGAATCAGGAGACCAGAACAAGCCCCCTTCCGACGCATTCGGAATCTGAACGCGGCGAATCCGCTCGTGGATGTCGTCGAAGTCGATCACAACCTTCGGAATCTCGTCCTTCTCGTCCTCGTCCGATTCGTCGGAGTCCTTCTCCCCGTTCTCTTCGTCCGAGTCCTTCTCCTCGGCCTCCTCGTCGTCGGGTTCCCCGTTGGGGTTCGGAGTGTCCCCCTTGCCGTCGCGACCGCCGTTGCCCTTTTCCTTGCGGGCCTTGCGGATCTTCTCGATCGCTTCCTCGATCATCCGGTCGCGGCGGCCCAGTTCGTCGTCCTCGCGGCGGAGGAAGACGAAATGAATGTCCACCTCGCCATCCACCCCCCGATTCCCGGTGAAGGCCAGGATCGTGCCGTCGGGCGACCAGGCGGGGTTGCCGTCGTTGCTCGGGTGCTTCGAGACGTTGAACGGCTCGCGGGAGCCGTCGATCGGCACAATCCAGACGTCGGCGTTGAACTCGTCGTCATCTCGGGCGAAGGCGATCCACTGGCCGTCGGGCGACCAGCAGAACTGAGGGGCATTCCAGCCTTCCAGAATCCGCTTCGGATTCGTGCCGTCGGCGTCCATGATCCAGAGGTCGCCGTTCCCCTTCACAAAGGCGACCTTCGACCCCTCGGGGCTCCATTCCAGGCGAGACTCGACGGCGGCATCCTGTGTCAGCCGCTCCAGGTCGAACGTTGTGTTTTGCCACCAGAACAGTTCAGCGTCGGCGCGGGTCGCCCGCCAGAGGTCGCACTGCCCTTCGGTGTCGCTCACGAACAGGATCGACTCGCCATCGGGCGCAAAGACCGGCGACCGCTCCTCCTCGGGCGTGCTCGTCACCTGGACCGGCTCTTTCAAGACCGTGTCCATCACCCAGAGATCCCCCCCGGCGATGAAGGCGATCTCCAGGCCGTCTTGCGAGAAGGCCACCTCCGAGGCGCGATCGAGGTTCACCCGGCTCGCCTCGGGCACCAGAGCCGCGGCCTCGTGCTCGATGGCGATCTTCGTCGGCTTCGGCCGATCGGCGGTCGGATCGATCCGGTAGAGGTCAAACAGGTGCCGGAAGACCAGGGTCGAGCCATCGGCCGAGAGGGTCGGAAGGATGACCGAGTCGTCCTCGAAGCTCGTCAAGGCCCGATCCTCGCCCGATTCGAGCGTGTGTTCCCTCAGGTTCAAGGCCCCGTTGTGCTCGCCCACGTAGTAAAACCCCTCGCCGTCGGGCTTCCAGAGCGGCCAGCGGGCCCCTCCTTCGGGATCAAGCACCTTCGAGAATTCACCCGACTCCCGATCATAGCTCCAGATCTGGGCATCCTGGGATCCGCGATACCCCTTGCGCCACCAGGCCACCCCTTCCCGAACGAACAGCAACGTCGATCCGTCGGGCGACAGCGAGCCCTCGGAGCCATAGGCGTCGAACACCGGATGCTCGGCCGATCGCTCCTCGGCGTCGATCAGAAAGAAGCGTTCGGCGTGCCTCCAGAAGTGGTCGCGCGAGGCGTTGACCAGCAGTTGCCGACCGTCGGGCGACCACCCTTCCAGACCATAGCCTTCGCTATGAGCCGTCAACGGCACCGGCACGCCCCCCGAGGCGGGCATCCGGTAGACCTGCCGACCGTCTTCTCGATCGGAAACAAAGGCAATCGTCGCACCATCGGGAGCGAAGGCCGGGTCGGTATCGCGGCCGGGATGGAAGGTCAGGCGACGGGCGGTCCCTCCTTCGGTCGAGACGGTCCAGAGATCCCCCGCCCAGGAGAAGACCAGCGTCGAGCCATCCGGAGAGAGCGCCGGCGAATCGGCCAGTTGAATCGGCTCCGGCCCGTTCGCCCCCACCGGATCGGCCCCGCAAAGGACGAACCCAAGCGCGGCCAACCACCCCGCCCCCATCGACCGGAGGGGACTCGACGCGAACACAGACACCGGCATGGGCCACTCCCTCAACGAGGTTTCACGCAATGGTGCTTCCGCGGATCGCCCATCTTACCGAAAATGATCCAGGAGAATCAGCCCCCGGTCTCTTTGATGTCGTGTTCCATCGGCATGGGTTCTTCAGAACCGCTGTACGGTTCTTCCCGGGAGGTTGTTGAATCGCTTTGACAACCGCCGACACCGCGAATTAGGCTTACGGACGGCCGTCACCAATGGCGGGGCGGCTCCGTATCCCTGATCATCGGAGGATGCGGGAGATCGGTCCCTCCCCCTATCCATTCCCGACTCAACTCATCCTCGACCTTTGGCACCACGAGCCATCACATCCATGAGCATCAAGCCGTTCGACCGCGACGCCCTCCGCGATCGCGTCCGCAACGCGACCCCCTTCCCGAGCCTCTGCATCGATGGCTTTCTTGAGGAAGACTTCGCCAATCGGGTGCTCGCCGCCTTCCCGACGTTCGAACAAGCCGCCTCGATGGGCCGCGAGTTCGCCGCCCTGAACGAGCGCGGCAAGGTCCAGCTCACCGACTCCTCGAAGTTCCCCGAGCCGATCGCCGAGCTGAACCGTCTGCTCGCCTCTCCCGAGTTCCGCGACGACCTCTCCTACATCTTCGAGATCCCCGACCTGCTCGACGACCCGAAGCTCATCGGCGGCGGGATGCACCAGACCGGCCCCCAGGGGCACCTCGACGTCCACGTCGACTTCAACTACATCCCCGACCGAAAGCTCCACCGCCGTCTGAACATCCTCGTCTACTTCAACAAGGACTGGAAGCCCGAGTGGGGCGGCAACGTCGAGCTCTGGGACAAGCGGGTCAAGGTCTGCCACCACTCCTTCTCGCCGATCTTCAACCGCTGCGTGATCTTCGCCACCAGCCCGATCAGCTATCACGGCGTCACCGCGGTCAAGTGTCCTCCGGGGAACACCCGCAAGTCGTTCGCCGGCTACTACTACACCGAGCAGGCCCCCGAAGGCTGGGACGGCACCATCCACTCCACCATCTTCAAGGCCCGCCCCAATGAGGTCCTCAAAGGCAAGGTCCTCATGCCCGCCGAGAAGATGAGCCGATGGGTCCGCCGCACCCTCCACGACGCCAAGAAGCTCATCAAGAGCAAGTAAGCCCCCCTCTCGTCGATCAAAGGGCGCGAGCGGCATCCCGACCGTCCGCGCGACCCTGACCTCTCCCTCTCCCAACTCGTTCCCCGTTCGCGGGGGAGCGGGTGGCAACGGCCAATTCAACCCTCTCCCCCGCGACGGGGAAGAGGGTGGCCGCAAGGCCGGGTGAGGGGGATCCCTGCGACGCTCAAGAGCCTGGCTCCGTCTACGCCGTCTTTATTCTCACTCGGCAAAGGCCGAACGAGGAAGCATCACCGCAACCCCCTCTCGACCCTTAACCCATCGAGGGCGGTGCCGCTGCCCCTCGGTGGCCGAGCAAAAAGACATTCCCGGCCCCGACGGTCGACTCCAACGCGGCGATCAACGCATCATCATGCCGGACTCGCCACGACGCCCCGGCGCGGAAGATGGCCCGGTGGGCGTTCGGCAGACCGAAGACCTCGAAGTAGACCTCCAGGTTCCCCTGATACTGCCCGAGCACCCGGCCCAATCGGTCGAGTTCCTGTGCGCCGTGCGCCCCCTTGTTCAGGCGAACGACCAGGCCCCGGCACAGCTCGGCCCCGGCCCGCTCGATGGGGATGATCCGGCTGACGATCAGCTCGGCCGGCTCGCGCTGGCGGCTGAGCTGGCCTCGGACGAAGCAGATCAGGTCGTCGCGAACCAGATCCTGCTGCTTGGCGAACTCCTCGGGCCAGAGCATTGCCGGGGTCGAGCCGGTCAGATCCTCGACCGAGAGCTTGGCCATCCGCGTCAGGCCCGATCGGCTCTTTTGCACGTTCCGGACCTTCACCCCGGCCAGGATGCCACCGAGGACCACCTCAACCTTGTCCGGCAGCTCGCTCAGTTGCGAAACGGTGTGGGTGCGGAAGGCCTCGATCAGGGCCTCATGCCGCGCCAGGGGATGGCTCGACATATAAAAGCCCAGCACCTTCTTTTCCTCGGCCAGCCGCTCGGCGTCGGACATCTCGGGAACATCGGGCAGGCTGGTGACGATCGTCTCCGGCTCGGCCACGGCCACGGCCGCATCGAAGGCGTCGAACAGGCTCTTTTGCCCTCGCTTGCGGTCCTCCTGCCGGGCCTGCCCCCCCTGAACGGCCCGAGGGAGCACAGCAAGGAGTTGGCTCCGACGAGCGCCCAGCGTATCGAACGCCCCGGCCTTGATGAGGGTTTCCGTCACCCCCTGGCCGACCTCCTTCGACGGCACGCGCTCGCAGAAGTCATCGAGGCTGGTGAACGGGCCTCCGGTCGTACGGGCCTCGACAATCGTCTCGACCGCCTTGAAGCCAACCCCCTTGATCGACCCGAGGCCGAAGTGAATCGTCTTCTCCTGATCGGCCGGGCGGAAGCCGACAACCCCTTCGTTGACGTTCGGCGGCAGGACGGCCAGGCCCATGCGCCGACAGTCGTCGATATGCTCCACAAAGAACTTTTCCCGCTCCGAACCGTCCATCTCGGAGGTGAGCACGGCGGCCATGTACTCGGTCGGGTAGTGCGTCTTCAGGTAGGCGGTCTGATAGGCGACGAGGGCATAGGCGGTCGAGTGGCTCTTGTTGAAGCCGTAGCCGCCGAAGAACTCGATCAGATCAAAGATTTCCTTGGCTTTTGCCTTGTCGAGCCCCCGCTCGACCGCGCCGAGCATGAACGCCTCGCGGCCGGCCGCAATCACGTCGGTCTTCTTCTTCGAGATCGCTTTGATAGTTGCGTATGCTTTGCTCAGTTCAATCCCGCCCAGCCTGTTCAAGATCCGCATGACCTGTTCCTGGTAGACCATGATCCCGTAGGTCTCTTCCAGGACGTCCTTCATGACCGGGTGCGGATAGTCGGCCGCTTCCCGGCCGTGCTTGCGGTTGACGTAGCTATCGACCATGCCGCCGTTGAGCGGGCCGGGACGATAGAGGGCGTTCGTGGCGATGATGTCGGCGAAGCGGTCGGGCTTCATCTTGATGAGCAGGTCGCGAATGCCAGCCGATTCGAGCTGGAAGACCCCCTTCGTCTCCCCTCGCTGCAAGAGGGCAAACGTCTCGGGGTCGTCCAGCGGCAGGGCGTCGAGATCGACCGGGTTGTCCGGGTGCCGCTCGTTGATCATCTTCACGGCGGCGGCCAGGCTCGTCAGGTTCCGCAGGCCGAGGAAGTCGACCTTCAAGAGCCCCGCCTTCTCGACGTCCCCCATGTCCCACTGGGTCGAGACGACCTCCTTGCTCTTGTCCTTGTTCGGGATCTTCTGCAAGGGGCAGAGGTCGCGCAGGGGGCGGTCGGCGATGACCACGCCCGCGGCGTGCGTACCGACGTTGCGGACCGTGCCTTCGAGCCGCCGGGAGAACTCGATCATCCGGCCGATATCGGGGTCGCGGTCGGCCTCGGCCCGAAGGGCGGGCTCCTTCTTGAGGGCCTCGTCGAGCGTGATGTTCAGGACGTTCGGCACCAGCTTCTTGACCGTCTCGACCTTCGCCAGCGGAATCCCGAGCGCTCGGCCCACGTCGGTCATCGCCGCCTTGGCCTTCAACGTGCCGAAGGTGCCGATCTGCGCGACGTTGTCGCCGCCGTACTTCTTGCGGACGTACTCGATGACCTCATAGCGCCGCTCCTGGCAGAGGTCGATGTCGATATCAGGCGCTTCCGATCGGTTCGGGTCGAGGAACCGCTCGAACAGCAGGTCATACGTCAAGGGATCGACATGACTGAGCTTCAGGGCATACGCCACCAACGCCCCGCAGGCCGAGCCTCGGGCGGTGGTCGGAATTCCCTGTTCGTGGGCGTAGCGCACGAAGTCCCAGACGATGAGGAAGTAGGCCGAGAAGCCCATCCGGGCGATGATCCCCAGCTCGTGGTCGAGCCGTTCCTGTGCCTCGGGGGGGATCGGGTCGCCGAAGCGCTCGCGGAGCCCTTCCTCGCAGACCTCGCGGAGGTACTCGTCCGGCGTCTTGCCTGCCGGCGGGTCGAAGGCGGGAAAGCAGCGCTTGCCGAGGCCGAAGCTCTCGTAGTTCGGCTCGACCGACTCGGCGATCCGGTGCGTCAGGGTCAGCGCCTCGTCCAGACCCGGCATGGCCGCGCTCATCTCCTCGGGGGAGCGGACGAAGTACTCCTGCGAGTCGAACTTCAGGCGGGTCGGGTCGTCGAAGGTCTTGCCCGAGCTGACGCAGAGCAGGACGTCGTGCGACTCGGCGTCCTCTCGGGTCAGGTAGTGGGCGTCACTCGTCGCCACCAGCGGGAAGCCCCGACGGCGGGCGAAGTCGAGCGAGCGATCCAGGTGCTCGGCCTGAACGTGGTAGCCGTTGTTCTGGATCTCGACGAAAACGTGTTCAGGTCCGAAGATCCGTTGATACCAGGCGACGAGCTTCTCAGCCTCCTCGACCCGGTCGTTGAGGATCAGGTCGGAGTACTCGGAGGAGACGCAGCCGGTCAGGCAGGTGATTCCCTCGGCGTGGCGTTCGAGGATCTCGTGGTCGATCCGGGGTTTGTAGTAGTACCCTTCGAGGAAGGCCAGCGACGAGAGGCGGATCAGGTTGCGGAACCCCTCGCCGGTGCGGGCGAGCAAGGTCAGGTGGAAGTAGTGCTTCTTCTTCTGGACCCCGCCGGCGCTGCGGTCGGTCCGGTGGCGGGGGGCGACATACGCCTCCATGCCGACAATCGGCTTGATGCCGGCAGCCTTCGACTCGCGGAGGAACTCGACGGCCCCGTACAGGTTGCCGTGGTCGGTCAGGGCCAGCGACTCCATCCCCAAGGCCTTGGCCCGTCGGGTCAGCTCGGGCAGTCGAGAACCGCCGTCGAGCAGGCTGTAGTGGCTGTGGCAGTGCAGGTGGACGAAGGGCGGGGCGCTGGGCATCTCGCTCTCCTCGGGCGGATCGCGGTCTCGAACGTCGGGGGGCCGGACGGGCGGTCGCTCGGCTCGGGCGGAAGGAGGGCAACGGACCGATCGGCGTCTCGTTGGCACGCGAACCACTGTACCGACGAACACACAAGAGTGTACCGAAAAATCCGGGATCCGGCCAGGCGCACGGACGTGTCGCACGCACGCCCGTCCAGTTCCATCGTACCCGGTATCGGCTCGGGATCGCGGTCAGCTTCGGTCAGCTCTTGAAGCAGCGTTCGGATCGTCGCGGTGAGGAAGGATCGCAGGGGTTTGGGAAGGCGATCCGGTGGCGAGGGGAGACGGGCCTCGTGCGGCAGGTTGTTCAAGCCAGGGCGTTCGGCCTTGGAAGGCCAGCGGAGGGAACGGGAGCCGGGCAAGCACTCCCATTTGCGAGGCCGGCCAGGCGATCGGCGGTCCCGCAAGGCATCGCGGTCGGGCCGGGCGTGGCCGAAGCCACGCCACGGGTCGACCGGAATTGCACGCGGCGTGATCAGACGGAAACCAGTTCGGCCTCCTGCTCGACCACCGTCGCACCCTCGGGCGTCTCGTCGTCCGAGTCTCCCTTGCCGAGTCCTTGAACCAGGGCGCCCAGCTGCAGCGCGAGCAGGCGATCCGAAGGGGTCTGGCAGCGGAGCAGTTCGAGGAACGCCTCAGCTCCGATGATGACCGCCTTGGGCTTGCTGTGGATCGTCAGGACGTAGCGGCTGTCGTTGTCTTCGAGCGATTCGAGGACCTTCGGCAGGTCTCGGTGCAGCTCGCGGCTGCCGATGAAACGAACGCGGGATTGGGGCATGTCTTCCTCTGTTGCCGTAGTGTGGCCAAGAGAAGGCCAGGGGCGGAACGTCCGGTAAGAGCGGATTGGACGCTCCTTCGACCTCGCGATATGCGAGTTGAATCGTATCGAACGCCCCCCGACCCGTCAATTGAGTCTGGGACGAAGTTTAGAGACTTTCTCGGAAATTGATCATTTCAAGGCCGAACCCCGGGAACGCTTGAAGGCTCGTCCCCCTGATCTCGATCAGGGTCGCGGCCCTCCCGCGTGGGGTCCGGAGCATCGGGCGAGATGGGCAAATCAGGTGCCTCCGGCTCCGGCTCAGGACGAGATTCCGGATCGCTCGGGGGCTCGGAGGGAGCAGGGGAGGGGACCGAAGCGTCGGCACTTGGCTGCTCATCATCCATGCGGTCGAGCACCGCCTGGGCATTGGCGATGAGCTGGAGGAACTCGCGGTCCCCCTGGGCCGGCGTCGTATACGATGTGATCAATTGATGAAGCTGAGCGCGAGCAGGTTCGAACAGCTCATTGCGCTCGTTAATGAGGGCCTGCTGATACAAGTTGAAAGCGATTTGTTTCTGCTCGCGCAGCGCGTCCACTTGCTCTTGCCAGCGCTGCTGGCCGAGCAAGAGCCAGCCCCGTTCTTCGGGGTCGTTGCGGCGAGCGAGTTCCTGGGTAAACCGCTGCCACTGCGCCGCGATCATCGCATGCTGTTCCAGTCGTTCAAACGGAACGATCTCCGACAGGACCGTCTTGTACAGGGCCTCGACCGGGCGATCGGAGCGGGGACGGCCCAGGGGGGTCGGGCTGGCGAGCTGCACAGCGCGGCCCTCGGCCTCGTCCAGGGCGATCCGGTCGCGCCATTCGGCAAACTGCTCGCCGTAGGGGTGGTCGGGGAAGCGCCGCTCGATCGGTTCGACCGCCTCGCTGAAGGCGCGTTTCCAGTCGGGCCGACTGTCGGACTGCATCAGGGTTTCGGCCCGGGCGTAGAGGGTCTCCATGCTCGGCGGCCACATCAAGTAGGTGACCAGGCCGATCAGGGCGACCAGGGCGAGGGCCAGCCCGGCGGTTTCGAGCATCCGGCGTCGTCGAGCGTCCGGGTCCAGGTCGTCGGCGGCGGCTCGGGCCTTGGTCTTGGTCTTGGCCTTGGACCGGGTTTTCGACGGTTTCCGAGGGCGGGACTCGGTGCCGGCGGGCGCCGAGGAGTCGCCGTTCCGCGAGAGCAAAACGGTTCCGCCCTCGTCGGCTACCTTGGCTCGGGCCCGATCGAAGACCATCTCCACCCGATCGCCGCGGCGGTGCCGTTCCCGAAGTTCTTCGAGCTGATAGGCCACCTGCGCGGCGTCCCAGGCCCGATCGCTGGGAGTCTTGGACATCAGGCGGACGACCAGATCGTCGAGGGCCCGGGGGATGTCCGGGTTTTTCTCGCTCGGCCGGGGGGGCGGGGTGTTCAGATGGGCCTGCATCAAGATGACGGGAGAGCTGCCGGCAAACGGTGTCTGCCCCGTGAGCATCTGATAGAGCAGGCAGCCGAGGGCGTAAAGGTCGGTCCAGTGGCTGATCGGGATTTTGCCGTGGATCTGCTCAGGGGCCATGTAGGCAACGGTGCCAAGGGTGCGGCCGGTCTTGGTCAGGTCGGTCGTGGCGTCGAGATCCTTGGCGATCCCGAAGTCGGTCAGCTTGATCTGGCCGTCCTTCGTCAGCATGAGGTTCGAGGGCTTCAGGTCGCGGTGAACCACCTGATGCTCGTGGGCGAACTGAAGGGCCTGGCAGAGTTGAATCCCCAGCTCGACCACCTCGTCCCAGGGCAGGAATCCGCGACGTTCAATGACCGAGTCGAGCGGTTCCCCCTCGACGAACTCCATCGCGTAGTAATAGATGCCCTGGGCCTTGCCGTGGGCGTAGTAGCGGACAATGTTCGGGTGGCGCAACTGGGCCAGCAGCTCCGACTCGCGCTGGAACCGCTTCAGGGCATTGTCGCGAGCAAGATACTCGGCCGAAATGATCTTCACCGCCGCGGTGCGCGTGCGACCATCCTTGAGGTGACGGGTGGCCTTGAAGACCTCTCCCATCGCCCCGGCACCTATTTTGCTCTCAAGCTGAAACGAGCCAAGCCGCTGGCCGATCATGGAAGCTGGACCTGTCGCGATCAAAGCGAGGGTCGGACGGCGAAGACATCCGGGGCGCATCCCTGCCCGCACGATTCCCGGAACACTGTCGGCAACAAGTATAACGGGAAATCCCGCCGGGGAGCGACCCCTTTGATTCGGAAATTCCCAGTCGAGGAACACCACGAGGAGACGGCCTCGAACCTCGGGTTCTCTCGTGTCTTCCACCGGAGCCGTTTCGCCTCCTCGGGCAACCGATCGCCGAGCGAGATCAAACCCAGGAATCACGCCCCGATCTCCCGAGAGCGTGGTCGGGTGCGCCCTCCGGTGCGCGGTCCCGTGCGCCCTTTGGTGCGCTGAGAGATGATCGCGGAGATCTTTGTCGAACAGAGACTTACGCCCAATTCGACCATCCGTTTCGGGAATCGAGGCGGGAGGGCCGAGCTGGAAGATCGACGGCCGGTGGTCGGTGGCTCGCCATTTAACGGTCGAGACGTGGGGAGCCGGATGGCTGGCGACGGTGCGCCTCCCGGTGCGCTGCCTGGTGCGCTGGGCGGCAAACTCGGAAGCCCTTCGGAAGATTGGACTTCCAACACGAATGATCGTTCGTTTCGGGAATCGGGCGCCGGGATGCGGAGCGAGCCGGAGCGGTCGCCGTCGCTGGGGAGTGCATCGCCGGATCGACGAAGGACGCAGGGGCGGATCGGCCGGGGGTGCCGGTCGGTGCGCAGGGCATGCGCGGCTCGGTGCGCTGAGAACCAGTTGCGAAGAACGATGCATGGTAGGAAGTTACGTCAAACCAACCCATTCGTTTCGGGAATGACCAAGAAGTTCCAGGAGCTGCGAAATTGGGTGAACCAGGAGATGAGCGAAACACAAGCACGCAATACTGATCGCAAGCATGATTCGTGAAGCAGGTTTCCCAGGGGGCGGAAAATGCCTCGACAAGATCATCGGGAAAATGCGGGGCGGCAGTCACAAAGGGAAAAAAAATAGGGGGGGGGCAAGGGACCGGTCAAGGCGAGGGCAGGCGGTGGCCGCTATTGGCCTCGAACGCCTCGACGAGGGCGTCTCGGGGGTTCAACTCGGTGTGTCCCCTGGATCGGAGGTGGCCGCGGAACGCCGGCCGGCGTCTCGGACGACGAGGGCCAGCCAGACGAAGGGGCTGAGTGCGCCGAAGACGAGGCCGGCGGTCAGGATCAGCCAGGCCAGGATGAGGGCAAAGCGGAGGCTCGCCAGGATGAGGGCCACGGCGGCGACCACCCCGCAGAACGAACCGATCGAGAGGCGGGGGGGCAGGCCGAGGGGGTCGGACAGGTGTTGCGCGACGGCGACCGACGCGGCGAGCATCGCCGCGATGATGGCCAAATCGGCGGCCAGAGTCACGGGGGAGAACCACCCGGGAGGACTTCCGGGCGGGGCCGTCGCGCGGGGCACACTTCGGTAGGGGAAGGGGAAGCCGTAGATCGCGGCATCTTCCTTGCCGAGGTTGCCGTCGATCGTGGCCAGGATTCCCACGGCCAGGCCCACCCAGATCAGGGCGAAGCAGCCCAGCGGCCCGGGCCATCGCCACCGGGGACGCGGGCGATCGGCGCGGATCGAGGTCTCGGGCTCCTGGAAAGGATTGGCCTGGTCAGGGCCTGGACGAAGGGATTGCATCGGTGATCCTCATGCGAGGAACGGCAGCAGCATCCATCGTGGAGCGCCAGTCCCTCACCTAGCGCGTTGCATTTCGTCAACCATGAGACTCACGGCCATGCTCCAAGCATCTATAAAGATTATGTAAGTAGTTTGTGTTCCTCGCTTGTGCCATCAGCAAAGGAATAAGATCAGCCATGGCGAGACGCGATC